>PBVO01000051.1 GCA_002729015.1 Candidatus Poribacteria bacterium
TATCTCAATAAGTCAGCACAGGATAGTTATGATAACTACCTCCGAACTGCTTTGCAGAGCGAAATTAAAAAATACAGACAGGATTACCGTCAACTTCAAACAGCCAGTGTTGTTATGGCCAGGACTGGACTGAGTATTGCCGGTTTGTCTTTAATAATTTCAATTTGGAAACAAGCCACTGGTAGTGTTGTCGCACACCAATTAACTTTACCCCAAACCAACGCTTCGATTGGTTTATCACCTCAAGTCGACCTAGTAAAACGCGAAGCTAAAGTCGTCTGGAGTAGACGATTTTGATTAGTAAATCGTATTTACTCCAATTGTTGATCATATCCTCCTGCTTGTTAATATTTAGCTGTGGAAGTGGCGATGACCTAGCTAATCCGTTCGACCCTGACAACCCCAGGACTGCCGGATCACCTAGTGGTTTGAGACTTACTCCTGGCGACCAGCAAGTCTTGGTTGAATGGAACCAATTGGATTATCCGGGAGTTTCCAAATATCGAATTTATCGACGGTTTTCAGGTGATATCCAATCCAAATTTACACAAGTTGGCGAAGTCAGCAGCAAAGATAATCGATATGTTGACCAAAATGGTATTTTGAATGATCAGCTAGATACGACAGGAAAACCTCATCTTTATATTTATCGTGTTTCTTATGTTGACGCCGAGGGGATAGAAACCCCTAACCCAAAAGAATTCCAGACGGATGATCGCAAAACCACACCTCTGTGGCCCAGTCAAGCAACGACACCTAGTACTCCACCACCTAAGCCTAATTTACTAATTGATAAGAGCCGTAATTTAATTATTACACTGATTTGGAAAGACTATCCCGTTCCAGAAGACTTTAAAGAATTTCGGATCTTTTCTACAACTCCTGGTGGCTCAAAGTTTGAGCAAGTCGGACAGCCCTATACTCTAGAAAGTCCTTTCTTTTTCTCTGATCCCGCCTTCAACAAAGATGGTGAAAGCAAACGATACCGGCTGGTTGCCTATGACAAATTCGGGGTGCCAAGTATTACCGAAGTCGAAGCCTCCGTAGGGCACATTCCACCGCAAATGCCTCTCAATTTTTTGTCCCAATACCGCTCCAAAATCAACGGCAAGTACGATGTAGCATTGAGATGGGAAGCAAACGTCGAAAAAGATCTAAAGGGCTACCAGATTTACTCTACTAAGCAAGATGAAAAGCCAGTTTCGCAGGGGGGAGAATTAGCCCCTCGACGTTTTCTGTCAGCAGGTCAAACTTTTGTTTTGCTAGAAAACGAAGGTTGGTTGCTAAACAAAAAAATGCAACTGATTCCCAAGCTATATTATGTAGCTGCTGTTGATAAAACCCCTAGACCAGATACAGGCTTACCCGACGAAGGCATGCTGGCTGCGGCACCTCCGCCTCCTGGCTTTGAAGATTTAGTCGAAGGAGTACAAAGCCAATGATGAAAAAATTAACCTTTCTTTTACCGTTGCTAATAACTTTTTACTGTTTGGATTCAGGGATTATCAATGCGTTTGTTGTATAATTTTCGTTTTAGGCATCTCCTTTTTTCCTTTTGCTTTATTTCGTCTATTCTTTTCGAATCGCTGGCAGGAACTCAACTTGGTATGATGCAGACCGCAGACACATTGGGTAAGGGAGGAAATTCCAGTCAGGCAAGTATTCTAGCCTATCAAAAGCTAGTTCAAAATGATAACTCAGTTACTCAATCGGCAGTTATTGGTAATTTTGCTGAGCAACATCAAATCAAATACCGCGCCAAAGCCATCCTACTACCATTATCACTGACCTTCGGGATAACGGAGAATATCGATTTGGCCATAGGTGGTACATATTCTGTTGGTCAAGTAAGCAAAGAAGTTGCTAACTTTTTTCAGACTGATGATCCTGACAAAAATACTCGTGTTTATCCTCAACCAATCTTTAATGGGGAAATTGCAGTTAAGTATGGTATCAAGCCAGAGTCCCAAGATGGACTTCCGGCCGTAGCAATTTTTGGTCGTGTCTTATCAGGCTTTACGGGAGATGACCGCATCAATTCCGATGGAGAATTTCAGGACCAAACGCCTGCGGATGGCATGTCTTTTATTGCTGTCGAGCCTCAAATTTTAGCCACACTAAATCTTGGTCAGGCTATGCGTTTTCATGCGGCTGGCGGTCTTCATATGTCGAGCAAAGGCCTAAATATTGTTCCATTATTACAGCTTGGAGCGGAATTCGCTCTGTCTGATAGTATTTGGGCGACTGTCGATTTTTCCAGAACGGCCTTCGTAAACGGTTTTCGGTTAGATAATATTAGCAGTGGGGGACTACGCTACGACATAAGCGAAAATGCTACTCTTTCGCTATCTTTAACCTCCAAACCAGGTCTGCAGTTCAGCTTCAATTTGGGTGGAGACAAAGAAGAAGTTGTAATTCCAAAGACTCCTGAAGATGATATGGATTTACCTTTTTAACTCACAATTTAGAGAAAATAAAGTTACTATTGAAATAAGGAGCTGACTTAGATTATGTTGGAACAGCTTGGCTCGTTGGTTGCCATTCCGGCGATCGTCGTGATCGTTTTCTTTGTTATTTTACTGTGGTTTGTACCCGTTGGGCTCTGGGTTGCGGCCTCATTTTCTGGGGTAAGAGTCCGTATTTTTGGTGATTTGGTTGGAATGCGACTGAGGGGTGTCAGCCCACAAGTCATCGTTAACGCTCAAATCAGTGCAGTGAAAGCTGGGCTGAAGCTAAACATCGCAGACTTAGAGGCTCACTTGTTGGCTCGTGGTAATGTGACTTCGGTCGTAAATGCTTTAATCGCGGCGGACAAAGCCAAAATTGAGTTGCCTTTTCAGCAAGCAACTGCCATCGATTTAGCTGGCAGGGATGTATTTGAAGCCGTCCAAGTGAGTGTAAACCCACGAGTCATAACAACCCCAGCTGTCTCTGCTGTGGCATTAGACGGTGTTCAACTGTTAGCAACCGCTCGGGTTACAGTTCGGGCCAATATCAACCGTTTGGTTGGTGGTGCTGGTGAAGACACAATTTTGGCGCGTGTAGGTGAAGGAATCGTTAGCGCTATAGGTTCAGCAGAAACCTATGAAGACGTTCTGGAAAACCCAGATATTATTTCCAAAACAGTCTTGGAACGTGGTCTAGATGCTGGTACTGCGTACCAAATTTTGTCTATCGATATTGCCGATATTAATGTAGATAAAAACATTGGTGCTTCACTGAGAGCGGAACAAGCAGAAGCAGATCAAATCGTAGCTCAAGCTAAAGCGGAAGAAAGGCGAGCAATGGCTGTTGCCGAAAAACAAGTTATGACAGCGAAGGTAGAAGAAATGAGAGCGAAAGTTGTTGAAGCTGAAGCTCAGGTACCAAGAGCAGTAGCAGGTGCTTTCCGATCTGGCAATTTAAATACCCAACCACAGGTGGAAACCCTAACAGANTAGGAGCGAAGAATTATGGAACTTTTTACTTTTTGGCCGATTCTAGCCTTTGTCATAGTCTTATTTTTCGTTCTAGTCGGCAATTACGTTCCACTTGGGTTGTGGATCGCAGCTCGAGCTGCTGGCGTTGCTGTGCGAATTTTTGGAGACTTAGTTCCGATGCGACTGCGGCGTGTCCCNCCCAAACAAATCGTAGACCCTCAAATTGAGGCGACCAAGGCTGGTCTTCGCCTGAGTTTGGATAATCTGGAGGCACACTACTTAGCTGGTGGTAATGTTGGCAACGTAGTTAGAGCAATAATTGCAGCTAGCAAAGCAAATATTCCTTTGGAGTTTGATCAAGCAGCAGCAATTGACTTAGCCGGTAGAGATGTGCTNGAAGCAGTGAAGATGAGTGTCAATCCCAAGATAATTGATGTGCCAGAAAATACTGAAAACAAGCGGGGAATCACTGCAGTAGCCCGTGATGGTATCCAGCTGGTNGTTCGGGCACGAGTGACAGTTCGTGCCGATATAGACCGATTGGTAGGTGGTGCAACTGAAGAGACCATTGTTGCTCGCGTGGGACAGGGGATTATTACCACCATTGGTTCTGCAATTAGCCACAAAGCGGTACTTGAGAATCCGGAGCAGATTACTAGGAGTGTTCTGGACAAGGGNCTGGCTGTTGGCACAGCTTTTGAGATTTTGTCCATAGACATTGCAGATATTGATATTGGTGAAAACGTAGGAGCTAAACTACAAACAGATGAAGCTCACGCAGAATTGAAAATAGCCCAAGCTAAGGCTGAAGAAAAGCGCGCACTTGCAGAGGCCCAGGCTGAAGAAATGAAAGCTTTGGTTGAAGAAAGAACAGTCGAATTAATTGAAGCTGAAGCGGAAGTCCCACAGGCTATCNCTGATGCGTTCAATACTAATCGAATGAACGTGACTGAGTATTACAACTTGCGAAACATCATTGCCGATACAGAAATGAGGCAATCAATTGCTACACCAACGGGAGAAAAGGATACAAGTCGATCGAGTCATTCGGTTGGTGTAACCTAATAGTATTACTTGCATATGGTTTTAAAGGTAAGGTAATCANAAATGGATGGTATTATTGAATTACTTGGGTATATTGCNGTCGGGATTTTTGTAATTTTTAATCGACTCTACCGTCGAAAAAAGACAAATGAGAATGACTATGGACTGACGGAAGATGGGAAACTAAAGCTGCCCTTCATCAACGAACTNATAGAACCTGAAACTGAGCCAGTACCTGAGCAAAAAGAGCTAATCCCNGATGAGATAGAGGTGNTGGACCAAGACGAAATATTGGATGATCCTNTCGCTTTTGAGCCCAACATGGCAAGTTACTCTGAACAGAAATCTGNTGAGTTAGAACCGAATCANCCATTCATCGATTTCAAACCAAGTAACGCTCGTCAAGCGATTATTTACTCTGAAATCCTGAGGCCACCAAAGTCCTTGCGTTGACCCGAAGTTGGATACTTGCAATCAATATNGATCATCACTCGGGATCCCTTAACTGAAATCAAGGTGCTANTAGCAGTGAGTCGTGTTCGTGTTTTTGTGCNCTGATCGTTTCCTCCTTTGATAAACTCTTTCACACCCTCCCANAATTCTAATGGAAGTCAGATAGTTCTTATATCGGCTAGCTCGAGTTAACAACTGAAAGAGGAAAACCTTGCACAACAATGAAAACAAAAGGCTTCATCAAGTTGNTCAAAGACTCTACAACTACTTTTCAGTACCATCTAACANCCTCTTCTTTGTTTTAACCCTTCTTTATCTTTTACCAATTTGGTCAATTCAATTTTTCCCGACTCAAGATGGGCCGAGTCATGTATATAACTCTTTCATCCTCAAAGAATACTTTAACACCAAACAATATCCTCTCCTTCAACAATACTATGATTTGAATTTACAACCAATGCCTAACTGGTTTGGGCACATTGTCATCGCAAGTCTCATGTTCATAGTTGACCCATTGATAGCCGAAAAAATAATGTTAAGTGGTTATGTTATTCTATTTCTTTATGCAGGTCGGTTTCTGATTATTGGTGTTGGTAGGAGCTCATTTTTATCAGACAAGTCTCCGTATTCATTCTGTAGTGACATTAGCACCAACAGCTTACCTTTACTTCTATTTCCCTTTGTTTATAACTATCTTCTTCACATGGGGTTCTACAATTTTTCATACAGCTTAGGTTTTTGTTTGCTTGCGGTAGGCTATTGGTGGGAAAACCACCAAAAATTAGGTTATAAGCAGGCCATCGTATTCAACTTGATCATGGTTTGTTGCTATTTTTCACATATGGTGTCAACCGTCATTGCTCTGATAGCTGTGTCAATTCTCTGGTTGACAACTATTCGGCTAAGTAACTTAAAAAAACATTTGTGGCAAATACCAATGCTACTTCCATCTTGTGTTTTACCAATATGGTTTATTTTGTCTCATGGCACCAAAAGTAACCATATTCATTGGTCAATCCGNCGCTTGTACGAATACGTTTCAAGTCTGGAGGTTCTATTTTCATTTACGACTTTTCAGCTGAAATTAGGCAAAATTCTAGCCACTTGTTTCCTACTTCTTCTTATCCTGACCGNACTCAATTTAGTATCCAATATTTGGAAAAAACGCCACTTGTCTTTTCAATATAAAGATAGCTTTTTCCTAATTAGTTTAGTTTGTGTTGTCCTATATGTTTTGGTCCCAGACGGAATGTCTGGGGGAGGCTTTATTAGTCACCGACTAAGCCTATATCCCTTCTTATTCTTAATACCATTTTTCCAACTGCCTAAATACCAGCTGACTCGTTGGATAGTTTTTAGTATTTTAATTTTAATCGCTTTAATTAACTTTGGTTATATGNTCAACTTATACCCAAAACTAGACAAAGATATGCAAGAGTTTAGATCTGGACTACATCAGATCAGTCCGAATAGCCGAATTTTACCTCTTNTTTTCGATTCTCGCGGCCGGTGTCAACGTATTGGTATGTTTCTTCATGCCATTGGTTATTATTGTGCTTACACAGGTGGAGTTGAATGGGACAATTACGAAGCTAATACTGATTATTTTCCTATTCTTTTCAATCCTTCATTCAAAGATGTTCGACCCAATTTATCNATTATCGAATCCAAACCAAGAGAGATGAAAATTGCTCCATATGTTGATTTAGTCGATTTTATCTACACCTGGTCGTTACCTGTGGATTCAGAAATTCAAAAACGTATAGAAGCCAATTATCAATTGGTCTTTGAAAAACAAAGAACACGTATTTATAAACGAAGTTTGAAGGCCAATCATATTAACGAACTCAAGAATTAGCCACTATAATCGACAAATAAGAGGGTAGTACTCTTCTAACAAAGGAAATTAGGCCATGAATCTGACTAGTGTAGCCAATCGTTTGGCTCAAGGGCTGTCGAATTTCAGGAATGAATCACCTACCCCCAAACCCACTGAACTGTCCACTTCGCTGTCTAGACAGCCCAATAAACAGACAACTGGTAACAAACCAACTAGTGTGATTGAGTATTTAATTCCTAGTTCGCCAACTGAGCAGGAATATTTATCTAAAGTTATGCCGGCCTTGAAAAAAGAACTAACCCCTAATTTGGAAAAAGCTCTGTTTCTTACCGGCCAATTTCATCAAAAACATAGTACCGTTCAGCCAGCAATCGTCGTACAAAATCTTTTCCTAAACGATAATCCCAACAGAAAAGAAGGTAAATCTCAACACAATTTTCACTCGATACACCTTTTTAAACCTCAGATCGATCCATCTTCTTCTCAACCCCTTCCTGTCCAACTGCTTAATCAAACGATCTCTTCCTATAGTAAAAAAGCCCAAATGAGCCAGTTGCATAGACCACAGGTTACCCAACCAAGCATTAATTTTCTAAGGTAGATTATGACAATATATTATTCCAATGGAAGCTAGCCAAGCGCTGACCTCAATCTAACCATTAGATCATTTGGTGGATTGAATGGTATATCGACTGGTTCCCGTAGAATGGCACTTGTGTATAGACCCAAAATAGTATTCCATTGGTGTAGAGCTAGCTTAAGGTTTGTTGCTACTGGCCGCAGGTCATCGTCTATCCAATCTAACATTGCTTTGGTTAAACCAGCCTGTGCAATATCGTTATAAGAATTTCGATCTCCTTCACTAATTTGCCCACCCCGACTTTCTAGTGGTGATTGAATCTGCCAACGTCCAAATTCTTCGAAACTAACCTGACCTAGTGTTGCATAGGCCATAATATGTGTGTGCTTGTAAATCGTTGGATCCTTTATAACCATTGGAGATGAAGTTCCTGAATGCCAAAANCCGCGAATNCCNTTAGCGAATACGATTTCAGCNATACCATATGCCGGAGAAGNATAAGAACTATCCATCGGTTTTACACCACCAACATTACCGAAAACTNGGCTTACTGGCGANTCGTTNTTGAGAAACATTGCCCAATCTATCATATGTGTTCCTTGGGCTGATAAGTTCATTCGAGCAGAAATATTCAACCATTTTAGTTGTCCGAGTTGACCTGATTGCAAGGCTTTATGACATTCTAGTAAGCAAGGATGCCAGCGAAACTGTTTGGAAACTCCGAATTTGGTNGTAGATTTTTCCTCTAATTCGCACAATTGTTGCCAATCCTTTACACCATTGGCAATCGGTTTTTCTACCAAACAAGCTGGGACACCCAAATCTGAAACCATTCGTAACAGATTTAGCGATTGATCAGGCATTGTAACCAAATGTACCAAATCAGGTTTTTCTTCCTCAATCATTCGCTTGGCACTAGCATAGCTGGCAGTATTGTAGGTGTTTGCAAATTTTTGCCTTCTACTAAGATCCGATTTATTGGAACAAGCAACTAATTTAGCATTAGATATCAGCCGGTAAGCATTAGCGTGTCCGTAAGCTCGACGACCACAACCGATTATAGCTGTCCGATATGTTTTCATCTTATTGTCCTAAAAACTAGTCGATAGATATCCTAACCCCTACCATTTTCTCGAGCAAGGTCACACCTTTAATTCTCCTTGTTTAATTCTGTCAGTCAGTTGATTTCAAATTTGACAGTCACTTAAGACTGTGATAGCATTTGGGACCTTCTTTTATTAGTGAGAAACTCCGAGTAGCAATGACGGANCAACAACGGCTGGCCACTAACCTCCCACTTTTCCCTTTGAATGTTGTNTTGTTTCCTGGCAATATCCTGCCTTTACATATTTTTGAAGAGCGGTACAGAACAATGATTCATGAGTGTCTACAGGAAGATTCTGAATTTGGTATTATTTTGGCCAAGGGGGGTCGTGTAATCGGTGATTCTTATAGCATTGGGACTGCTGTAAAAATCATCGACAGTGATATTATGGAAGATGGACGAATGAACATTATGACAGTTGGACAATACCGATTCGAAGTGCAAGAGATTACATGTCAAACTCCGTACTTAGAAGCCCTTGTAGATCCCATCAGTACTAACTTACCAATCGATCCAACTCGCTTACAGGCACTAATTTCTAGGGCTTCTGAGCTGTGCGAAACTTACGAAAACTTGTTGGCAGAAACAGTAACAGATTGGGAAGTGCCAAAGAGTCTTCCCGAACGCCCATTTCACCTAGCTTGTCACATTGCTACACGTCTACAAATTACACTTATTGAAAAACAACGACTATTAGAAATTTTTTCTGTTGATCAAATGTTGATAAAAGAAATAAAGATCTTGCAGTACGAAATTCAGCGGCGAAAAGCAACTGTGATTGCTGAACGACAGTTCAAGTCTATTCCAGAGTCAGAAATCCCATTTTGGAAAAAGCATTCGTTGAACTAGTAAAAATATAAGACAATAGAAAACACTTTGAGCCGAGGATGGCCTCTGTTCAGAAAAACCGAGTTCCTTCCACTTTGCATAATTTTTCTTTTTGTGTATCACACCTATTTTACGTTAGTAACTTACTCTCGTTTCTTAGGCTTGCTGTCATCCCTTTTGTCTTTTGGGGGTTGCTGAAACACAACTATTGGCTAGCTTTCGGTCTCGGTGGCCTAGGTTTAATAACTGACACTCTCGATGGTATTATCGCACGAAAACTGAATCAACAGAGCGACCTAGGTCGGTTATTAGATCCAATTGGGGACAAGCTAGGTCTCCTTTCAACAACTCTAGCATTGATCATCATTAATTCAAATTTTCCTTTTTGGGCATTTGTTGTATTATTATGTCGGGACATGGCTGTAGTTATTTTAAAGTGCTGTCAGTTTCAAAAGACTCAGCAACTCCCTCAGCCTGATCCACTTGGAAAAACTACCAGTTGGGCCTTGGCAATAACATTGTTATTATATCTTCTAAAACACTGGCAGTTATTTGAGATGCCTATGTGGTTGCTCCAAANCTGTTTATTTATGGGACTCAGTTGTGCGCTGATTTCCATGACAAAGTACTTTTATCTTTACCATCCGAGAAGACATAAAAAAGTAATAATAGATTAGAATTGGGTATGAGGTGTGAGTTTATTTTTAGGCTGGAAATTAATCACCAAGCCCTTCAGAAATATGACCAAATATTTGCCTAAGTTTTTTAATTTTCTCGTCGGGTAAAGATGGCCCAACAACTGCTGAGATATTGTTTGCTAGGTGTTGGCAATTAGAAGTTCCTGTAATCACGGTAGAAACTGCATTCGGCTGCGCCGCAAATTTATAAGCGGCTGCTGGTATGCTATTCGTCTGGTTGTCAATCAGCCAGTCAAGTGGATTTTGGTCTGGTAGAGCGGTTGAAGATATAATGTCTCTTTTTTTTAGATCGGCGATAACATTCTCCAATCGTTCAGGACAACTCAAAGCACGACGTACCGCAATCATGACTAGAACTCCAACATTATTCGCTTGGCAAAGTGGAAAGATGGTTTTTGTAGCTGACTGACTTAATAAGTTGTAGCCAACCATGATCGTATCGAAATGATCATCAGCCAAGGCTTTTTGAAGCATTTGATGTGTTCCATCATCAGAAAACCTTTCAGTTATACCAATGAAGCGGATTTTCCCTTCCTTTTTTAGCTGATCAGCCACTGGTAGAAGATACTCTACTGTATATTCATATTCACTTTTTCGAATACCGTGAAACTGGAACAGGTCAATTTCGTTGACTCTTAAACGTTGTAAGCTTTTTTCAACTTGAGCTTGTAATTCGTATTTTGTTAAGAAAATTCCTTCGTACGATGGCCGTGATTTAGTAGCAATGTAATATTGGCCACGAGGTACTTCTTCTAAAGCACGACCCAAAATGACCTCGCTTTCTCGGTAGGCAGCGGCAGTGTCGATCAGATTTATCCCTTGATCTAGAGCATATCTAACGAATTTACGAGATTCTATTTCAGTAAGCCCCGTTTTTTGGCCTAGGTGGCTAGGACCTCCTGATCCCAGAGAAACTAAAGATACTTTCAAATTGGTTCGTCCAAGTATACGATACTGCATTTTCATGATTTTTCTATTTCACTTTGTCATACGAACCAGTACGTGATATGATCCATCTTGAATACTGAACCAACGAGCGATTACCAATACGTTTTGCAACTGGATTTTTGTTTTGGAATTACTTATATTTTGGTGATGGGCTTTCGAATGGCTATTTACACTACCGATTTTACTATGAAGATTAGCTGCTAAATCAATTATGGCCCGTTTTTCTGCTTTTTGCCAAGCAGTTTCCGGAAAGTAAGTGAGATTACTACTACCAACACCGTACTCATACTCGTTCTCATTTGGTATTTGGTACAACCAATCAGGCTTGTTTTTGCTCATCGGTGTTATTTTATCAGATACGCTTCGTTACTGTTCTGAAATTAAAACAACTGTCAGCTTTGGAGTTACAAAAGTCTTCAATAAATAATGACTGTTAGTAATACGTTCACGTGAACCCTCAGAAATCGTTTCCTGGAATTTTTCAGCTTGTTGGTCATTCATGGCGATAATTTCGCCACTAATATTAACTTGTAACTGACGAGCTAGCTGCTCAATAGCATTTTCTGTAGCTACGTCAACTGATGATTTCCTATCGTAATAAGTGCGAGCATAACCAACAGCAGAAAGAAAGTTAGTTGGTGGTTGCCAAAACCACTTCGGGTAGATGATCTCCGAATAATTTGAGACAGTACTCCGACTAGTACAACCATGAATTGTAAAAAGGAATAGAATATACAAAAAGAGGGAGGAAGTTTTTTGAAGCATAAAATGTGGCCAAAGCTATAAGTCTCAGGCCACATTTCTCCTGTGATTCAGGGACTTACATTCAGGGAATTAAACCTTGCTCTTTTTTAAATTGATCATACTTTTCAACCTCTTCTTCCAGTTCTTGAAAGCCTTGTGAAGATCGGAAACGTGTGTAGAGATTCTGTTGTTTTTTCACAGCATCCAACAAAGCGCTATTTGCTGGCCCAATAGGTAATTCCATCAAGACGTATGCACGATAGATTACCCCGTCCTCCTTAATGGTTTCTACTTGCCGAGCTCTAGAACCGTTCAATACCTTAGATGTCACTGACTTGGACACAACCGAAGTTTGGCTAAGGAATTCAGCATCTTCACCTAAACCAACTTCCTCCGTAAATTGTTTGGTCATAGACTTAATTTTTGTTTCCATCTGCTGAGCTAAGTCAACACGCGCCTGTTGTTTTGCCTTGTTAAGTGCCAATTGCAGATCTTTGGAAGTCATGGTTGCAGTCGAAAACATATAGTTCGGATCTTCTGGGGGATTTTGAAACCAAGCGGGCAAACTTAGAGGATTATCCAGTTTTGTTTTTCCTCCACAGGCTATAAGAAAAGTTGCAAATATCACTAAGATAAGCACAAAACCGATCGGTTTGCTGAAATTTATGATTTTCATATCAGTCACTCCTTTTTACAATTTAGATATAGAAGTATTAGGGCGTAAGCAATGGAACTTGATAAAGCTTAACTGGAATAGAGCGATATGCTTCAGGAATATTACCTATTTCCCATCCTTTTCCAGTTGTTTCGCTGTAGAAATATTGAAGGTCATTATACTCATAATGGGCGCCTGAAAATTGACCAGAAACTCCGAGTGCAAGATGACCTTTCGGGTTCAGGAGTATTAAATCATAGTTTAATGACCTTAGTAAACTAGCAGCCAGAATAACAGTATCCTCACAATCTCCTCCCCCAGCAACTAAAGTTTCAAAGGCATACATTTTAAATTCGTCGTATCCGGTTGCCACATCGTCAGCAGTGTAAGGTAGGCTCTGGACAAAAGAAATAACAAAGTTGGCTAACCGCTCTCGAGACCAGTTATTTTCCTGAGCCACTTGATTCAATTTTTCTGCGATCGGTTGACCTATCCCTGATCCTTCAACTACCATTTCGATCCACTTCAACCTGTCTCGGTTAGAATAAGTATTGTAGACATCTAGCGACAAACCAACCAAAAGAGTATAAGTCTCCCCTTCAAAATTCCAAATAAACCGTCGCCCCAACATCTGATCAGTATTTTGAATTCTTTTCTGACTTAAACTGTTGTACAGTTCAACCGAAACTAAACCACCATTTGGAAAAACTGGAACATGATCGAAAGTTTCATTCAGTGAAATTGGAACCGCAATCGGTTTGAGATCTTTCGTTTTCGAAGCGATTGGTTTACTTAGTAATAATCGAGTCTTTGCAGTCGGAGGATTTGTTTCAGTTCTTATTTTTGCTTTTGAATCTTCTGTTGACTGAGCTATAGAAGGTTTCTCTCTTTTATTATTTCTCGAAAAGAGGTTCCATTTTAAATCAGTGGCTATTATAGTTTTTACCCGCTTGGTGTTTCGAACTTGGTTCCAGCCAATCGCAGCTATCAATTTTACATCAGACGGATCGTTAAGCCGAGGTAAGCGAACTGCACGGTCAGACTCTGCATCAATTAGCCATACTGAATGGTCAGTAGGTTGTCGAATCAATCTTTTGGGATTTTTTACACCTGT
>PBVO01000107.1 GCA_002729015.1 Candidatus Poribacteria bacterium
TAACGATGGTTTCAGTGTTAGTCTGATTAAACACTTTGGACTTGCTGGCATATCTCGTCAGGTTCATCAAGTTTGGGATTTCGTCAATCTTTACTCTAAAACGAGAGGAATCAATCGGTTCAAATCCATTGTACTTGTCTGCGATTTTCTAAAAGAGCTACCCAAAGTGCAGTCCTCAGGTGTTGTAGTTCCCAATTTTTCTTATTTAAGAGATTGGATTGAAAATGAAACCTCATTGGGAAACCCAGCTTTAGCCGCCAAGATTGATTCTTCACTCGGAGCCGAAAAAAAAGAATTAGAACAGGTAATGGCTTGGAGTCTAGGGGTCAATGATATGATAGAGCAAGTAGTTCACAATCTTCCGCCCTTTCCGGGGGTTCGAGACAGCTTGCAGAAATTACGTGGCAAAGCAGATGTCTTAGTGGTTTCGGCCACACCTTACGAAGCTCTAAAACGCGAGTGGGATGAACATGAAATTACAGACTATGTAGCTCTTATCGCAGGACAAGAGATGGGATCAAAAACGGAACACTTGACGATTGCAACCAATGATCGTTATCCAGCTGAGCGAATTTTGATGGTCGGTGATTCTCCAGGAGATTTGAAAGCTGCACAGAGCGTTGATGCTCTATTCTTTCCTATTAATCCGGGAGAAGAAGAACTTTCATGGCAATGTTTCTTGGATGAAGGAATTGATAAATTTTTCAGTGGCGATTTTGCGGGTGATTACCAACGAGAACTAATTCAAAAATACGAAGTCTTCTTACCTGAGCACCCACCCTGGCGAACATAAATGTGAGGAACTGAGAATGCAGATTGTTGTTTTTCATCCCCATGAACCGACTTATAACCCATTAGATGAATACTGTCGTCAGCTAATTTTGAATGTCACCTCAGGGCATGACGTTCACTTCCCTGATAATGGGCAAGAGTTTGAAAAAATTGGCCTCAAGGCTGACATTTTCCTTGGTTATACTTCTATGCAATGGATTGCCTATTTACCTAATACTAAGTGGTTTCAGTCTATCAGTGCTGGTATTATGCCAGAAGTAATAGAAGAATTAGATAAGCGCCAGCAGAAATATGGTGAAAAAATTTCTTTCACCAATGCTAGAGGTGTTTACGCACCACAAGCAGCCGAACATGCTTTTGCACTACTTTTGTACCTGACTCGTGGTTTAATGAATCAGAACAAAGAGTTGCTGATTTCGAATTGGGCCAGATTGCCGGCAATCGAAATTGGAGGAATGACCCTTGGCATTATTGGAATGGGTGGTTTCGGTCTGGAGATGGCCAAACGGGGTAAAGGTTTTGATATGGATGTGATTGCTATCGACCCTTACTGTACTCAAAAACCCGACTCTGTTGACGAGCTACTATCGAATAACCAGCTAGATGAATTAATGAAAAAATCGGATGTGGTAATGTTAGCTTGCCCTTACACAAAACAGACACATCACATAATTAATGATGAAATGTTAGCATTAATGAAACCATCAGCTTATCTGATCAATGTTACTCGTGGCCTGAACGTAGACGAGTCCGCCCTAATTTCGGCTTTAGAAAACAAGCAAATTGCTGGCGCAGGACTGGACGTATTCGAAACGGAGCCCCTGCCAATTGATAGCCCGCTTTGGGGAATGGAGCAAGTCGTTATATCACCGCATAATGCTGGTTTGTCTCAAAATCGACCCCGTTTAACAATTGAACTTTTTTGTCGAAATTTCCCAAAATTTTTGGCCGGTGAAGAGCTTGAAAACAGTGTTAGCCTCAGTCTTGGTTTTTAGTTAAGATAACCTCTCAGCCGGGTTGCCTCAGCTACTCTTTCTACACCAACCATAAATGCAGCAGTGCGCATAGATACTTTCTCCTTCTCAGCCAATTGGCAAACCTGTTGGTATGAATTAATTAGTATACGTTTGAGTTTATCGTTGACCTCTTCTAGCTCCCATGTAAACTCTTGAATGTTTTGTACCCATTCAAAATAGGACACAATCACACCGCCAGCATTGACTAAGATATCAGGAAAGATTATTTTCCCTTTGTCCTCTAATATATTTTCTCCTGATCTAGTGATTGGTCCATTAGCAGCTTCAAATATAGACCGAGCTTTAATCTTATCGGCATTTTGTTCAGTAATAACTCCCCCGACAGCAGCTGGAACTAGAATATCGCAAGAAAGCTCCAGCAATTCATCATTGCTAATTGTATCTGCCGATCCAAATTCTTGCACTAGCCGGCCTTGACTGGGGTAATCGGCTAAGAGATCAATGGGCAAACCGTTTGGGTTATAAATTCCGCCGGCATAATCGCTGATGGCAACGATTTTAGCACCCATTTCATCAAGAAATCGGGCTGTGTGCAAACCTACATTACCAAATCCTTGAATTGCTACTCTGGCGTCTTCTATCAGAACTATATTAAAATCTTTAATAGCTTGCTGAATCACTAGTGCGGTACCATGCCCTGTGGCTTCTGTTCGGCCGAAAGATCCATTTAAACCAATAGGCTTGCCTGTAACCGTTTCCGGCGTATGCCCATGAATTTTACTGTACTCGTCCATTAACCAAGCCATCGTCTGGCTGTCGGTCCCCATGTCCGGCGCAGGAATATCTTGACGTGGGCCAATCACTAACGCAATTTTATCGGTGAAAGTTCGGGTTAGACGTTCAAGTTCATTGGTTTCTAAATTTCTTGGATTGCACGTCACACCACCTTTTGCTCCACCCAGTGGTAAATTGGTTAGTGCTGTTTTCCAAGTCATTAATGATGCTAAAGCCCTTACATCATCCAAATCAGCAGTATCGTGATAACGAATACCACCCTTAAAAGGACCGCGGAAATTATTATGCTGTACTCGATAACCGGTGTATAAATCGAGTTCCCCATCATTGCGACGTAGAGGTATTTCTACTGTTATTTCTCGGTAGGGATTTATCAAGGTTCTACGCATTTCATCTGACAAACCCAATTTTTCAGCAGCTTGATTAAAAAAGTGTCCTACATTTTCAGTGGGTGAGTGTTTGTGCATTTTTCTTACTCGTCTGGTAATTTGGAATAAATATTTGTTTGAAAAATAAATCTTGTTAAGAAGAAGGTCCATTCTAGCCTAGGTGGCGGTTTGTGTCAAATTTCTTACCTTAAAAACAGGTACAGATTCCTATATTTTCCAAAATAGGTGGCCTTGACAGGATAGGGGTTAGGTGATATATTCGAAAAAAGATTTGTATAAGTAATTTTTCGTGATTTTATATGAAACTTCGTCTTGATTTAAGCGTACTTATGGGGGCGACGTGTTGCGCATATCAGATTATGCTGGAAACTTAATCTGGATGAGCTGAGTGTGTTCAACTAACGCCTTCCAATAAAGGAGAAAAATTGTCCCGACTTGCCAAAGAGGCATCTGCTCAGGAAGATACTCATTTAGCCAACCAGCTCAAGTTGGGTGATGAGCAGGCATTTTGCCGTCTCATGGACAAGCATTCGGGTTGGGTTTATAGTAAAACCTACCGAACGTTACACAATCATCGAGATACTGAAGAAGTTACGATGGATGTTTTCATGAAGGTCTGGCAAAAAATTGATAAGTGGGACCCCAAACAGGGTAGTTTTCAAGCATGGCTGAACACTGTGGCCAAGAATACCATTATTGATGCGATTCGTAAAAGAGAAAGGATCCGTGAGTCTCTACTATTGATGGAAGAGGAGTCGGAAGTCCCGCTGGCTCATTACAGAGACAGCGCTCCAACCCCAGATAAAGTCGTCGAAGAAAAAGAGTCAAAGGACATCTTGCTTCTTGCATTACAACAAGTAACTAAGCCCAACCACCGGACTGCTTGGGTTTTGCGGCACCTGGAAGGGTGCAGCATTGCAGAAATTTCAGGTATCCTCAAAAGGAAAGAGGGAACTGTGAAGATTTGGATATTTCGATGTACACAGGAACTACGTCAAATTATGGTTCGCAACGGATTTAGCCAACTTTCTCATTTAGAAAGCTGAGATCAGGAGATTAACATATGGGATTTTGGAATCGACTTCCGTCGGAGAGCGAAGCCGACCAAGCTGAAATGCTGGAGTCTTACACACGGTGGGTTCGCGGTGAAAAATTGTCAGGGAAGCAACAGCGGTTCTTACGATTCTTTCAAGAGAGGGATAGTAGCCAACTTTTGAAAGAACTGGTGGATCTTGCTTATCAATGTTATAAGGGAGAAGAGTTGGCTGATACAATCAGTTTGATAGAATCAACCAACCACATGCTCTCCTCAGAAGTGCAGACGCGTATGAAAGATAACCTGCTTAGGTCGATCCGAAAAGACCAAAAACAGTCAACGCCTAATGTAAGCTATATACCACAGGCTGCATACAGTCCTGACCAGTTGGGCAGTGCAAGCGAATTGGCCTATGATGAAACCCATGTACTTACTGGGGATTCGGTAAGTAGTCTGGCTATCTTGGATAATGAAATTCTGCCTCTAAGTTCAGAATTCTCGGTTCCGGTAAGTTTGAGCGATTGGCAATTGACACTAGAAGTTGATGTCGAAGGTGAGTTGTCGAAAGAATTTAATCTTGAAATTAAGCACGTGACCTTCGGTAGCGACAAACAGAATACGATATCATTACTAAGAAACGCGACTATTTCGTCCATTCACTGTCAATTGACAATAGAAAAAGATCAAGTGTATTTGACCGATCTTGATAGTGAATCCGGGACACAGATAGATGGCACCTCAATTCACGAACCAACGCAGATTAGTGTAGGTACTGTTGTATCAGTAGGAACACAATCCCTTGAGGTCATTGAAATTGAGAAAGAAACAGGAACCTTAATGATTTCTTTTAAAGAAATTGAGGGGCAGCAGGCGGGGCAAATATTTACCGTTCAAGCACGACATCTAATTCTTGGACGCAGTGAGAAACTGGCACATATCCATGTACCTGATCCAAATCGAACGCTTTCTCGTCAACATGCTCAGTTTGAGTTACGCAGCAATCAAATTTATGTGACTGACTTGGATAGTACAAATGGTACATATGTTAACGAAATCAAGATTTCAGAGCCCACACCAGTCGTCGTTGGCAGTTCTCTCCGTTTTGGTGATGTTTGTTGTAGAATAACCGCAATAGAACCAATCTAAGTTTAAGGAGAAGGCTTCGTTGAGGTAGTGTGGACCAGAGATCAATATTTTCAGAATGCCACCTATGAATATAAAAATCGCCGTTACGAAATAGCAGCGAAATATTATTCCGCGGGCCTACGGATAGATCCACGGTCGTTAGTTGGCTACCTCGATCTAGGAAAGTGTTATGAAATGTTGGGCCGCTGGCCGGAGGCAGTGAAAGTTCTAGAACAAGCTCTTAGGCTTTCACCTGGTCACCCAACAGCCCTGAGACGTTATACCCGTGTTAAGGAAGAGCAGCGGTTTTATGAGAATTTTCAGCCGGCACTTCCTAAGCTGCTATCTCAATTTTGTCCACCCTTCAGAACACCTGATATCTCTCGCGATGTTTTGCTGCATGTGCCTGCAGAATTACCAGTTAAAAAAAACGAACTGTCATATCCTATCGCTTTTAATACAACCGAAATTAGTTCTCTCTTTCGCTACTCCCACATAGATCAAATTCCAGTAAACCTTTTGCTTTTACCTTCTTCACCCTCACTTGATCTGAAACATACTAGTAATGATTCGTTCTTACCACCTTGGGCTGTCGGTAAATACCAAAATCGGCAAATTTATGTTCGCTATGATCCAAAAAATCGTCTAATGAAAACGTTGTTTTCGATTGTCCTACGGCACGAATGGGTTCATTTTGTCATTGATCAATTATCAGGTGGAAAATGCCCCAACTGGCTTGATGAAGGTTTAGCTGCATTAATTTCTCGGCCTCTCATGGATTCAGAGAAATATTGTCTGATGAAAAATCAAAAAGAATCAGATTTTGTTATATCTAATAAGACTTTAAGTACTCTTTTCAGTGGTATTAGTGGAAAGATATTTTTAGATTATTTACAAGCCCGTTTATTTGTCGAATGGTTGGTAGGTGAAGTAAGTTGGCAACCAATACTGGACTCAATGAGAAAAATGAAGGAAGAAGTAGAGCCTAGCGTAGCTTTCCGAGAAACAATAGGAGATGATGCCGATGAATTTTATCACCGTTTTCAAACACAAAGTACTTGCCAGACATTATAGGCTTGGATAATCAATCTGATGGGTAATGTTGATATTGTTATCTCTCTTGTAGTTTTATCCGGGGCATGGAAATGTTGGCGTACTGGACTAGCTAGGAGTGTATGGGGACTAATGGCTATTTTTGCCGGTGTTTGGGCTGCCAGCCAATTCTGGCGGGACATAGCCCCAAACTTAGAATCACTAATTGGTGGAAATCCAGAACTGGCTAAATGGGTAAGTGTGATTGGTATTGCAGCAGCAGTTAGCATAGCTGCCGACTGGTTGCTAGAAAGGATGCAGGGTATTTTTGATAAGGGTGTTTTAGGTTGGATCAATGGGCTAGCCGGTGCAGTTTTTGGTATATTCGTTGGTATATTTCTAACAGGTGGCATCTGTCTTTTAGCAAGTAGTCATGGTAGTGAAAATATTAAGAGTGTTATTAGTCAATCAAAGCTAGCTGAAATAACCATGAATTTTGCGCGCCAATTTTTAGATTTTGGCAAAGAAGCAATTAAGAAACAAGTTGATAGGATTCGATAATCTTAACCTTCGCTTCATTGAACCTATGCAAAATTTAGAATCAATTTTAAATATTGTTCACGATCTATTGAAACAAGAAGTTGAGAACGGGTGCAGAGATGATATATCTCCTGACGGAATACAGTCATCAATTCGAAGTCAGTTTAGCAAGACACGCCCATTAAATCTAGATATGGGGGTACGATCCCAACTGAGAGAAGTTTATGCATGTTTCAACACATATTCTCAGGCGACACCGATAGAACGTATCCATTACCTTGAGAAAGCTAGAAAACTGCTCGAAAGGATGATCACTAATTCCTCTTTGGTAAACCAAAAAATAGAAAGTTCTGAAATTACTGAACGTCTTACCAAAAATGAATCAATTGCACCAACTCGTTCTGTAGATACGGATTCTGAAAAAATCAATTTTTTGACAATTACAACAGATTGCATCAAGGGAATTGGTCCAAGATCAGCCAGTAAGCTAGAAACAGAACTTGGTATCCGTACTATCGGTCAATTACTAGAGTATGTACCACGGGCTTACCATGACCAAAGTCAGGTTACTCCAATCGGTTCTGTAAGCCAACTAGGAGATAACTATACGATTCAAGGAAAAGTTGCAAAGCACTCGTATATTCCGTCCCGTCGTCCTGGAGGCAAAGCCTTTGCTAAAATTGCCATTTATGATGGTACAGGCATAGCTCAATTGGTAATTTTTGGTAATCAGCGAATCAGCTATTTGAGAAAGACATTATCCGTTGGCACTTCAGTTGTTATCAGTGGAAAATTCGAAAGGAGGCAAAAAGAAATTCAATCTTCCAACTTCGAGTTTGAAATTGTTACTGATCACGAAGAAGAGCGCATACATACGGGACGGATTGTGCCTCAATATAGAACCACAATGAACCTAACACAACGTAGTTTGCGACAATGGGTCAAAAATGCACTTGATAACTATATAATAGAATATCCCGAATTCTTAGCTGAAGAAATTCGAGCTCGTAATGAACTCATAGATTGGCCTAATGCAGTCTCCGAAATACACTTTCCGTCTTCGTCGGAAATGATGATTCTAGCTCGTCGACGTTTAGTTTTTAATGAATTTTTTCTTTTACAAATTTGGCTGTCAATTAATAAGAAAAGTGATGCCTCTGTTCCCGGTATTAGCTTTACAAATCATCGATCTGAGGAAAAAACAGATTTAGTAGAACAATTTTTATTAGCGTTACCCTTTGAGCTGACAAAAGCTCAAAAACGATCGTTTGATCAAATTAAGATGGATATGGAGCGAGACGAACCAATGAATCGTTTGCTACAAGGAGATGTTGGTTCAGGTAAAACGATGGTGGCTGCTTTAGCTCTTTTGAAGGCTGTACAATGCGGCTATCAGGCTGTTTTAATGGTACCGACTGAAGTTCTCGCTGATCAACACGCTATCAATTTAAAAAAAACGATGTCCGATTTAGGAATTAATGTTGGTCTACTGAAAGGTGATCTGGGAAAAAGAGAACGAGATCAGATTTTGAAACAAATAAGTGATGGGCAATTACAAATAATTGTAGGGACGCATGCCATAATCCAAGAATCAGTTATCTTCAACAACCTGGGTTTAGTCATTATCGACGAACAACATCGATTTGGGGTATTACAACGAGCAAAACTTCGAGACAAAGGACCTGTCAATCCTAACAACTTATCCAATCAGCTGGTCCCTGATATCCTAGTAATGACGGCAACACCTATACCACGAACTCTCTCTATGACCGTATATGGAGATTTAAATGTATCTGTGATAGATGAATTGCCTCCGGGACGTCAAGAAATAAAAACTGAATGGGTTAAGGATTCTGAACGAGATATACTTTATCAGCGATTGCATAAGGAAATAGAAAAAGGTCGACAAGTGTATGTTGTGTATCCACTTGTAGAAGAATCGGAAAATTTAGAGGATATAAAAGCTGCTACCGAAATGGCTGGACAACTACAACAAAAATCATTTCCAGATCAAGGGGTTGGCCTTTTACATGGCCGTATGAAATCGGCAGAAAAACAATCGGTTATGGCTAACTTTAAAGATGGAAAACTAGATATTCTAGTATCTACAACTGTGATTGAGGTCGGTGTTGATGTACCCAATGCCACTATTATTGTAATTGAAAATGCTGAACGGTTTGGGTTGGCTCAACTTCATCAATTAAGGGGGCGTGTGGGGCGTGGTCAACACCAGTCTTGGTGCTATCTAGTTTCGGATCCAAAAAGTGATGATGGCATCCGACGTCTTGAGGCTATGACTCAAACTAATAATGGTTTTGATTTATCAGAAATTGACCTCGAAATTCGCGGGCCAGGAGAATTTTTTGGTACACGGCAATCTGGTTTACCTGAATTTAAGGTGGCGGATATTATTAGAGATGCAAGCATACTTGAAGCCACAAAGTTAGAAGCTGAAATGGTAATCAATAGAGATCCGGATTTAGTTCAGAGCCAGCACAAGTTGATTAAGGTTTTAGTAGAAAAAGAATGGAGTTCCAAAAAAAAAATAATCCAATCTTAGTTGTCAATAATAGATCGAGTGAAAAATGGTTTTCATTGACACACTCAAAATATGGTGATAAAATCGAGGATCGGTTGATAATGGGAAGTCAGCGAACGGCGTAATTTTAGTATCAGACATCGGATAGAACAATGAAGGCCGGACAGATTGTAGAACGACACCAAATCGAAATTGTTTCCGTTCCCGACCTTGGCATCGCTGATCAACCAAGTGGAACTTTGTTGGTGAAGCCTTACAGAGGGGCAATCTGTGGTAGTGACATACCGTACTTTACTCTTCAACATCCGTCCTACCCATTGCCGTTGGGGCAGTCTCTACACGAGTGTATCGGGTTTGTGGTAGACAGTAAATCATCCAAGTTCAAGGAAGGAGATGAGGTCTTGTCTGTTCCAATTGGACAAACAGGTTTAGCTGAATACTTTATATCCAATGATCAACTGACAGTTCATCTTTCTCCATCCGATCGCCCTTCGGAAATGTTAATGTCCCAGCCTTTGGGTACGGTGGTTTGGGCCTGTCGAAAGTTGGGAAACTTAATTCATCAGAACGTTGTGATTTTGGGACAAGGTCCTATGGGGCAGATGTTTACTCGTTTTGTCAGTAACTTGGGAGCGAAAACTATAATTGCTACAGACCTTCTGCCTTACCGATTAGAGGTCAGTAAACAAATGCATGCCACTCATACCATTGATGTTTCTAAGGGGAATCTGGTTGAGAAAGTTAGGGAGATTACAAAAGGACAGATGGCAGACTTGGTCATAGAGGCCGTTGGCCATCAAACACATACAATTAACACGTGTATTGACTTGGTGAGAAGAAATGGCACGATTCTAGCTTTTGGTGTTCCTGATGAGTCGGTTTACGAAAATTTTCGGTATGGGGACCTATTTCGACAAAATATCCGTTTGATTAGTTCAGTGATTCCTGATGCGCAAACCGATTACCCACTTGCCATGGACATGATCGCGCAAAATCGTATCGATGTTTCTCCTATTTTGACACATCATTTATCTTTCGACGAAGCTCAATACGGATTTGAACTCTTTACTTTCCGTCAAGAAGAAGCTATCAAAGTAATATTAGACTTCGAGGCGTAACTCCTTAGAAAAAGGACTCTAGCCCATGTTTGCACACTTAATTAGAGGAATTCTGATGTGGTTGAATTTCTCACTATTTCCTCTTTTCGCCTCATTTCCGTTTTTTTGGATACTGTGGATTCTGGGCAAGGATAAAACTCAACGACCACAGTGGGAATGGTTGGAAGATATTGATAGTGAAGACGTTACCCGCGTAATTGGGTTGATTGTGATCGTCTGGCTAGTTTCGGGGATTGTAATATTATTAGGAACCGTATTTCGTGCTGTTGTCGAGGTAAAAGGACCAACGGTTGATCAGGCCGTTGAAGAGGCTGAACAGGAGATGCACGATCGTCGTAAGGCTCTACTTGCTGAAGAAGACGCTGAAGTTTGAACGATCTGATTTTCCAGTTTCTTATTCTGCAAAGAACGGTTTTTTAACTTCTAATTCCTTGACGCACTCTTCAGCTTCCTTTTCGTATGTTTGAAATGCGTCCTGCATTTCGAAGGGTTTCCTATCAGGTAAGTATATTTGGTGCCAATCAACAATGCAGGGAATCTCATTTGTCGACAAATAGTTCATCAAAGATGATCTTCCCTTAGCTCTAGTGTCTTGTGGAGGCTTTTCCGTCGCCTTTTGAATTTTTCCCATTTCGGTAATTCTTGTTGTGTAACCTTGGCATTCTAAGTCATAATATAGTCCAAGTTCTTGGTCAATATTATGGTATTCGAGGTCAAGACTTTCAAGCCAAGGGTCATCCCAACCGATGGACTCTTCTTTCATAAAACTTTCTAGTAGCCACTGTTTGGTGACCCAATCAATTTTCCCGACTAAATTTTCTGGTAGGTGACGGTGGGCTGATTCCAGTTCTTTGAGTGTCTCACTCCAAGCATCTAACACCCAATCAGTTTCAGCGTCTTGTCCCCGCAGAATTTGGTCGCAAGCCTGAAAATATTCCCACTGAAGTTCAACCGCCGTGATCGTTCGGCCTGATTTGAGTGTCACTAACCAATGATGACTAGGATCACGGGAAATATCTTTTATAGAAAAAATAGCATCTTCAATGCTTAAGTCTGGTAGTGAATATCCAGTCTCCAGTAAATCTAGCATTAAAGAAGTCGTACCCACCTTCAGCGCATTAGCAAATTCAGACATGTTGGAATCACCAACTAAAAGATGTAGCCGACGATACTTCGTATGATCGCCTAACGGCTCATCGCGAGTGTTAATAATAGCCCGACTAAATTGAATCCACTCATAGACTTCGGTCACGATGTGATCTGCCCGTTGGGAAATTTGAAACCCGACAAAATCGCTATTTGTACTTTTGGTATTTTGGTAATCATCAGTTTCTTCATGGCCTCCAACACGGCCCGCACCCGCATAAATTTGCCGGGTCACGAAAAAAGGCAATAGAGTTGGAATTACCACTCTGTAAAAAGGTACGTCCCGTCTAAGTTGGTAGTTTTCGTGGCAACCGAACGTCGCACCAGTTACATGGTCGATATTGTTTTTAAGAAAGGAAACTTGGCCTTGTAACCCCAAAGTTTCTAAAGCGTCTCTAATCGATAATTCGATGGATCGATCGTAAGCTACTAAATCAAAGAGTCGTAAACATTCAGGTGTGGCATACTCTAGATGTCCCATATCCATATACAAACGACCACCATTGAATAAAAAACCACCATTGTGAGGGGGTTCACCCCAATCACGGTAGTGCATATCAAAGATCCCGAGCGACAAATTTGAAAAAATACAATCTTTAACGATTGATGCAACTTTCTCAGAAGAACCAAACTCATCCGATTTATTAAGACAACCAAATTCGGTTTCTAAACCAAAAATTCGCTTACTCAACATTCATCTCCACTAATCTCGAAAGGCAAGAAGCTCGCTATTTCCCGATCGGTCAAGGAGCGAAATTTACTTTTTCCTCGCTTAGAAGTTTGCAAAGTACCAACTTCTACTTGCAATTCAATCAACTCTGTTTGTAAACATTGATTCAATTGCTCAACATCATAATCTGCCACACCAGCTTCTAATTGCATTTCCTGATTGGGTCGTTGATTGGCCATACGACCAACTGCCCAAGTTTGAATAGCTAATTCAAAAGCATCTTGCAAAGTTAATTTATCACCGAGTCTAGATGCTGTTTGATCAATATAGTTCCGCATTAATTGTTCGGTATCTTCAGAACCTCCTATAACCGCTACATGTTTTTCAATAGCAGTAGTTCCATCATAATTAACAGTTACCAATTGATGCGGCCGGTTTAACCTACCCAATTCAGCTAATAGGATTTTTGCCACAGTAGGCGGGTTAAAAACTGACTCAAAAGATTGCTTTATTGGTGGACATAAAACAAAGTTTGTTAGACGATGAAGAGTAACATCATCAATAGAACTCTGAAATCCTTGAACTGAAGCAGAATCAGTCACTAATAGTCGAAGTCTCTCAATATCAGCAATGTGACCAATAGCGGAAAGTGCGAGATGATTATGTACTTCGTATAGCTTTTGACTACTGGTCAACGTCAAAATCAAGATACCATCATCGTAGACTAAACCAATAACTGGACTACCTGTCCGAATTTGATCTTCAATATAATCACGCCGGTTTTGAATTGATTCTAAGTAACGATAATGTTCTTCAAACATTCAAGTTTCCTCAAACTTGGACAACTGTTTCATAAACCTGTTGAATCAGGTCAAGTGATAGTTCTTGAACACCATCTTGGGTGACAGTTTTGATAACGGGGTAAATTTGAGATTTCATATTGGTTCCACTGGTCGCTGTATCAAACTCAGCTGCAGTATCTAACAACCTCAGAATAGTGGACGTTGCTTGATTAATATCCATTTGGGATAGTCGTGTTCCAGACCACCGGTCCAGATAGTGTAAGACTCCGCGGATCCAAACTGAACCTGATCCGGATGTTGCAAAATCTACTGTCTCAAACTGAGCACCGAGTACATCATAGAAAAAAATACGACCGGGGGGAGAAGCCAGATCTTCGGTGTTGTTATTGGAATCATAAAGTGCAAAAATTGGAACTACTCCACCTACCCCTTGTAATGCCATTGCAGTGTTATCTCGAATGAGACGAGCCAACATCCTAATTTTACCTTCGACACTTAACTCTTGCAGTTGTGTCCGACGGAAATATTGGAAGGAATGCTCAAGAGTTCGAGCCATTTCGTAAGCAATCGCTGGCGAACCAGCGATTGCCATTACGGAATGTTCATCAATTTCAAGAACTTTATCAGCTCTGTCATACATCACAACATTACCTGCTGTAGCCCGCCGATCTCCAGCAACCACCACCCCATCTTCATAGCGAAGTGCAATTACTGTCGTTCCTTCAATTAACTCTTCATTATGATTTTGGCCAAGAGTTGCTACATTAGATCCTTGGTTCTGTAAGGCTGAAAAACGGACGTTGTTTGCCCGCAGAAGGTCAAGGAAGTTACCTTGATAATCAACTGATTGTTGCAATATGCTAGGGTTACTCGCACCTTGTTGTACTGACGGGTCTAAATTCAGAGATGATCTGTGCATATTACTTGTTTATTGGCCAGTCCTTTGACGATAGCGCTTGGATTGATCTTTGTCAACTCGTTTCATCCGACGCATTAACTCCCTAGTATCAGGCCTGTCGACTTTTGGCCTTTTAGGTCCATCATCGTCCCCGTCGTCCCCAGGCAAAAAAGGGCCAGCAGGCTTTTGCTTTCTCTCTCGAAGCGAAATTGGCAATTCAGAATTTAGATGTTTTCTATTCACTGATTCAACCTCCGGTACTCACACAAACGTCATTGTTTAAGATTTAATTTTTAGGTTCTGATTTTGAGATTTCGCTAGCCCCAACTATCAGTTGGTCAACGGTGTCTGATTGATCGATTAATTGGTTATACCGATTAACCAGTTCTGGGTCTACCATGTTATCCATACTAATGGTAGAAAATCGATTTTGACTTGTATTCTTTGACTTAAATGTTACACGATCCCACTGTATAGATTCGACTTGGTTGGGAAACTTTTTGACAACACTACCCCGAAAATATGCACGAGTACTCGCAGGTGGGTTATGAATTGCATATTCGATTTGTTCTTCTGTTAGTAAGCGCCGAACTAAACCTTGATCTTCAAGACCATAATACAATCCTACATCGGGATCTATATTATGATAAGCCAAATCTAAACTTTGTAACCAAGGATCTTCCCATTTAAGCCCTTCCTCTTCCACAAATGTGTTTAGTAGCCATTTTTTTGCGACCCAATCCAATCGGTCAGATAATTGCATGGGATCGATTTGAAGTTGAGTGATCACATCTTCCCATTCGGCCAAAACCCAATTATTTTGTCCTTTCGAAGGATCAAGATACTTCTTAGCTAAACTCAAATACTCGTTTTGAAGATCTATGGCAGAAATAGTTTTACCATTTTGCAATCGAAATTTCCATTTGTAGGTTTGGTCTCGCGAGATGGCTTTAATCGACCCAATTGGATCAGCTAATGTGAACCAATCTGGAACGACTCGTAACTCGATTAAATCTAGAACTAGGGCTGTAGTTCCAATTTTAAGCGCTGTAGCATACTCCGACATATTGGCATCACCAGCGATACCATGCAGTCTACGATACTTCGTTGGATTAGCATGTGGTTCGTCTCTAGTATTGACAATTGGCCGTTTATGCATTGTATCTACACTGGTCTCAACATGAAAAAAATCTGACCTTTGTGCTAATTGGAAACAGCCAAATTCCTCCATACCTCCTTCAGACTCAATTCCAAGTTTTCCAGCGCCAGCGTAAATCTGCCGTGTAACTAAAAACGGAATTAGGGAGGATTTCAGGTAGCTAAAAGGAACTTGTCGCTCCATTAGATAATTATCGTGGCAACCATAACTATGACCAGAGAAATCAGTATTGTTTTTGTAAAGTTCGATAATATCACCTGAGTTATCGCGAACTTTTTCTATACATCGGGTCAATATACGCTCGCCAGCCTTATCGTGGGCAACCAGTTCAAATAAATTCACACATTCTGGTGTTGAATATTCGGGATGGGCATGATCGTTGTATAATCTTGCTCCATTAGTTAATATAAGATCACTTTTGATCTCAGCAAACGACTCTGTTCGTTCTCTGTCTTTTTCCTGATGAATTTCTTCGTCTGGGTGCTCTTGTAAGCGTTGCGCACGAAAACCACGTTCGTCTTGGAATGGGTCCTCGCCTTTATAATCCCACATTGGTCGAAAATCATCAGAATGATAGCTTTTTATTAGCTCAATCGACCGAGTAACAGGATCTGCCTCAGGCTGATCCTGCACCGAAATTCCATATTCAGTTTCAATTCCAAAAAGTCTACTCAATTTTCCCTCACTACATACAACTAAATCTAAACCACTGTAATCGGGTTAGCACGTCTTTTTGTTTGTCTACCTCGAGCGGGTTCTATTTTAACGACATTTTCTGGTTCGTAGTCAACCAAACGTAGCCAATCTTCAGCACTGTCTGTTGCTGGGAAGATATCATTTTCGTCGTACTCTGCATTGACAGCGTTTTCTAGATCAACTGCTTCAATGCCCAGTTCTCGGCTACCTGTCTCAATAGCTCTTTTTATGGCGGATTCCTTAGCCCGCTGTACAATTGATGCAATGATTGCACCACTACAAAGGTCTCCGCGGTATAGGACCTCTTTTCGACCACTCCTCAAAGATACTTCCAAAAACCGGTTGCTATCAGTACGTGCAAATATTTGACTTGTTACATTATCTATAATTTCGTCAATTACCTCTTGTACTGATCCATTGGTCTTTTGATTTTCTTTCAACAGGTTAGGACTCAATGGTAAACTCGGTGATAAATAAATGCGGAAAATATCTTTGACAGCTTCTTCTGTAGGTCGATTGACTTTAATCTTACGATCAATTCGGCCGGGCCGCAAGATTGCCGGATCAATTAAGTCAGGACGGTTTGTCGCCAAAATAATAACTACGTCTTTCAGCGACTCAATTCCATCCATCTCGGCACAAAACATGGGGACAACTGTGTTGGAAATATTATGAGACCGTAGGGATCTACGCGTTCCTAGGATTGATTCAGCTTCATCAATGAAGATAAAAGGGAAAAATCCTTCATCCCGTTTTTCTCTGGCTATTTGAAAGATTTCTCGAACTTTCCGTTCTGATTCCCCTAACCACATATTCAGAATCTCTGGTCCCTTGATGTGTAGGAAACACCCATCTATATCCGAGTCAGATTCGATTTTTAGTTTTTGAGTCAAATTATACGCGGTTGCTTTACCAATCAGTGTTTTCCCGCAACCAGGTGGTCCATATAAGAGGAATCCCTTGGGTAAAGAAAAGTCAAACTGATTAAACAGTTCAGGATGTAAGGTTGGTAATTCGATCGTATTTTGGATCTGTTGAATGGCTTCTTCGTGACCACCAATTTCTGACCACGGCATATTAGGAACTTCTTCCACATAATACTGTTGACTTCCTTGACTCTCAATTCTCTCAATGGCAATTCGGTAGCTGGTATCTACCCGAATTAGATCTCCAGGTTTAAGTTTCACATTTGATAGTTCGGCTGAACGTTGGAGAATAGAAGAGTTCAGTCCTTGCTCTTGACCAATTTGGATACGGCCATCAGGTAGAAAATCATTTACTTTGACTATTGGTCCAGCCTTTCCATAGCCTAGATGTCCAATCAGAACGTAGGCTTCATTGAGTAAAACACTATATCCAATCTTCAGTTGATTAAGATCAACTTTACTCTCGATATTAGTATAGTATTCTGTACCACCAACAATTACATGGGCTGTTCCCTGACTGGTTAGCCCTATTAATGTGCCAATTCGGTTCGCAGGTGCCGTCAGCTTATCAACGGCTTCTTGCAGTTGCTCAATAATTTCCCGAGCTTCGTTAAAATCGACTTCGTCCTCCATAATAGAGCGGCGCAACTGCATAAGAATCGGTCGAAGCTGGTCATCGTCCTCAGTGACATAAAGTAGTTGGTTTACTAGTAGTAGTGAGCGTGGGATAGAAGATTGCTCAGCGTTATCTTCTGCTATTTCATCTGCATTTTCATCCCCGACTCGATCTGGGAAAGGATCATTGTTGATATCGGTCCGATCTTGTTTTTTACGCATCCGATAATCCTCATATGTCGGTTATTGGTGGGAATTCCAGAGGTTCGATAATTTTAACACACTGACGACCTCAGTTCAAAAATAATGATTAAATGTTAGAATTGACCACATCATGACCCAAACGTATTATTAGCAAAAACGAGTAAAGGATTAGCCTAAATGTCGATTATTACGCTTACAAGTGACTTTGGTACGAAAGACACATACGTTGGTGTGATGAAAGGAGTAATTCTATCTATCAGCCCATCATCGAACATCATTGACTTAACACACGAAATCCCCGCCCAAAATGTGGCAGTAGGAGCTTGGCAAATTTCAAAAGCCTATTCCTATTTCCCATCGGAAACTATACACTTGGTTGTCGTTGATCCAGGGGTTGGTAGCGATCGTAGGGCAGTGATCAGCCTAATTAATAATCACACCTTCGTTTGTCCTGATAACGGCTTGTTAAGCATTATCAGTAAAGAATCACCCATGGGGAATTCGGTGGCGATCGAAAACGATAGCTATTTTCTGCCTCATATTAGTAACACTTTTCACGGTAGAGATATCTTTGCTCCTGTAGCTGCATATTTGGCTAAAGGCATACCAATGAGCGAATTTGGCCCGTCGGTAGACAACCTCCATAAAATCAATTTCTCACATATTAACTCTGATAACTCTCAAATTGAAGGTCAAATTATTTGGATCGATAATTTTGGTAATGCTGTTACCAATATAAGCCAGCAGTCAATAAATCAAATCTTACCTAACTTGGAACTTCAGATTAGCTTTGCCAACCAAAAGATTTTTGGACTTTGCAGCGCGTATAATCAAGCAAAGATAGGTGAAGCAATAGCAATTATCGGCAGCTCTGAGCACTTAGAAATTTCAGTTAACCAAGGTTCCGCCCAACAGCTATATGGATTATCAATTGGAGATTTTGTGTCAGTCAATGCTCTTTAACCCGTAGGAAAATACACCTAAGGGCTAAAATAAAAAGTAACGTTGTGCCATTGGTAGCACTTCTGCCGGGGCACAAACTAAATGTTCTCCATCTGCACGGACTTCGTAGGTCTCTGGATTAACTGTTACTTGAGGAGTATATGCATTATGAATCATTGATGCTTTATTAATGTTTCTGCAATTAGAGACGGGTAAAATTCGTTTCTGTAGTTTCAGATGATCACTAATGTTATTTTCTACTCCAGCAAGCGATAAAAAACTAGCAGAACATGTATATGGTGCACGACCGAAAGCTCCAAACATTGGTCTTCCCAAAACCGGCTGTGGCGTTGGAATTGAAGCATTAGCGTCCCCCATGGCCGCCCAAACGATGAAACCTCCTTTGATAATTAATTGCGGTTTAACACCAAAAAACGCTGGCTGCCAAATTACTAAATCAGCCATTTTACCAACCTCGACTGATCCGACATGGTTCGAAATCCCATGAGCTATAGCCGGATTGATGGTGTATTTTGCCACATAGCGTTTTGCCCGAAAATTGTCATTATTACCTATTTCCTCACTCAATGTGCCTCTCTGAACCTTCATTTTATGAGCTGTTTGCCAAGTTCGACTAATAACTTCTCCAACACGACCCATTGCTTGAGAATCAGAAGCGATCATACTGAGAGCCCCAAGGTCATGTAAAATATCTTCGGCCGCGATGGTCTCAGATCGAATACGGGATTCTGCGAAAGCCAAGTCTTCGGGGATTGATGCGTCAAGATGATGGCAGACCATTAACATGTCTAGATGCTCATCAATAGTATTGATAGTAAAGGGACGTGTTGGATTGGTAGAAGACGGTAAAACGTTACTTTCACCACACACCTTAATGATATCAGGCGCATGACCACCTCCAGCTCCTTCTGTATGATAGGTGTGAATGGTTCTGCCTTTGAAAGCTGAAATTGAATCTTCTACAAACCCAGATTCGTTGAGTGTATCGGTATGGATAGCAACTTGAACATCGAAAGTCTCAGCCACACTCAAGCAACAATCAATAGTAGCCGGTGTTGTCCCCCAGTCTTCGTGTAACTTTAAACCAATAGCACCTGCTTCGACTTGCTCATTCAACGCTTCTGGCATAGAAGAATTTCCCTTCCCTAGAAATCCGAAATTAATAGGAAAGCCTTCTACTGCCTCTAACATTCTACTGATATTCCATGCTCCTGGTGTACAAGTAGTCGCGTTGGTTCCAGTGGCAGGACCAGTTCCACCACCAATCATGGTGGTAACTCCAGAGGAAATAGCTTCATCAATCTGCTGGGGACAGATGAAGTGAATGTGTGCATCGATCCCTCCCGCAGTTGTAATCATGCCCTCTCCAGCTAACACTTCTGTTGAGGCTCCAACTACAATATCGACTCCATCCATAATATTTGGGTTGCCAGATTTGCCTATACCAACAATCTGCCCATCACGAATACCAATATCTGCTTTCACAATACCCCAATGATCTAGTATTAAGGCGTTAGTAATAACTAAATCAACGGCTCCGTTGGCTCGCGTGGCGTCAGGTGCTTGCCCCATCCCGTCACGTAAGGTCTTTCCACCACCAAACTTAGATTCCTCGCCATATGTGGTATAATCCTTCTCAACTTCGATAACCAATTCTGTATCGGCTAATCGCACCTTGTCTCCAACGGTCGGGCCATAGATATCTGCATAAGCTTTTTTTGAGATTCGCATTATTTGCTACTCCTATTTAGGTCTAATGGTCCATTAACTTTATTATTTAAGCCGTAGACAACACCTTTACCCTTTAACTCAACCAAGGTTACAGTCTTACTATCTCCGGGTTCAAACCTAACAGCTACACCCGATGGAATATCCAATCGCATTCCATAAGCTAACTCACGATCAAAAATTAGCCCTGAATTAACTTCAAAAAAATGAAAATGCGAACCTACCTGAATTGGTCGGTCGCCAACGTTAGTAACTTCGATCTCAGAGGTTCTCCGATTTTCATTGATAGTAATGTGGCCTTCGGCCACAATCAGTTCTCCAGGTATCATTTATAATGCTCCTTTAAATTGGTAATTTCATCAGGGACGTGTAGCAGATCCATCAGGCAGACGCGTTTGTGTCCAACCAATGACCTCATCTCTACAAGGATATTTTGCTGCGAGGACTTCGTCTATATCAATCCCAAGACCTGGCTGATCATTAGGATACATATAGCCATTTCGAACTTCTGGCAATCCTGGGAAAATTTCATATACTAAATCAGGAAAGCGACACCATTCCTGCACACCAAAATTTGGTGCCCATAAGTCCAAGTGAAGATTCGCAGCATGACCGACTGGTGAAGTGTCCCCTGGACCATGCCAAGCTGTACGAATTCCGTACATATTGGCGTGAATAGCTGCGTTACGAGCTGGTGTAATTCCTCCCATTTGGCTAACGTGCATACGTAAAAAGTCAATTAACTTACCTGCGATTAGCGGTTGCCACTCTCTAGGATGATTGAATAACTCACCCATAGCAATTGGTGTTGCACATTGCTGTCGAATATGAGTGAACCATTCCAGATCTTCCGGAGCTAAAGGGTCTTCTAAAAAGAAAAGTTTAAATTGCTCTACATCTTTTGCAAACTGAACAGCATCAATAGGCTGTAGACGTTCATGAATATCGTGTAGTAGTTCGACAGAATCTCCTATATGTTCACGAACATAAGCTATCATCTTTAGTATATTTCGGCAATAATCGCGCGGATCAAAATAAGAGCCAGCTAATGCACCTTCCGGTTTAATTATTCCCGAGGATTGTCCCCCATAACCTCCCATTTGAATACGAATATATCGATAACCTTGATCTATAAAGGATTCTACACTATTGGCCACACTTTCAGGTGAGTCCCCTCCAGCGTGTCCATAAACAGCAGCGGCCTCGCGACATTTACCACCCAAAATATCATAAAGAGGCATATTAGCCATTTTACCTTTTATATCCCAAAGTGCTTGGTCAATACCAGAAATAGCATTGTTCAGAACAGGACCATTCCTCCAGTAACCATTTACCATCAGCATTTGCCAAATATCTTCAATTCGTGTTACTTCCTGGCCGATCAGGAATGGTTTCAGATGTTCTTCTATAGCTGTAACCACAGGCCGAAAACGTTGGGTGAAGGTTGCACAACCAACTCCGTAGAGTCCTGGTTCTGATGTCTGAATTTTGACCACGACCAACCGGGAACCAGCTGGTTGAGTAGTGATAACTTTGACATCTGAAATAGTAGTAGACATCAACAAACTCCCTTATACATTTTATTAGTAGATATTCTTATCATTAATTTACTGTTAAATTTTATCAGTAATTAGGATAAAGTGTAAATGAAAGGATCTATAAACAACTTAGCAGTATCAAGTTTACTGGCTGATCTAATTTTTGCTATTATTATTTTGTGAAAATGAACAGAGCATCCAAAACTCTATTGAGTAATATGAAAAAAACGACGATCGCATGGTGGCTACTACTAATATTGCTATTGGTTTCTCGGCTTTGGAGTACTATCTATTATATTGAAGATTTAGATAGCCTTCGCTTCGCTTTGTCAATGATCGACTATAATGTAGTCAAAAATCAACCCCACTTCCCAGCCTATCCGATTTTTTGTTTTATAACTAAATTGGTATATCAGCTTATTGGTCGTTACACAGTTTCTTTTTCTATTGTTGGAGCATTTTCAACTTTCCTTACCATTTTTTTCTTGATCCGATCCGCAAATATTCAGCTGACATCACTACTTGGAGCCCTTGTTATTTTCTTCTCTACGTTTAATCCTCTTTTTTGGTTAATGAGTAACCGTTATATGCCCGATATGATGGGAGTTGCTTGCATGATGTCTTGTTTCTATTATCTCCAGCCTAATAATACAAAAACCAATTATAATAGTCTAATTGGTTTTTTTTTGACTGGTATTCTACTTGGCGTCCGTTTATCCTACACGCCTTTTCTGTTCCCCTTGTTGGTGACGAATCTATTTTCGACTAAAGAAAAAAAGTTAAAGTGGTATCAGCTGGCTACATCTGGGATATTTGGTATTTCTACCTGGCTTTTCCCTTTGATTTCCATGACTGGCTGGACTGAATTAATTGACTCTGCAAGAATACAAAGCCATGGGCATTTTACTGATTTTGGTGGAACTATCACTACTGAGTCCAATTATGCCCGTAGGACTGAGAGATTGATTGAAAGTGTTTGGGCGGATGGATTAGGTTTCTATTGGTTAGGACGCGATTTGACTACGGTTATACCAACCGTTTGTTTATCGCTTTTAGTTTGTGTTTCTTTTATTAAATCCAAACCCAGAATACCAGTTAAAATAAGTAATTTTGCCCAAACAGCAATGTTAAGCTGCTTAGCATACCTTATCTGGATTTTTTATTTTCAAAATATCATTCACAAAAGTAGACATGTTTTGCCCCTTTTACCATTTGCAGCTTTATTTGTAGCAATTTGTTTGACTCGAATTATAGAAAATACAAGTAGAACTTGGTTAAACTTTCTATTTAAAGAGATATTAATACTTGGACTGGCCAGTTATACTTTGGTAAGTTTTCATCTAGTTAGTCAACATAAAGAACCGACAGCCATAGCTCAAATATACGAGCACCTTAAACAAGTAAACAACGATTACCATAAACCAATTCAAATTATCTCAGTTCCATTGATCAAATACTATTTAAGTGCTCAAGGTTTTAATGCTAAATACTTGGTTGTACAACAAGAAGGAGAATTTAATCTAAAAAAACAATTAGACCAAAATTCAGATTGGATCGCGATCGGTAGTGCATTACCATCTGAAGTTATCGGAGATAGAAAAACATTAGCCAAAAAATTTTATCATAACCCTTATGTTAACCGCATGTGGTCCAGCCTGACAGTTTATCAATATAGACTTGAATAACTGAGATTAGTTAGCTCTATTATTCACATAATTTTTACAATGATAGAAACTTGAAAATGTTTGGCAGTATGTTAGAATGCGAGTGATGGAAAACACTAGAAACTACGTGTTTTTCACTTAGTCAGATTATCTAATGAGAACAAAATGGGGAAGGTAAATGGACAATCACCTATCATCAAAAGAAACAAAGTTATTTAGTATCTACTCACTGTTTTTTTTAGCATTTTGTCTAAATTTAATAGTTCATTCAGATGATGTGAATGCTTATATAGAGCAAGGAAAACAACACCGGCAAAACAACCTGACTTCGGCAGAGCATGATGCATTTATGCAAGCCTACAAGCTGGATCCTAATAATGCCGAGATTTTGTGGAGACTTTCTCGTGTGTATGTTGACTTAGCTAATCTTGAAAAGAATGAGGAGAAGCAAAAGGATTTGTATAAACAAGCTGAAATCTATGCCAAACAAGGTATTAAGTCTGCACCCGAAAATTCTATGTGTTACACCTATGATGGAATAGCTGTTGGAAAAGTAGCCTTAGGTGAAAATAGTAAAGAGAAGGTGCGTTTATCAGCTCGGGTCAAAGAATCAGTTGAAAGAGCTATACAACTTGACCCCAAAAATGATACTGCCTACCATTTATTGGGTCGTTGGCATCGAAATGTGGCCAACCTAAGTGGAGTATCTAAAGCATTTGCCAAAATTTTGTATGGGGGATTACCTCCAGCTTCTAATCAATTGGCAGCAGAAAATTTGCAGAAAGCAGCCGAGATTGCACCGAAATTCATCAATCACCACTTAGAGCTTGCTATCACCTACCAAATGATGAAAAAATGGAAACTTGCCCTAAATTCTTTAGATCAAGTCGATCGGTTACCAGCTACAGCCAAGTTGGATAATGAGTACAAACAAAAAGCTCAAAAGATTAGAAAAACAATCACCAAAAAAGTTAAATAGTATTAACTTGTGGAGAAATTGAAAATTAAGCATACAAAACTTTTGATGAGTAATTTCTCCACAGCCAAGGTGATGTGTAAGTAAACAGAAAAGGACAAAACTTAGCATCTTCCTGCCAGATAGATTTCAAGTTATTTAGGTTTCAAGTTATTTTTGATAACCTGAGAGAAATAGTCCTATTGACTGACTCTAGATGTTGGTACAGGATTTAAGAAGGATTCGGAAAAATGGATATTAGCTTCCAAACTGCTGCTGGAGGAAACTCTTGGAGCTTAACGTCTTGCGCTGAGTGGGCCGAGGCCAACGATTTTGATTGTGTTCGACTGGCTGATAATGGTGTTCTTAATTCAGAAGAAATCTTGGAAACGGGGCCAGATCAAGTAAATACAATTCTATCGAATCATCATCTATATTTGGCCGCGATCACTTCGCATTGCAACTTACTGGATGATGATAAAAACATCGCAGAAGCAGAACAAAAAAGACTAATAAAGGCAATTAGATCCGCGAGTTTGCTTGGATGTCCGGTAGTTGTTACTGGTAGCGGAGCGCCAGTAAGAAATGGTCAGTTTTATGGTATGTATTCTTCTCCTCCCGGCAATACTAGTGATCGGTCTATTGAGTTGGTTGAACGTTTTAAAAAGATGTTTGAGCCGGTGGTAGAAGTCGCGGAATCAGTTCAAGTCAAAATAGCTCTTGATGTGGCCGTTCGTATGGGTAATATCGCCTGTAATCCGGAGATGTGGGAAAAAGTGATGACCGCTGTACCATCACCATATTTGGGGTTGTCTTGTGACCCATCCCATTGGTTATGGATGATGATTACACCCGTTGAAGATGTTATCCGCGATTATGCGGGAAAGTGGTTTTACGCTGATGTTAAAGACTGTGAAATAAGCACTCGAATGCTGTACAGACAAGGTATTATCGGAAATTGGTGGTGGCAGTATCGGTTGCCTGGTCGAGGCCAATTAAATTGGGGGACTATAATTGGCGCTTTATTGGAGTCAGGCTATGACTATGTTCTTTGTGTTGAAAACGAGGATCGGGGACTTCCTGGCCTAGAAGGATTCGCATATGGAAATCGGCACCTGCGACAGTTTTTACCTCTCAAGCATGAACAGTACCAAACACCATCTTCTTATTGGAAAACCAGCAGTTGGGGCTAAATTCGAATCGGAACCAGACTTCATTGTCTTAACGGATAGTCTGAAAAGATAAAGTTTTGTTACTCTAAACCTTGCTGGAAGTTGACTCCTACAGGAATAGTTTGTTCGCTGAGGTAATCTTTTTTAGCTACACTCTAGTTATTAATTTGCCGTAGATCTCTGAACAATAAACACTTGGCATCAGTAAGTCGAAATCTGGTTTTCGTTTCCTGAGACTAGTTTCAAGTCAAAGTTAACACATGATAAGTTTCAGTAGCAACAAGACTGGTACTCAGGTTTAAACTTTTAAGTCCAGAAGTTTCGCATTGTCTTCTATAAATTGTCCTTTATTTTTCAGGCTATTGCCTGCATCGCACGTTGTCGGTACAGTAGTTCAAACAAGTTACCTTCGTGGGGTTGGTCCCAAGAAATCTGGTTTGTAGGAATCGCTCCTAGGTTTAGCCGATCAATGTGTGAACAGTGAAGTAGGTCGTCTATCCAATTTTGAGTTTCTGTTAAGGCTGTTGCTACCAATGTTGAGCCAATTTGGTCCANCATNTCTGATTGTGGTGTTTCNACNACGCTAACNAATGGAAANAGCATTTCAGTNTTAGCTAGTGGATGACTAGGGTCANTGCAATATATAACCTTGGGTTGTAAAAAAGTATAGCCGTTGGATTCGACTAATGTCGGTTGGCCGAAAACTTGATTCGAGATGTCAACCGCTCCAGGCGTTTTAAGATGTCTTTCGATCATTGACTGTAGCTGATGGGCTACTTTCGGATTAGCAAAAGCCGATAGCTTAGCTTTTGGGTGATCTAGAGGAAGCGGGGCAATATCACTTAACTTCTCTGCCAGTGCTGTGGCAATTTTTCGGCCCTGTGATGGAACCCAAATACTAGAAGTGTTTATACATGATCTACCACTGTTTTGGCTAACTGACGTTATCATCAAATCAAGATAATCTTTCCAACTATCAATCGTGTCTTCTCCAACTAAAATTTTACTCCAACCAGTTCCATGGATTTGAACACGAGGGTCTGATCTCCAAGGAGCAACAGTTGATTCACTACCATAAAGTACCGAACGTCCTGCTCGAAGCAAAATCTCCGTGGCGCCGTCATATGAAGTTGGGTATAAACTAAANGCTGAAGAAGGGCAGCCAGCCTTAATAAAAGCTTGTGCAATTCGGTAAGGACTCCATGGTTCGGTACTTCCAGGTTTCAATACTAATGGAACTTTTAAAGCGATAGAAGGTACCCAGAGAGAATGGACACCAGCAGAATTGCTCGGTAAAATCCCACCTAGGCTATTGGTACTACATAAGTAACCAATCATTCGACCATGCTGTTTTCCCCACCCTTGATCCAGAATGGATAAGTCTAGTCCACGGCTCAGGCCTCCTAGCACTTCGGCGACATTTTTCAGGACAGTGGCGATTTTATTCATATTCTGACTACATAATGTTTTTGGAACACCTGTTGATGCAGATAATTGATCAACATAATCTTGGGGGGATTGATTCTGGTCCCCTATTTGCAAATCAGCTGTCAAAAAGTATTGGCCAGCTTTGCTGCTAATTTCAATTAACTCAGCAACGGAGAATTGGTCCAGATCGCGCTTGCGTTGAGCTTGATTTAGCATATCCCGTGAAATCAACCCTCGATTAGCTAAACTCATCACTGCCATTGGTTCTCCATTTTGGCTATGTTCTACTTCGACAGTGGAAAGGCTTTCGTAAGGTTGACCAGCTCTCAGTAAGGGGATGTGCAACATTTGATTCTCCTATAGTTTCATTGAACCTGTGGTAAGTCAGTTGTAGCCAATAATTGCCACAGATAACCTTTCAGGAAATCAGGTTCTCTTTTTATTAGTTACTATTAATTTACCTCAGACTACAGTAAATTCTCTGTTATAACTGAATAGTAAAAGTTTTTTGTTTGGTAAATTAGAAACCTTCTGCCATGCTCTCTGTCATATTTTATGTGAAATTGATTCATCTTACCTGTTTTACTTGAAAGAAGGGTCATATTTCTCATCATTCACAATTAATTTCTCTGGTGGGTAAGTAAGTGCTATTCCATCTTTCATTACCCAAAAATATTCTTTCGGTGAAGTTTGAGATTGCTTCCAATCAANCCAGACTGCTCCCATACCAATTCTGCTATGATCACTAACATTGGGCGGGCTGTAGTGCCACATATAAGAGTGCCAAAAAACAACGTCCCCAGGTTCAAGTTCTATATCGATTACACCTTCTAGATTGGCTGCGAACTCACGCGGGAGTTCTCGATGCAGGCTATCCTCATACAAAACGTGGTCAATTAAACCTTCGTGATGGCTAGCTGGTAAAAACTGCATACAGCCATTTTCCTTAGTAGCCGGGTCGATAGCAACCCATGTGTTAGCTGCTTCAACGTGGTCATCTCGCCATAGGCCGGCCGATATCTTGATGCCACGGTGTAGCGCCTCCTGTTCTGGCAGGTTTGAGGAATACCGAGTCATATTTGACCAACAAATTATCTCCTAATAACGATCGAACTACTGATAAAACATTAGGATCTGCATAATAATTATTCCAACTTTGGGTCTGTGTCTTCCTAGTTGTTGTAGCTTACGGAACTTTTCTTTATGAGTGAGGTGCTCCCCTTTCCCTTTATGGACAACTAACTCTAGGTCGAGAACTTTTTTAGATTTNCTGGATTGTCGATAAAATCAAGAATAGTGTCCTTAATTTCAGTTATGATCAAGGGATCGACCAAATTCCTAACAATGAAATATCCATCTTCTTTATATTGTTTCTGCTGCGTTATTGTAATCATCAATGCTACTTTGTCTNATGAATCTGAGCTACCTAATCGTTTTCGATGAAGTNGAGAAAAATCTAGTCAACTCTGAACTTTACGTCTGTTACTTCATTTACTCAATCAAATCCCAATCTCCCTAACTCTATTACATCGGTAGATTTGATCTTCGACATTGGCCTTATAGATACTAATATTAGTTTAAAAAAATGGTAAATACAAAACGTATTTTTCAATATTTTAAATAACTCAGGCAGGTTTGTTACTACAACAACGCAATATTTTTGAGTTGTTACCTTTGTCGAACAATTAGCACCACTTGTACTGAATTACAGAGAAGCTTATACTTATGGCTTGTCAAAGCAAAAACGCAGAGATTATGGACGAGTCGTACTAACACAGATGGCACACAGATTCAAAATCCAGTTCTATTTTTCCTACCATGTGTTTTGTTAATGATCTGATCGATAGAAATGACATGCCGAATTACAGTCGGACTGGAGTATTTCTCGTTCAGACCATCACCTTCCACAACAGTTGATAACCAACAGAACTGTTGTGGAAGACCGGTTGATGGAGTAGTTAATTTTGACCAAGCGTTAGGACTGATGAACTGTTTGGTTTCTCGAAGTGAACAGAGAAAACACCCCTTGTTTATTTTCTCTCATGAATCCAAATATGAATCTCCAGTACTAAGCCAAATCAGTGCCTAAAATGACTAAATTATTTGATTGAAATGTTAGAGACTTCTGGACAAATTGCATTGACTTGAATTAGATCAGTTTAATACTGACAGAAATTTACATTATTATTTAGGTCTTAGACCGATAAATTCAAAATTAGGACCGACGACGAAATAAGGAATAAACATACCATTAACTGATCGGAGCGAGAGATTGAGTCATTTTCTGATAACAAATTGAGCTAAGTTCAATTGTAGTCGTCTCACAGTTTTAGTACGACAGTCCTAAAACCTGACTTTGGCAATATGAATCACCAAAGTAATAACTCCTTTCATACGGAACATTCAGCTCGGATTTTACCACAGGACGCATTTTTCCTAACAACGGAACTTTATAAAGAGAATATTGGTTAAATGAATACTAAGAACAGCGACAAAAACGGGAAAAAGATTCATCAGTGCACACTCTCCGAATCATTCATGTAGGACTCGAATAAACGGTTGCCAATCTGTCTTGATCAAAATACAATTCACCAGTACCAAATTGGTTTGGGACAAATCACTGGGCATATCAAGCTTATGCGATTACTATTCTTATTACTTCAATATACACCTACTGAAACACTCTCTTGCAATTCAGAGAACAGCCTCAAGTCCCGAACGCCATCCCAAGGAAAATCTGAAATCGGTCGGGCACGTTCGGCTTCATCACGTTCTAAGAATCGAGGCATAAAAAATTCCTCAGTCAATGTAGTTAACATTACACGACCCGTTTGATTATAGTCTACTACATGCTCAGGATTATCAGGTTCAACGAGTTCGATTACTGCTCTAGGTTGTGGTGGATAGTATGTAATTGAGTACTCGTCAGCAGGATCAAATGCTTTAGAGTAAGCCAGTCCCATTAGCGTATTTCCGTATGTGGGAACGAAGTCAATACCTGGCACTAACTCCTCTCTAGCAAATCGATTAAACTGAGCATTCATCTCTGTTCCTCCACAGAAAATGCCGGTAATACCAACTTTATTGAGTGAAATCTTTTCGCATAGGGCTTCTAATAGTTTGGGTGTCGTAAAGAGACAACTAATATTTTCATGAGCTTTTAGCAATTGTAATGCTTGGTGTATCACATGATCACGATATGCCTCAAATTCTTGATGTTTTCCTTGCTTGACTAATTTCCCCACCCAACGCGGGTCTAAGTCAACTAAAAAACACACCCCTCCTCGTATCTGTGCTAAATGCTCAACGGCTAATCGTAAACGGCGAGGCCCACTAGGACCAAGCATTAACCAATCACTACCAAGCGGGAAGGTCTCAGCCGACAAGTGTTCACTGAACATCTCGTAATCAATTTGGAAATCTCGAATACTAATACGAGACTTTGGAAGACCAGTAGAGCCCCCAGTTTCAAAAACGTAGGTCGGTAGGTGTTCCATCGATTTTGGAACCCATCGCCGAATAGGCCCTCCTCGTAACCATTCATCTTCAAAATGCCCCAGCAATTTAAGATCTTGGTAACTCAAAATCTTATCTCTTGGGTCAAATTCAAGTTTTTCAGCATATTCTAACCAAAATGGTGTGCCTTTTTTCGGATCAAAGTGGCAGTTAATCACATGTCTAACATGTGCATCAAGGTCTTCTCGGGCTTTTTGCGCGGCTTCACTTTGATTGAATGCTCGGTGGGCTGACAATTTATTAATCTCCTTATGTTGATAAACTTTATTTTTCGATTGCGAAAAGCTTATTACGACTGACAATATAGAGAACGCCATCGTGAGGTATTGGAGTCGTATAAACGGCACTTCCCATATTGGTTTCAAAGATTAACTTTTTCTCTTTACTTGCGGCTAAAATAGCTACATCTCCATCTTCATCGCCAATATAGACTTTTCCATCTGCAACAAGAGTTGACCCCCAAACTGCACCAAACGTATCATATGTCCAGTAATGCTCACCCGTATCTGCTGAAAGACAGTAGACGAACCCACTTAGATCGGCTACAAAAAGAAGCCCGTTATAGATGGCAACAGTAGACATAGTACGGTTAAAATCTTCATTACCGAAATGCCATACCGCACCAGTCTCAGTAATATCACCCGTTTGGGTCGCATCGATAGCCCATAGATGGCCTTCACCTTCTCCATGCTCAGGGTCTTGACCGACACCGATATAAACGCGGTTATTGTAAATAACTGGTGTCGCAATAATGCTATTACGGGTACCACGCCCTCCTAATTCCCATTCTGAATCTTTGGGGTTACAGTCAAACTTCCAAATTAACTTTCCAGTCTCAGCTTCGAAGCTATATACCCAACCATCACCTCCAGGAAAAATTACCTGTGGTTGCTCGTTAATAATTGCATAAGCTGGATTCGACCATTGCCCATGCAGAATACTTTCACCAGGTGAGTCGTCCTCCCAAACTAATTGACCATCATTTTTATTTATGGCTATAAAACTTGGGGCCAAAGGCGACGGAATGTGAATATGTCCTTCATCTACACCGTTACTTGTTTCAACAAATAACAGATCACCAGCCCCAACCGGTGAGCATGTTGCTAGATTATGAGGGAAGACATCTAACTCTTCCATCATGTCGTAAATCCAAACAATATCACCATCAATTGGAGTTGTATCACTTTCCTCGGTATAAGGACCATCATTCTCACCATCTAGAAACCCTTCGGTATCAATACAAACCACTTGGCAACGGTTAGATATATAGTATATTCGATCGCCTTCAATATAAGGAGCAGAGCAGATACCTTGCTGAGGCCAATCATTAACCCGACCAGCAGAAAGTTTAGTATGTGTAATTTGCCAGAGAAACTTTCCATCATCTTCATTGAAGGCGATCAACACCCCACGATCCCCTGTCAGTTTGGGGTTGTAAACAGCCTGATTATTAGTACCAACAAAAATTTTACCTTGGTGAATAATCGGACCAGCATAGCTTTGAGAACCGAGCTGAGCCACCCATTTGATACTAGTTCCATTATCAACATCCCATTCAGAAGGTAAATTAGTTTCCGCTGAAACTAAATTTCGGTCAGGGCTAAATCCCCACATAGTGGTTTCAACTGACTGATCAGCTGGATGTTGATCTGCTACAACTGATAAACAAAGTAAACACAACAGATTATTAATAGCCAAGTAAAATAACTGTTGGAAAAGTGACCTGTTTTTGTTCATAATGATTTACTCTTCTCCCTTGCTAGCTTTTATTTCTAGATTGTCGTACTGAATTTCAGCAGACGAATAACCGTAAATGCCTGGGCTACCAGTTTTATTGGCTAGTGGATCTATTACTTCAATGCTCCATTCATTTGGTTCTGCTTGACCTGTTACCCAAACTTTACCTTTAATTCTTGCTTGGCCACTATCTACCTTCACTTGCATTTTCATTGTGTACCACACATTGACATCCCATTCGAAGTCGATGTGCTTTGCCATTCGTAAGTCGGACGACCAAGACCGAACTTGTAATCTTTGATGAATTCCTTGCATGTCTAGGATATAACGATTTGCGACTAATCCCATATCTGGTATTCGCCTTTTGTTTTTACTACCTTTCAGATCGACTTGTATAGTGTAGTCGCTCATTTCGGGTGTACCAATAAAAACAACTGAACGATTAAGTCCTCGTTTGACTGGCGGTTTCACCAAGATCCTATTGTTCCCGTCTTGACGGACAAAGAATTTGCTCCCAGCACCAATCCAATGAGTAGGAAATGTATCCAAGTCAACTTGTTCAAAATCTTCTAGCCAAGGTAACGGAGCTATAACACGAACACGTGAGGTAGCTTTAGAACCATCCACCTGAGCAGTAATTGTCCCTGAATGACTTGTAGAATCTGCATTTAGAGTTAATGTGCCACTGTCAATCGTGCCTGATAAACCTTTATTAGACCAATTGACTTGATCGAGTTGAAGTGGTAATCCTTCTTTGTTGCCCTCTGAATTGCCAAAAGAGCGTAGGTCGAAAGTCAGTTTCTGACCTGGTCGCACAACAACCTCAGCCGGAACCAAACGAAGAGTCGCAAGTGCTTGCTTTGAATAACCTAAGCAATAAATCCCTTCTTCAGTAGTAAAGAAGATCCGACCGTTGGCTACTGCTGGCGAGCCGTAAATTTCAGCATAACGTTGTTTTCTTTTTTCGATTTTTTTTGTATTTTCGTTGACTTTCAATTGAACAGTACTAGCAACTTTAACTCCACTTGGCCCAACTGATAAAATATGAAAATGGCCATTGACTTCGGTAACATAAATTTTACCATCCGCCCAGATGGGAGAACCTTTTCCGACTGTACCGATATTATGAATCCAATATTGGTCTCCTGTCTTAGAATCAAAGGCATAAAGATTGGCTGAATGATCAACTACATACAATCTTCCGTCATGCAAAGCAGGTGAACTATAGCCTGCTTGACAGCCATCAACTCGCCAGACTTCATGGGTTCGGGTAATATCTCCGTCCCCCCGCCCATCGATGCAAACGACTCTTCCCATTACAGTATTATCAATATTTTCTTCTCCGTGAGAAGCGTAAATCAAATGCCCATCAGCGACTACGGATGCATTTAATCCCCGTTGTTTACTAAGAGCAAATTTCCAAACTGACTTACCTGTCCGGATATCCATAGCATATACTGATCCGTCAGCATTACCTGCTATTAGAAGGCGACGACCGTTAATCGTAGTAACAATAGGTACTGAATAAGTTGTATCCTTTGGTGGACCACCAGGTGTGGAAACCCAAATTACCTCACCGGTATTCTTATCGAAGGCAAAATATCGGTGTCTACCTGGGGCCTGACTCCCCCAGCTGGTGTTGAGATAGCTAATGATGACCAGATTTCCATCAATAAATGGTGTGTGTGTCCGGCCTCCGTAGCCAGAAATCCGGCCAAATGTCTCCGTCAAAGATTTTTCCCACAACTTTTCTCCGTCACTAGTAAAGGCAAAAAACATACCTTGGACACCATGTACATAAACATTACCAGTTTCAGGGTCTCCAACAGGACTTGCCCAGCCAACTCTGTTAAAAGGAATTGTTGTATGAAACACATTGAATTTATAATCCCATAGTAATTCACCATTGTTTACAGAAAAACAAGCGATTTGTTCCTGCTCAGTTATCTCATGCCCACTTCGTCCTATAACATAAACTCTATCATTCATCACTATAGGTGTTGAACGGCCGACAAAGTCAGCCTTCCACAATAGTTGATCGCCGCTTTCTTCCCACCGATCGATTAAGCCTATTTCTGACGAGGTTCCATTTTGATTAGGGCCTCTCCAATGCGGCCAATCAGCGCTGTTAATATTAGTTGTTAGTATGCAAAAGAAACACATCAAAACCAAAATTCGCATATTACACCTCCGACCGTGTACCTAATTTTATTAAATAACCTTCAGTGGAATTATTAAATTTAATTCCGAATTGCGTAAAGTGCTTTGTAGCTACGTAAATAGAGCGTACCATCTGCAATGGCTGGCGAAGCCGATATTTCTTCACCAATCTCATTCTTTGCCAACACCTCAAAATTTCTACCAGCTTTAATCACTGTTACTAATCCATCTCTGGAAGTGAGATAAATTTTCCCATCGGCATAAATAGGGGAAGAACGATGCCGGTTGTTGTGAGTCCGTCTTTGGTATATTTCCTCGCCTGTGTCCGCTGACATGCAAATTAGAACACCATTCTCACGGCAGAGGTAAACTAAACCGTCATGAATTAGAGGAGATGGGACATCAGGTGTATTATCACTTCTCTTCCAAAGATGACTATCCGACTGTTCTGTTATTCGCCCTATAGCCGATGGACTCAAACCAATCACAGGTCCATTTTTAGCGGATGGTACTACGATTAGTCCAGGTATAATGGCCGGTGTTGCAACAAAACGGAGGCTAGGATTATAACGGGCTTTACTGTTGAATCCACCACAACGCCAAATTTCACTACCGTCAGTCAACCGATGTCCACTAACGTAATCAGCACCGTGAACGACTATAAATTCTTGTTTATCATCCCTATACAAGACAGGAGATGCATAGGAATGCTCACATTCTGAATGAGCATCACTAAGACGTTCATGAACCCAAACCTCTTCTCCTGTCATTTTATTCAATGCTATGAGCAAGCCAACCGACTTTTGGTCTTCTTTCCGTTTTTGCTCAGCATCTTCATCTAGCAAAGACAAATTACTGTGATTAAATTGCAAATAAAGCCGATCACCATCCACTATGGGTGAAGAAGACATCACAAAATAAAGGTCAAAGGTACCATACCATTTTTCCAAATTCCCTTTCCAAATTTCATTACCCTCAAAATCGTAACAACCAATATGTCCAGTACTAACATAGGCCCATACATACTTACCGTCAGTACAAGGAGATGGTGAGGCACAATTACCTTCGTTACCTCGAGCATTACGATTGCCGGAACCAAGTTTTTTCTGCCAAAGTTTTTCACCACTAGAGTTCAGGCATATCAATAATAGATCGTCTTCGTTCTCAGAAGCCGAAGTTAAAAAAATCCTATCTTCCCAGATGATAGGTGTAGAACCTGCTGGACCAGGTAAGGGAACTCGCCAAGACACATTTTCAGTTTTCGTCCAGCGTGTGGAAATGCCGGTCTCGATACTAACTCCATTGGAATTAGGACCACGCCATGAAGGCCAGTTTTCAGCCATCGCCAATATCGGTGAAACGATCAATACTGCGAGGCAAGTAAACAGAAACGATGTATGCAAACGTCTCATTTTTAACTCTCCCTTAAATGATTTCAGGTCAATTTTCTCTACGAAAACATGAAGCCAAATTATAACAATCATACACATTATCAACAATAAAAACAAAAACCGAGTGGCCAACTCAAAAATTCAATAGCGTATAACGCGATTGTTATTCAGCTTGGTTAGACAACTGACGTAAGTGAGCTACAACTGATGTTGATAACCCTTGTAGATCATAACCCCCTTCTAGTACAGAAACAATATGACCTCGACAGACTTGGTCAGCAATTTCCTGTACAATTTTAGTCAGATCGGCAAACCCTTCTGAAGTCATATTCATTTGAGACAGAGGGTCTCGCTCATGGGCATCAAACCCAGCTGAAATAAAAATAAATTCTGGTTTGAATTCAGTCAATTGAGGTTGTAGTACTTTTCGAAATTTCTCCGTATAATCAGAGACTCCACTGTAAGGCGACATTGGACAATTCAACGTTGTACCAACTCCCCGTCCGGTCCCTTTTTCTTTAACCAATCCAGTACCAGGATACAATGGAGATTGATGTATAGAAAAATAAAAGACCGATGGATCTGAGTAAAAAATATCTTGTGTTCCATTACCATGGTGTACGTCCCAGTCAATTATAGCAATTCGATCTAGCCCGTGTTTTTTTTGTAAATGCCTAGTTGCAATCGCAACACTATTAAACAAACAAAAACCCATAGCTCGAAAAGCCGTCGCATGATGACCTGGGGGGCGCGTCAACGCAAATCCATTATCAACAGTTTTATTGATAACTGATTCTGACAATGAGATGGCGGCTGCCACTGACAGTAGTGCGACTTGATAAGAATCTTTGGCAACCGGTGTATCATATTCTAAAGGATCTTCGGTTTGACAATGATTATAGACTCGATCAATATGCTCCTTGGCGTGAACATAGGCTAGTTCTTCTTCGTTAATGGGCGCTGATTCTACTGGTACCAGATGTAGGTTTGCTTGTTCAATAGCAACTAGGCAGGACCTAATTCGATCAGATCTCTCAGGGTGCCCTACTCCTGTGTTATGACCTAGACAACGATTATCCGTTGTAATTCCACATTTCAGCATTACTATTATTCCTCTTGTCTCATTGTGGTTGAAANTNCAACTGTATCTATTGAAAATNAANGTTAATAGGNACTGNAACGCCTGTAANATTAATNAAAACTATTTTNNNAAACCTAAATTGACCTTAGTANNTCCTCNTGATAGAATCGATGANTGCTGANTAACGTCCCGAAACCAAAGAGGTNTCATATGAGAGACTTTGCCTTTACTGGTGGNCGACCTGANCCCGGTACATTTCCAACTCAAGAACTCATCACNGCAAGTGCCAAAGCTTTAGAGAANATNGGTAGTNATCTNGTTAACTANCCAGGAGAAGACGGAAATCTACAACTGAGAGAACTNGNTTCTCNACGCTTTCAACGGAGAGAGGGNATACCTCTGTCNNTGGANAACATTTCACTAACCTCTGGTTCGATGCAGGCACTAGACTTAATATTTCGTGCTTANTTGAANCCNGGTGATATTGTACTTACTGAAGAACTTGTTTATAGTGGCACTTTGGGTCTATTAANGCACTTNGAAGCTGATATCGTTGGTATNCCTCTCGATTACGCTGATGGAATGGACATGATGNCACTTGAACAGCANTTAAACAGNCTAAGAGTAGAAGGGAAATGTCCTCGGCTAATTTATGTGACTTCTAATCACCAGAACCCAACTGGAGCCATTCTGACTCTTGATAGACGAAAACGACTTCTCGAATTAGCCGACGCATTTGATCTATTGATTATTGAAGATGATTGTTATGGTGATATTGACTTTATTCCTAATGTAACTCCAGACTCATTATACAAGCTAGATCCATCCAATCGAGTAATTTACGTGGCTTCTTTCTCCAAAATCTTAGGGGCTGGAGTCCGGTTGGGNTATTTTGTAGCNTCATCCTCACAACGGAACCAAATCCATTCTGGACGCTGGGATNTAGGAACAAGTGCCCTTGCCAGTGCNATCGTGGCTCAATTCTTCACTGATCACTTGGAAGAACACTTAGAAAAAACAAATTTGGTCGTAAAAGCTAAATGCCAAGCCGTACTCGACACACTTAATTCTAATGTNAGCGATCTGTGTACTTGGACTGAACCACGCGGTGGACTTTTCTTGTGGATCGAACTTCCTCAAGAAACTGACATGAATAAATTAAGGAAACTCGCTGGGAAAAAGGGTATCGGATTTAGTCCTGGCAGCGCATTTCACTGCCGGCACGAACCAATAAAAGCCATCCGATTAGCATATGCCTATTGTGCAGTAGAAAAAATCCCACAAGGTATTACCTACCTATGTCACGCTATCCGGGAGGCTCAACGATAAGAAACTACAACTAAAACTAATCAAACTTCGCCATATCGATCAAAACACGCTTGACTTCCACACTCAGATCCAACAAACTATNTTTCACGAGATCTATATCACTACGAAGTTCTTTGAATTCTTTTTGGCTACTTTTGACGTATCCTGTCAATTGATCAAAAGTTTTCTGGTTGTATGTTTGCCGAAATCGAATGACGGTCATTAACAAGACAAATGAAAAAACCAACCCCAAACAACCCAAAAGAAGGATGACCCATTTCATTTCGATGAACCAGGGTTGGGAAATCTTTGTTAGCTCAGCAACTTTTTCTAGTTGTTGCAGATTTTCTTCTTTAGCTTGTTTAAGGCCGTCAACCAAACCCTCATTGTATCCGGCTTGATGTCCCTTTTCGTAGGCCTGATCAATTTTTGATTGTCTGCNGTAATTGAGGCAACCCGTAGCAGAGAGAATAACTACCAAACACCAAANATGNCCNAAGTAATAGCCAATATAGCTATATATCCTTTTNGCCTGGTGATTACTCAATAAAAACAGTTTGCCGATCAGCTGACGAATAACAGATGACCATTGACACTGGTTCCAGNCCATTGTTGATCGCATTGTGTTTGACGCCCTGTGGAATTCTTAGCATCATTCCTGCTTTCAGCTGGTGAACTTCACTACTTAGGCTATGTTCACACTGACCAGAAATCACATAAATTAGCTCTTCACAGTTTGGATGGTAATGAATAGGATTAGACTCCCCGGGATTGATATGAACAATACCAAAAGTCATCTGCGACTGAGAGTCGATCTGGCTATTACATAACCATTTAATTGCTCCCCAAGCGAAATCAAGACTTTCTTGTTTATCCATATCTGTAATGGTAGTTACCGATTGGCATTCACCGAGAATTTCNAGTACNTGTTCTGGTGGCCGNCCCANTGCTACTTGGTCACCATTGACAACAAGNGGTCTCTCAATTAGAACGGGATTATCAAACATTATCTGACACCATTCTTCATCAGTCAATTGATGGTCGATTGATAAACCTAATGACTCGAATTTATCTTCTGTAGATCGGATAATGTCTGTTGGTCTAACTGATAACCCCTGACANATCCTATATATCTCAGCTGCTGTTGGTGGGTTTTCTAGGTAATTTATAATATTAACTGTTAGACCACGCTCTTGTATAAGTTGTAGTGTAGCTCGGCTCTTACTACAATTTGGATTGTGGTAAATCTTTAGATCAGCCATTCGGCGTACTCCTCCGCTATCAACTCAAGATTTTGTTTCATATTGACTGATAAGCGATTCAAATTGTAAAGTCCAACCAATTTCGTCCAGCCCGTTGAGCATACAATATTTCTCAAAATCACCAATATCAAACTTGTACGTTTGATCATTGGGTGTTTCTACCTGCTGATTTTCTAAATTGACAGTTAGATGGTAANTCTCGTTTGCTTCAATTTCGCGCATCAAAACTTCTACTACTTCAACTTCNAAGACTACCGGCAAAATCCCGTTTTTGTAGCAATTATTTTTGAAAATATCCGCAAAGGACGGGGCTATAATAACCTTAAATCCATAATCTAATAGTGCCCAAGGAGCATGCTCTCTCGAACTTCCACATCCAAAGTTAGCTCCAGCTACCAAAATACTTGCAGTACTATAGCATTCCTGGTTGAGAATGAAATCCTTGTTGATACTCTCATCGTCATTATAACGCCAATCAAAAAACAAAAACTCCCCAAACCCACTACGCTCTATACGTTTCAGAAACTGCTTGGGAATAATCTGGTCTGTATCAACATTTATATAGTCGAATGGCAGAGCTGTACCAGTATGGACTGTAAAGGCTTCCATTGTAGACCTCCAATTTCTATTCAAATCTTACCAGTCGTAGTTCCAATCCCACTCTAAACCTAGGTCAGTTATCATTTGAAGGTCGTCTTCTGCAGATCTCCCTCCTGTTGTCAGGTAATTGCCAACCAAAGTGGCACTGGCACCAGCCATGAAAATCATGGACTGAAGGTCTCGCAGATTAGGTTCCCGACCACCAGCAACCATAATCTCCTTTTCTGGTAGAACAAAACGAAATACTGCAATCGTTTTTAGTATTTCCATCGGTGGTATGGGGTCAGTATCTTCTAGAGGTGTTCCATCGATATGAACTAGGAAATTCAGAGGCACTACATCAACGTCTAGTTCTTGCAACTCAAGAGCTAACTCAATCCGTTGTTCTAGACTTTCACCCATTCCGAAAATCCCACCACTACAGACTCTTAAACCTGCAGATTTGCAATGTTTAATTGTATTAATTCGATCCTGATGGGTGTGAGTGGTGCAAACTTGGTCGAAAAAGCTATTAGCTGTCTCCAAGTTGTGGTTATATACGGATAAGCCAGCATCTTTTAATTTTTCAGCTACTGCCGGTGATTCAATCAAACCCAGAGACGCATCAGCGCGGACTTTTCCNCCTTTTGATAATTCTTCGATTCTTTGGCAGACTTGATCTAACATTCTACCCTCGCGCAAACCGCGCCACGCAGCTACTAGACCGAGCGCCTGAGCTCCATTGACTTCTGCCACTTGACTAGCATCGGCCACTGTATCTTGATCAAGAAATTTATAAATTGGGCTCTCAGTTTCGTAGTGGGTCGATTGTGCACAGAAACCACAATCTTCGCTGCAGCCACCTGATTTGGCATTTACAATCGAACAAAGATGAATTCGATTTCCCTTGAAGTGTTGACGAATCCTATTTGCCCAAGATAAGAGATCAAAAGCATCGGCTCCATCTGTTTTGATTAGCGAAAGTGCCTGATCAAAGTCAATCNGGTGCCCGTCCATGACCTTCTGGCCAAGATGCTGAATTAGATATTGCTGATTCAAGTCGGTTCCTTATTTTTTCAAAAGGTGGGTTTTAGGCTGATCGTAGATTAGTNTTAATCTTTAGAACNTACGACATAACGAGAAAAACAAACNTGCTTATTGTAACCAATTTTGCAATTTCGGTCAAGACTAATACATTAAAGCATTTCACGAGTGAAAGTATAGAATGATTTGAACCAATCAGCATAAAATATACCATTAGTATATGCCCAATAACTCAACTTAAGCGTGGATACAGTAATAAGCAAGGCTNTCAAGACAAAGACTAGCAGCCAATCTTGTAAACGGAAGCTTAACTTGTTTAAGTAAGTTCGTTTAGCAAAATTTTGAGATGAGAACGATCGACTTTCAATAGCTTCACTCATTTTTGTTGTCCTACGAATATTATGTACCAAAATCGGGCGTACAACACCGATCAGGTATCGTAGTGTTACTACTGGATTGGCGTGTAAATGACGAGCGCCTCGCAATTGCTGAGAACGGAACACAAGTTCTGTTTCTTTGGCTAACATTGGTAGATAACGGATGGCTGTGATAACCATAAAAGCAATGGGAAAAGGCACGCCTAACCGAACCAAACCTAATAGTAGATCTCTTGGTTGGGTTGTAGTAACAACAAAAGCTCCGATGATTACTACCATTGCAAAACGGATAGATTGGCNTAGACCATACAAAACTCCCTCTTGGTATAACAAAACACCATCAGTTAGTGGACCAACTACTGGGAAAGTTCGAGGAATGAGAGTAAGTATGGGGGTGCGAGGTTGCTGATTGTAGAAAAGACCCTGACTATAAGCCGTAGCCCAAGTACCAATAAATAATAAAATAATTAACGAGCCTACTCTTCGTCTAGATTGTGGTTGACTTAATACTAATCCCAAACCAAATAACAAGCACAAACACATTACCAAGACGCCATCCAACAGAACAGCCAGAATACTAAAAACNACTAAAAGTATAACCTTGGTCCGTGGATCTAAAAAATCCTTAGATCCCAGAAACTGATTCTTTGACACAAGTCGGTGAATCAAGTGTGCCTATCAGTCGTAAGCACCTTTTCTATGGTCCCCCAAAAGCCTACGTTGGCGATCAGTAGCCCAGTCTAATACATGTGGCTCAAACTGAAATTTATTCAGATAAGGCGGAAATTTTTGTGTAATCATCCTCTGAGCGTAATGAACTTGAAGCAAATATCGATTTTCGTTACTAGTGTTAGCTGTGCCTCTATGCCAAACTTCACTACGAAAAATCACNGCGTCTCCGGCTCTACACAAAATGCTCAATTCCTCTGACGGCTCAGGTCGGTTTTGTTTTACGTGGGTACCGGGAACGAACTTGGTTGGCCCTAAGGCCTCATACATATCATTCAGGTAAAAGTGAGCAGTNGTAATAAAAATAGGAATTCTTACTCGTGGATCAGCCGTAATATCATCGGGTAGAGAAACCGGCTTCCAATCGGTATGCAGGGTTTGATCAGGCCGNCCTGGACCGGTCACCCAAGCCGTCATNCCAATCACATGACAGTCGCTACCGTGAACACCTTCAGCAATCTCAATCACACCTTTTATGTCAAGACAATCAAAGAATGATCTATCTCGATTGAAAGCATTGTTGATGTGTTTTTCGAGAAAGACTCCNGGTTGAGCGGCACAATCTCGGTCAAAACTTTCAGGCATTCCCTCTAAGTGGTCCATTTGGTATTTCAATTCGGATACTTGTTCAGGTGTTAATGCCTGTGGAATGTACGCGTAGCCAATTTGGTGCATAGCTTCGATCTGATCTTCAATCTGAGAATGATGAACAAGTGGTGCTTTGGATGCCATTTGATTTAGACGTAGGTCTCTCCTGCTTTTATATAGTAAATTACTGCAATCATTGGGGCTTCGTTCATGGGTTAACTATACCTAACTCCACTGGTAACCGGCAAAGTCTAACACCTACGTTGCTTGGTAAGGNGGTACTNTTTCAAGGTCGTCTTTCNGTCTCTGATAACTATCTGGCCATTACTTGGCCTTATTGAAGCAANGTTTGTACTGAACGTAGATGTTTTTTCAAAAAATCAAATTGGTCAAACAACCAACCCTCGTAAGGTCGAATAGTTATAAAAAGTCCAGNTGACCCACCCAATGATTTGGCATTTCACACGAAATCAGAGNTGGGAAGATAAAACGTTTCAGATTGGAATAAGTACGAGTTGGTATTTGTTTAGCCTTCTCTTACCCACTTTCGATTCTATCAGATCGGTTGAGTGGTTGCAATGCAGAAAACAATTTATCAGGTGCCTCTTGACCCATTTTGCTAACCTTGTTAGAATTTGGTATCTATTTTGAGTATAGAAATTAAGTAACAAAACCGTATATATGTCATTCAATTCCAATCAGGTCAACGACTCAGCTTCCCACATTCGCATCACCGATTTCCAAGCATATCCGATGGGGCAAAAAGCCTACGTGAAGATTGCAACCAACATGGGAGTTGAAGGATGGGGCGAAATCAATAACATGGAAACGAAAGTTGCTTGCCAATTAGCAGTCTCACTATCAGAAATGATAATTGGTGAAAATCCAACTAGGATTGAACATCACTGGCAACGACTATTCAGAGCTCACCGGAATTTGAGAGGTGGAGGGCTTATGGTTCATTGTATTTCGGCCATCGATATGGCTCTCTGGGATATCGCCGGCAAACTGTGGCAAGTTCCTGTTTATCGATTACTCGGCGGNCCATGTCGAGAAAAGGTCTGGCGCTATCCTAGCCCAAAAGCCATTAAAATCGGACCAGGAAGTCCAAAGCCATTTGCCGGTACCCCCATGGAAATTAATGATTTAGTTAATCGTGTTAGAAAAGCCAGAGAACAGGTCGGGCCGNGTGGCGCAGTAATGTTTGATGCTCATAGCTGCTTGCCTCCTCCAATCTTGCAACAGTTTGCCGGCAAACTTCAATCGGATGATTTGCTTTTTCTAGAGGAATCTTGGCTACCGGGAAATATNGAAGTGATGCAAANAATTCGTCANTCTGTTTCNGTTCCCTTAGCCACTGGTGAACGAGACCGCACTATTTGGGAAGTTAGGCAAATATTAGANGCNCAAGTCATTGATGTATTACAACCCGATTGTGGGCATGGCGGAGGCATAAGCCAGATGAAGAAAATTTCTACACTAGCAGAAGCNCATCATGTTCCTCTNGCGCCACATTGTACCATGTCTAATTTAGGNTTGGCCGCAAGCCTTCANGTCTCGGCNTCAGTACCTTTTTTCCTGATCCACGAGGGATATGACAATGTTTTACCAGCTAATATTGCTNACCGATCTTGGCAGATGGATGTAGATGGATATTTTTCTCTACCCGAAGGTGTTGGGTTAGGNATTGAAGTAAACGAGTCAGCTGTGATTGAGTTCAGCCAAAATCCATCTAGACAATTTACTTGGCCTGACAATCGCCTANCTGATGGNTCCATCTCTGATTATTAAGCCAAATCGATGAGTTGAAAAAAGAGACAGTCCTTGGAGGAGTATAGTGAAGTAGGTCGGGTTAGTTTTGATGATATAAACTAACATTAAAAACTAAAATCTCTACTTCCGATCGTTGANTTTCGAAACTTGTACTTTTCTTGTGTCAATATTACNCAATTAGACTAACCAACATATTATATTTCAGGTTTTTCAATCTAGAGAGAAAATTCAACACAGAATACATGTNCATCGCTATAGTTAGTANANGATCGAAGNTGTACAGTAGNAAGTCAAGCAATAGATNTGTTGATTCGGTCATATAATTGATGTAAANATGAAGACCGAAAGANAATTACCATCATCTGATATCAGTGNTCAAAACTATTTTATAGGCCTAGTTATTAATAAAATCTAAAGATGTAGTGGNAAACAAAAATTTTTATGATGATTTGTCGATCTTTCCATCTGCATAAACACGAACGTTCACATCCAACATCAATTTAGTTGATCAATCAAGTTAAATAAACAAACCATATGAAAGTTTTAGATTTACATGGGGTAAGACACAAAGAGGTTTCAGGCTTGGTAGAAAATCTGATTCATTCCTCAAAAGAACCAATATTCAAGATAATTGTCGGAAATAGTAACAGAATGCTAGAATTAGTATCAGAAGTTTTAGTAAAACACTCTTTTAAATACGATTATGAAAATTGGTCTAATATGGGAGCGATAGTCGCTTACAAAGACATTGAGTAAAAAGCCCTATAACGATAAAACGAAAAGTTCATTTTTTAATAAACACACTGGTGTTGTTTAATTAGGACGTGAATTTATGACAACCCACTGCCGGTACACATTTAATGTCAAGTTTGCATGTAGACTTGATAGCTTGCTAAATTTCATCAAAAACACCCATTAGTTATGGCGATTATTAACACTGACAACTAATTAGAAATCAAGACTCGCAGCTCCTATCCACCAATCGCTCTGTAGGTTGCTATATCGGGCAATTTCCAGATGGATGAATTTTAGTAAACGAAGATCCCCCCCCATGGTTAAAAAACCCTGATTATTACCAACTCGCAAGCCAGCCTCAATAAACTGGTCAGGCAACAAACGGACCTCAGCCCCTAAATGAAGGTTGTCACTTAGCTGATCTAAGGCATAACCACCCAAGGCATCGTCACCATTAGGGTCATCATATGTAGCTGCAAGGGTCATATCTAACAGAGTATTGGTTTTTTTTAGCAAGTTCAAAGGTCGTACCGCCATTGAAATAGCGACATTGGGTGGAAATGTCTCTTCACCACCAATACCTCCAACTAAGTTCCGACCAACCACACCCAAATTCAGCCCATCAAATGGTATGACAATTGTACCGAAGTCAATACTATAGCCAAACTTGCGGTCAATATTTTCTTGAATGAAATCGGCAACACTTTGGTTGGGACCTAGATCGAAATATTCTTCCGTAAATTGCTTAGGATTAAGAAGATCTGAAATCGTAAAAGGATCATCTACATCGCTAAATTCGCCCCTACCAATTAGGCGGGCTGTAGTACCAAAATGAACAGATTTGAGAAACGGCTGGTTTAAATCTACATGATAAGCTAGAGAAGTAGCCAAAGCACCTTGACCCACTGATCGGTAGATAATTTCATCATCCAACATCTGTAGGATTGGATCCGGCCAAGGAACTCCTTTTTTAGCTAAACGAAACTCAGTCAAGGTTTGGAAGTAGAGAGACAAACCGAGAGCCATCTGTTTATCAACCATAGGAACAGATAAACCAAAACCGAGAAAATCGATGTTAACTCCTAGATGCTTTGAAGACAAATTACCAACTTCTTCTACTAATTTTGACCTAGCTGATGCTACTGTTGGGTCAAACAGTGGGTTAGTAGAATTGGTTAACGGAGAAACAACATCATCGAGAAAGTTTTCCATACTCAATGCTTGGTCGAAAATATCTTGTGTTATTCCTCCTCTAATTGGTAACAACTGAAAGGAAAATTTGTTGATTTGCGTTAAACCTGCTGGGTTATAATGAATAGCTGAAAGGTCATTAGCAATAGCTTCATAGGCATTTCCCAAACTA
>PBVO01000108.1 GCA_002729015.1 Candidatus Poribacteria bacterium
GGCCTTTGGTTAACGTTGTTAGGAGGTTGTCCAAGATTGGGCAAATTTGGCCTTTGTCCCTGAATAGGGTTGTTCGGGCGCTGATCAAAATCTAAGGGCCTGATTAGGCTTAGTTCTATCTTTTGGCCTGTTTTTGGGTTTCTATAGATCCATTGGTTACCGACTGAGAAAGGAAAATACTGGTGTGCCTGAAGATTAGAATGGATGAAGGTAACGAATACGATCACTAATAGATATTGAATATGAAGTTTCAGTAGATTCATTCAGAACAAGACTCTATTTGATTTATCTACATCAGCAGACGATCAGAATCTTAAAAGGTTGACTTTGATATCTGCAAATCTCAGCGCAGTTATTTACTGTTGGTTATCGAGTTTAGCAAGAAAAAGCTATAGATGGTTCAAAGAACAGTAGATACTCAGGCTGATTGTTCAGACCCAGCCAATTATTTTATAAATGATATACATTTTCCTGGTGAATTTGATGTTTGGGAATCAGATATGTTAATTCCCGTTTTTAAATTCCGATTCATGAGGAAATAATTGATCTAAATATCTTTGCGCACCATCCTGTAACAAATCTCTTTGTAATCGGAATTTGTCGTTAAAAAATGCCTCTGCGGCCTTTTGGTCGATAATGTGTCGCGCTAGTAAATCTATGACTGAGTCTTGGTCAAATTTGTTTTCTGCATAGATGATTCGGTCCTCACCTACTGCACCTACTTTTGCTTTTTCGTTCAATAACCGACGGAAATATTGCGTAGTTACATGCCCATGTCTTGGTTGGTGAGGACCACAAATTAGTATTTTCACTTTTCTCCAATCTGAATCTTCTATTTCATTTCTCCACTTTGTAACTACTTCATGAAGGTTCTTTAGCTCTAGTTGAGCGGCAACTGCGGCTCCTTCTAGTAGGTATGGACTAACAACAGACGTAAATGAATTAAGATGACTAGTTGATATGTTTTCTTCTTCTATTATTTGATCTAGGAATTTGATAGATTCGTCAATGATTTTTTTCTGATTTGTTATAATATCTGTGGGGATTGATACAATTTGCAAATTACTCAAGGCATCAGTTATCAGATCTTTTTCCTTTGTCAGCTGATCAATTTCTACAGAACTTAAGCCTTCAGATTGATAATTGAGGCTAGCTGTATAAAGCCCCAAAGCCAAATGTCCAATTGATTTCAGACTATGGTATTGTGCCGGAAGCACACGAGATGTCTTCTCTTGCCCCCTATATAATAGCTTTATATTGTTTCCAAACGCGATTAACACAGGCATCTGCCCTTGTAGTATTTGTTTTTTTGTCTTTTGCACCAATTGATTATAGTGCAGGTGAAAATTCACATTAATTTCATCAGTTAGTTCAAATTCTTTCTCTAATTTTAGAAATTGTGGACGTGGTGCTTTTAAGTTTCCCGCCAAGATATTTTTACGTGCTTCTTCTATTTTCGTTCTAGTTTTGACTGGTATTTGCGAAATGATTCTTGGATTATAGACCAATTTAATCTCGTCTTTAGGTCCCATCCCAATCATCATTACTTTCGGTTCGAATTTCCCTTCTTTTACCTGTTGAGCGATCCGTACGAAAACAGATGGATCAATTACAGCGCTGGCTAATACAGAATTTTGGGCTAGTTCGTTTTGGTTCTGATTGGAACCTAAGGCGTATACCGATTTACCCTCTTTTCGAGACTCAGATACCGCATTAATGACACCAATCCCGGCCGCATTAGCATTATGAAAAATAATATCTACCCCTTGATTTACTTGACTCAGAGCTAATTTTTTAGCTTTTTCTTGGTCTTCAAAATCTCCGATATAATCAACCATGATTTCGATTGTGGGGTTCGTGGTTTTTGCTCCCTCTGAAAAAGCATGAAAAGTACTCTCAATAGATGGTATTTTCCGCCCACCAATCAGACTGATCTTTCCACTTTGTGAAAATGAACCCGATAGCATCCCTAACAAATAAACGGCTTCCTCAAGTTCAAAAACAATAGAGGTAACATTCATTCCCACAGTGTCGCCTGAGGTGAGGATAAATGTGGTATCTGGATACTCAACGGCTATTTTTTTGGCAGCATCTTGGTACTCAAATCCATGGCCAAAAATTAGGTTATAACCTTTNTTCGCATAGTATTTGAAATCTTCTTCATATTGAGATGAAGTCTTACTTANAGTATAGGCNGTTTTTGCTGGTAGCTCTTTTTCAATTGANTTCAATCCGGNATATGCTAGNGAATTCCAGCNTCCATCATTAANNTCTCCTGGTATTAAAAGAGCNACCTTAAAGCTATCTGCTCCTGATTCAAAANTTAAGACTGATCCCAAGAATAACTTGATTATTACTATCAGTGTTATAGAATGTCTAAATTTGGATTTATTGGACACCATTGTGTGAATTTCCTCTGGAAAAGTATGATATGGGTTTGTTACCAATCCATCATGGACCAAAAGTGACCTTTCTCAATAGTTATCAAAAGAACATTAGACTCTTGATCAAATCATATCCGATCCAAAGATATAGTTGATTGATGGATTGAAGCAGNCAGTAAACTTAAATTTTCCGCCCGTTATTAGTATCTGATTGTGTAAAGTATCCAATTTTTATTTAAATTTCAATAGCAAATTTAGCCTATCGATTTCGCTTTCGAAGCCGTAGCGGGTAGAGGGAAAACAAAGATTATTTGGTTTGTTTTGGGCTATTGTTTTGTGGACTGNCTTCATAATTAGNTTGTCAACATGAAATTTTCTAAAGGAATTATTATATGCAAGTTTTAATTACCGGAATTACTGGCCGTGTTGGTGTATACCTAGCTCAAACTTTAACCGATGATGGACATCAGGTACGTGGATTAGTGTGGGCCGGCGACCCTAACACTCAGAGATTAGAGGNACTACCGATTGATTTGGTAGAAGGGGACCTAACCAATATGGAAGATGTACGTCATGCTATGAAAGGGATTGAAATTGTGTGCCACTTGGGAGCCGCCTTTCAGGCGGGTGGACCTTTTACCCATGACGATTATTTTCAGATCAATGTGGGCGGAACTTTTAATATGCTGGAGGCTGCTGCCGAACAAAAAGTTCAGCATTTTTTCTTTGCCAGTACTGATGCTATTTACAACAAGTACCCAGTAGATGGATTGAATCAGCCAATTCGTGAAGACCTAATGCCCAGAAAAGCAACCGGATGGTATGCATTGTCCAAAGTCTTGGGTGAAGAGATGTGTATCAGCTATTTCCGCAGCCAGCGTGTGCCGGTTACTATTTTTCGATTTGCTTTGGTATTTGCGACAGACGAAATCTTGAACTTTCGGCAGTTTTACCTTAACTATTGGCAAAATCTGTATGCCCAACGAACCACAGGAACTGCTGCTGAAACCCGAAAACATCTTTTCAATCATCAAACAGAAAAATTAGTTATCGCCAGAGATAAAAACGGTAGATCTTACCAGAAGCACGTTCTTGACGTTCGGGATTTAGTACGCGCTTTTCAATCATCCATCGGTAAAAAACAGGCCATGGGAGAAGTCTTCCAATTAGCAGCTCCGGAACCGTTTGCTTGGGAAACAACAATACCTTATTTGGCCCAATCATTGGAACTTGAATACATTGACTTGTGTCTTTTCGACCAAACACCAACTTTTTATCAATTTGATCTCAAAAAAAGTAAAGAAAAAATTGGTTTTCAACCCAAGTATGATGTCTTCAATACGATTGATTATGCGCTAAATTACAGGTCAAAAACATAATATAAATTCGGTACNATTCTANCTATTATNGTACCGAGAAAGATATNAAAAAACAGCAACTGAGTCTGGTGTTCACTCGATGTCCTGTAGCCGATTTTGCTTCAGATAGTCTTGACTACCTATTAAGTGGAAATCAAATCAGACAAAATTCAATTTTTCTATCTACATCGTAATACTAATCTGCAGAATCATTGGTCTTTCTTAGGTCATTAGTACATCAATTGGCCCATTAAAAAATTAAATCTTTGCCAAGAATACCATTTATCAAAATAACTCCCAAGTCATTCCTAGTTCTAGATAGACTGAAGAAGTAGCTGCTACAGTTTCTGGTAAAATTGATGGAGGATGATGACATCAACTAACTTGACTGTTTTTATTNACAAGAGCAACAANCAANATNACAGATGTTANNTCNAACAGGANTAGGCCAGGNAAAGACAANGCNAACAACCAAGGTTTTNCCCCCCAAACGATNTAAGTCATTGGAAAAACAAAATGACNNANACACCCATACGCACCCANGTAGTTTCTCTGATTATTGGAAAAGTAGTAATTTACCACGGGCCATTTCGATTCAACTANTTTCCTTTTCCAATGGCCATACGGCTGGANAAAAGAGGCNTANANAATTGCTACNACGGCAGACCACTCAATGGTAACAAATAAAAGACTAAACCGGATATCAGAAAGAAACCAAATAACCGTTGATGTCGAGATATCGATTATGAGATCTAGAACAAGTCCATAGATAGTTTGGTGCTTGTAACGACGTGCTAGGTAACCATCTGCTAANTCCAGTAAAACACTGGTGGTAAGTAGGATAACAACCTGATAAATACCTAGAAAATACAATGATTCAGGGATCACGATCGCACTACAAACTAACAAAATCCTAATATAGCAGAGGATATTACAGGGAAACAGAACGACTGCCAAATTTGTTTTCTTAGANTTTCTCTTGGAATTAACCAAGTCCATTTCCTGAATCACAACCGTAGATACCAAGGTTATGATCAAGAATGTTAGAGTAATTAGGANGAATCCAACATTTTGGTGAGGCACTGGATTCTAAATGTATCCTCATATGGGAGGGGCAATCAAATATAAAACAATAGCATGGGCAAGGACGACGTGTGAAGTAAATGAAAATTTTGGCAGGAAAAGATGACTGCTATTGCTGATACGGAGTTGTAAATGTTACAGTTGGTGTAATTTTCGATGGTGATAGAGGTCTGATTTTTTTGTCGTTACGCCCTATACCTATATCTAACAGTAAGGAAACGTTATTGATTGTGTTATGGACGATTATATTATCCTAGAAGTTAGTTATGATGATACTCCAGCTGATTCGGGGGTGATCGAATGGATTAAACGAGACGAGATCGTCAGAGTTCGGTATTTTCCAACTCATAATGTCTCATTGAATCGAATTACTCACAACTGTTGGGTATATTATCGAGGTTTTAGTGAACCTGCATGGACACTAGAAGGTGAATCAGCGTTGAACTTCTTAGATAAGTGGGATTCTAAATACGCCGAAATAATTAGAGAAGAAACACCATTTGAAAATGAAGATTAGTTGTTTAATCCCGCACCTTAGCAAAAAGTGGAAACTAGCTGAGGCCTATCCCCCTTCTTTTTCACGACAGATTAAAGGTCGGAGTCAATATAGAAAAGAGTAGCCTTTCTTCCGGGTGCTAATGTCCATTTTTTCATTTATTCCCCTCCGATTTTGATTTACATCTTAGCCGAGATGATATTCAGAAATCTTGTGTCTAAAAGTGATTCGCCATTTTTGCTCAAATCTAGCATGCGTCCTTGATCAGATTGTAATTCTCTCTTGTTGGGTAAGACGACCACTATGATGGTTTTATTGATCAATATCTCAACATTTGTTCTTGTTTTTTGACTTAATGATCAATCTAATGACATAATCAATTGGTCAATCAATGAAAAACAAATTGGGAATATTATCATGTTGTTAATTTCAGTAAAAAGAGAAATCAGTCTGGGATACTGTAGTATGGATGACTAATCAACACAAGCCTGAATGGGTCCGATGAATAATTAACTCAAGTGCACCTTTTGAGTGTCTAAAAGGATTGTAATAATGACAGAAGAAACGCTTCAACCAGAATTATGGAAGGATACTGGGGCTGTTTCAATCAGTTTCGATGATGGTTCAGATTCTCAATTAGAGATCGCTGTTCCAATTCTTGATCAATTCGATCTTCCAGCCACGTTTTACATTAATCCTCGAGTCGAAAGTGATTTAGGACCATGGAGAAAGGTGGGTCTATCCGGGCACGAAATTGGGAATCATACTGTTAATCATATTTGTTCACGCAATTTTGGTTGGTCAGGAAAGAAATCATTGGAAACATCGTCGCTGTCGGATATTGAAAACGATATTCTTCTGGCTGAAGAACGATTGAGAAGTCTATTGCCAGAGCAAACAGAACGAACATTCTGTTACCCTTGCTATCAGAACCATGTTGGAGAAGGAATAGATCGTCAAAGTTACGTTCCTGTTATCGCTAAACATTTTCCTGCGGCTCGGGGAACGGGGGAAGCCGCCAATCATCCAGAATTAACTGATTTGCATTATCTAACTTCTTGGATTGTCAGTGGATGGATGTCGGGCATCGACCTAATAAAAGCAACCCAGGCTGCCATGGCGCAAAAGAGATGGATTATATTCGTATTTCACGGCATGTCATCACAAAAACCGTCGAGGTGGGACCCAACCAGTTATTATCACGGGGGTGGTTTCTCAGGACAAGAATTCAACATTTTTTGTCAATACTTATCTCAAAACAGGGTAAACATACCGACCAATACGGTCCTGCAGATTGCGAAACAAATACGACGATGGCGTGCAACAGAATAAAATAGCTCTAGTAGACCAAATTTACCCTGCAGTTGTCTAACAAGCAACATGACCCATCTTTTTCACGGGCCATAATTGGCAAACAAGTCGCTCATTCCTCTGTTCCGGCCTATCCTTTTATCGAGGATTTTCAGTTATTTTTCTCATTTAACTAGTAAACGCGGGATTACAGTACTGGAGTTCTGTACAAACGTTTTCCACTTATCGTTATTTCCACATCAATTAGGTAGCTTGCTATTGCTTCTAAGTCTGGAGAAATACCAAGGCCAGGTTTATCTGACAAGCATATTTTTCCATTATCATCGGGTAAAAGATGGTCATGTGTCATTTCTGTTCCTAATGGCTGTGGTTCGACTGGATATTCACAGAGATCGTAATGCTCAATTCCTGCGTACGGTTGCAGTGAAGCACTGAGTGCCAAATGAGATGTAAACGTATGATTAACGTAGATTGTCCCCTTAGATAAGGCATAATCGGCTACTTTTTTGGCTACGCTGATACCACCGATTCGACCGGCATCGATTTGGACAAATCCGATATTTGCGTAGTCAATCATGTGCTGAGCCAGGTGGTAGTTATGGGCACCTTCACCACCTGCAAGAAGAACAGGATAAGATAATTTAGCAAGTTGGTGATATGAGTTAAATCCACCGGAAATAAAAGGTTCCTCTAACCAAGTTACACGGCAGTCTTTTAGTGCATCAACCCTCAGTTTAGCTGGTTCTATATCGTCTACCCATACTGTTCCTGCATCAATTAATAAAATACCATCTGTTCCCAATCCTTCTCGAGCTGCATGGATTTGCTCAACATCGGACGCAACAGTTCCATGGCCGAAATTTCCCCATCCAAATTTTCCTGCCAGGTATCCTTGTTGCCGTATCTGACGCCCCTTTTGGAGGGTTTGTTCTGGTGTGTCTCCAAACAGAACTGAGGCATAAGGAGTTTTGGGATACGAATACTCGTAACCAAGGAGTTGATAGACCGGGGTTTGTAGTTTTTGCCCAAGAAGGTCCCACATTGCGATATCGATACCGGAGAGCGTATGATCCGTTTGGAGTAAATCCAGGCTGTTTTGCCGTACGAGATTGCCGATTCGGGCAATATCATCAGCACTTTCTAGCCTTTGCCCTAGAACCGAATCTTGAACAGGCTTACACGCGCTATGAGACATCGGACATATCAGGCTAGCGATCGACACCAGAGGTGCGGATTCACATTCTCCCCAACCGACATAACCACCTGCCTGTAGCCTGACCAAGAGCGCGTCCTGACTACCATCTCCAATGTCAAGAACTTTTGGCATAGAAAGGTAAAAAAAATCAATGGATTCTATTTTCATCCTGCTACTTCAGATACAATAATCAACCCCTAAAAAATTGATCGACCTCTCCAATTTTTCAATCTTCTGTAATCAAATAACGGTTTTTTCTTATTCACGATAACATCGAAGGCAAATTTCTGGATCAGGTAAAAACAATTCGGTGATAGCCAGATCATATTTTAATATTCGTATAACCTTTATTCTGACTAGCCATGAGTCACAAACAGGAACACCGGCAGTAAAGTTCCCAAAAACCGATTAAGTCTTTTTTATAATGATAGACGATCTGTTCGTTTGTCAAATTCTGATGTTGGGTCTTCTTAGTTTATTCTATGAAATCGGTTAATTTAAGTCAATCCAGCCCAGTTTTTTGAGGAATTCATCTGTTAACTTCAGTGTTTGATAATAATCACCGTTTTGATCTTCTCTATGGTTAAAATTAAAAAACCCGTGATCTCTACCTTCAAAGGGATATAGCTTGCAATCATTGCCTGCTTGATTCATTAATTGACAGAACTTTTGTGCAGTGGCAAAAGTTACTGTCTTATCCTCGGTTCCATGAAAAATTATACATGGTGGATTACCAGATTTTACATGATGTGCCGGAGATAATTCTTTGGGTGGCAAACCGGTTCTTTGCTCCATTTTTTCCAAATTCCATGAGCTTAACTCGACACCTTCAACTGGGACTAGAACACAGACTGGATTAAAAAGGACCATGGCATTTGGTATTGAGGAGACTTCTTCTAAATGATCTGTGATAACACCTAAGCAAGTAGCTAAGTGTCCCCCCGCTGACCCACCGCTTGACGCTACCCGATTAGGGTTAATTCCTAAATGATTGGCATTAACTCGGACATAACGCATGGCATCTCTGGCATCTTCTAAACAGTGTTTTACTTTGGTTTTATTCCGCGAAGCAACGCGATAATCAGCTAGGATAGTGACCAGCCCTAGATCGGCATAATGTTGCGCCTGCGATAAAAAATGGCTGGGACTACCCCCAACCCAACCGCCACCAAAATAGAACACAATGGCTGGTCTATTGTCCTGAGAAGTCCACCCTTCAGGTTTGTAAATATATAAATGTAATCTTGTATCGGAAGTCTCTTTATAGAGATGCTGCTCAGAATCCGGGAGTTGCGGGGGATAGAATTGTCTAGTTTTCAAGTCAGAACCCAAAACATAGAATCAAACGGTGTTGTAATTGATTTCTGATCACTTTCTTTATCTATTGAGAGCAATAACTCAGTAGGTAGAATAGAATTTAAAAATACAATTTTCGACATTTCTTTTGATCTTAAGCAGTCTTGGATCATTTAATAATTCATGCTGTTATTGTTTTTTCACAATTTACTAGCAGGATCCAGATTTTGCAAACAGTGATGTCAATACTAAATCACATAATCATCAATTTCAGCAAAAATCTGAATTAAAAAAACGATTATGTTACCTACGATCCTACTCTTGGGTTTATTCGGTTATTCTCAAATGATCTGTTAACATGACTACAATCAGGCTGGCCAAGAATATTGTGGAACTGTAAGTAGCTCGCCATCTTTCAGCGCCGATTGATGAGCGATAATACCAGGTACTGTCATATTTAACGATAAAGCAATGTTGATCAATGGCGTTCGATTTTCCAATAAAGCAGTGACAAACTCATTGGTTAGATAACCATGTGATCCATCATGACCTCCTGCGTCCATTCCTGGAGGCAGAGGGGGTTTAGATAAGTCAGGTAAGTTTGGTCGGTCTTCTTCAGGACTGAATGAAGTACCGTTCATCCGACCAAGTTCTCCATGTACTAGACCTGTTTCCCCTGCAGAGCCACGCATTCCCCAACACACACTCATACGTGCCGATCCCCCCTCAGAAGTCTGGAACAGTGCAACTTCACTGTCAAAGGGGTTTTTGTAACAATTCGCCTCAGGCTGAAAGTGTGGTATTTGGCCCCTAAAACCCTGACAAGAGACCTTGGTAAACGATTGTCCAGTAACTGCTACATAATAGGCCGTAGAATGAGTTGGATACCACATTGGTGGGATTCCTGTTCGCCATTTCCCGTAAGAAGCTAATGGGGTCGGAAAATAATGATAATATTGCCCTTCTGCGTAGATAATCTTACCCAAAGCTCCCGATTCATAGGCGACTCTCATAGCATAACAGGCCGCGTGGTAGGCAGAGGTCTCAAACATCATGTATTCCAAACCCGTTTTTTTGACTGTTTCGTAAAGTCGATCGGCATCTTCCAAAGAACCGAATACGGCTGGAACTGTGCAAGCAACATGTTTTCCATGATTCAAACACAGAATTGCATGTTGTGCATGGTTTGGAGCATCTGTACCCAAGAAGATGGCTTCTAGTGACTGATCTTTGACCATTTCCTCCAAAGATGAATAAGTCCTTTGGCACTTACAAGCGATGGCTAATTCCGCACAGCGTTCGGCAGAGACATCACAGACCGCCGCAATTTCTACGTTGGGATGATCTTGAAATCCAAATGAGCTTCCCATGCGGCAGACACCATATCCAGCAATACCAATTCGAATTTTACGATCTGACACAGGTTGCCAAACTTTATCCTGAAATGTGGTCGAAGAAGATTCTGGGTTGAATCCTTGTATCTCGGTTTGAATAATGTCTTGCTCATTGCTCACTATGTAAATTTCCTCTAAAAATTTTTTGAATTATAACGATTTTTGTCTGCAATATCAGGCATTACAATCTTAATAAGTATGGGTTATGCTCTGATACAAAATAATTAGTTACTAATTGGCCACATCATTTTCATTAGAGAATACGAATATCTCAGTCTCCTGCCGCTAGGATTTATCCGCGTATGTCCCAAATTGAAATTCTTTTGTTGTAGGCATTACCCTCTCACGAAGGATGATTTGTTCTATTTTGGCAGCAATTTCTGGATGTTGACTAGTAACATTGTTTGTTTCACCGATATCTTCTTCAAGATTGTATAACTCAAGAGTTACTTTATCTTTTTTACGCAGATCTCTCTTGAGACCTTTCCATTTTCCCATCCGCACAGCCATTTGCCCGCCATAGCCAGCAAAATCCCAAAATAAGTACGGGGGTATTTTCTGGTCTTCCGTTTTGCCAAGAAGCAAGGGTAAAAAACTGGTACCATCAGTATCCATAGTGATTTGAACGTCAACAATTTCCGCAATCGTTGCCAACAAATCGTAATTAGCTGCTAGATGATCAGATTGCTGGTTAGACCTAATCTTACCTGGCCAATGTGCAATAAAAGGAACGCGTATCCCACCTTCGTAGAGAGACCCCTTTAGCCCACGTAATGGACCGACACTATCAAAAAAGTCATAATCTACCTGAGATCGGAGATGAGTTGATCCGTTATCTGAAGTAAACATGACAATGGTATTACGGTCTAGGTTCAGATTTTTCAAAAGTGCCATTAAGCGGCCAATCTGTTTATCAAGGAAACTGATCATAGCCGCATAACAGGCCCGTGGTGTGGGATGTGGTTGATAACTGCGCCCGTTATATGGTGTTTCTGGCCACAGACCTTTGTACTCCTCAATATCCTCTTTTGGAGCTTGCAACGGCAGATGTGGTAGAACAGTTGGATAATAAAGGAAGAATGGCTGTTTCTTGTTTTTACTCACAAACTCAAGCATCTCGTCAGCGATACGCTGCGGTGCGTATATTTCTCCTGTATTACTACGCGTATTGCCTGGAAGCAACTCATTTTCTTGATCGTTCACCAGGTATTTAGGATAGAGATTGTGTGCGTGACGTTGGCAATTATAACCGTAAAACCGATCAAATCCCTGATTCAACGGGTCTCCTGTGGTTCCGACTGCTCCGAGTCCCCATTTACCAAAACAACCGGTCGTATAGCCAACAGACTTTAGTATTTTGGCTAATCCGATTTCACCTTCTGGCAAGGGTAATTGTCCGCCAAAAATATCTCCTTTATTTTTAATCTCCCTGTTATTCCTAATGTAAGCATGCCCACCATGCTTACCCGTAATTAAATTACAACGTGAAGGTGCACAAACTGCAGAACCAGAGTAAAATTGATTAAACCTCATTCCCTTTGTAGCCAAATTGTCGATATTCGGTGTTCTAATCTTCTTTTGGCCCATAACGCCGATTTCCTGCCACCCTAGATCATCAGCCATAATCAGAACAATATTAGGCTTACGATTAGGATTTTCTTCTGCTTGAAGTCTATTTTCGAAAGACAAAGCCAAGGAACTTGCAGTTATGCTCTGTATAAACTGTTTACGATTCATTGTGTTTTGTACCTAATTCTAAGACCCGAACTTAAACCGACTGGTCACGGACTGTCCTAATTGGCACTAAAGGTAACCACTTCAGGTTTTTATTATGTCGAATTTAGTCTTTGATTGCTATTTTTATTGGCTGTATCCATCCTATTGAGGAAATTCAATTCTCGTTCGTGAAGGATCAACATCAATATTTAGTTTAAGAAACCAGTCAAATAAGTTCCGTCCTACAGCATTACTTAAGACTGCTACAGAATCATCAGCGGTATAAGAATTCTGTCTATCAGGGTCAATCATCCTTCTTTTGGCTTGGAAGTATCTACTGATGATTTGTGGTTCTTCTTTACGTAATTCCTCAAAAATCCACATTGGTTTTCCCATTTTGACTACATGTGGAGTCTCTTTATCGTTTACGAGATCAAAAATCTTCATTTGGGGATCATAGCGTTTCGCTTTGCTGATCCAGTTTTCGAGTTTTGTATCAGCCTCTTTCCCTAAACCAGATTCTCGTCCGAGTAGAATGCCTACATAAGTTGCCAGCCCTTCGTTCCACATTGGCTCAGCGAAGGGAAGAACCCATGAGTGAGTTGCTTCATGTCCTAGAAGTTCCACCATGCCATATCGTTGTTCAGGAAAGTTTCCCCACCAGACCCCGATACCAATTGCCACACCACTGGAAAATCCTCCACCACCGGTCGGAAGAAGTATCAACTTTTTGAGCATACCTCGAGTCGGAGGAACCCCGATTATTCGTTCAAGAAATGGTCGATTTTTACGGTAAATTTCGAAAATCGTTTCCGACATCGGTTCAAGATAATCAGAATATTGTATTTGGAGTTCGTTTCTATTTACGACATTTTCTGGCATTTTTCCTTTCGGCAATCTGCTTGGATCAATCTGTTTCCCACTTACCAGATTGACCAACAATGACTGCCACATACCAGAATTGATGGGGTCTTTTGCGTTTGGTTGCCTTCCCACCAGAGCGCGAGACGCCAATAAGACCTGTCCTTTGCCCACAGGTCTTTGTGCCATCACGATGCGTGACTCAGCATCACGAATCAGAATTTTCCAGATCGATTCATCTTCTAAATCAATGATCTTGCCATTATATGTCTCCAAATCTGCTATTTCCAGTTCTTGAGTTGGTTTAAGTGGCTGTTTGGCATGATGATCGACAAATTTAGCTCCGAATGATTTGGCGACTTCATTGAGAGAATAGACGTTTTCGTTTCGAAAGGGAGAATGATCTCCTAAGATCAATACACCGCCACCACCGTCTAGAAATTTTCTAACTACTTGAATATCCTGACTTAGGTATGGACAAGGAGATGACTCTGTTTGTAGTATTAATAGATTTGTATTAGACAAATCGCATTTGTGGAGAGTTGCCCAGTTGCGAGCATCTATTCCACCGATTGGTTGAATGTAATTGGATGCGAACCGGCCATCAAAGTAAAACGAGAAAGTGTGAGATATGTCAGTAATAGAGTGGATTTTCGTGGTAGATTTAGTCTCAGACATAACCAAATGAGTAGAAAGAGTGAAACAGATCAGGATCAGGTGAACAAAGATTAATAGTAACCTAAGGTTAGTCACAACAATGCTCCTATGTTCAAGATTCTTGCTTGAGATTCGTTGAATAAGATTGAATAAGAATTGTCGCCAATGCTCTTACAAATAAATCGAACACCCAAACCCACTTACCGAAGAATATATTGCTGATGGTAAGAATATCATTATCCTTTGTTATTACCAGATATTGTTAGCATCAGTATCTTTCTTGGTTATCAATGTAGTTGATATTTCTTCAAATCGAAGATACCACACTTCCCTTTTAATAGAATATCGATCACTAGTAAATTATCAAAGACAATTCCCTAATGTAGGTGGAAATTTTGAATCAAGTTTAGGTTGATAACAAGCACCAACAATTAAAATATAAAGTGGTTAATAGATGGATGGTGTAAGATTTCCTTATTCAACACTATTCCACCGTCTGCTATTTCAGCCAACTCCATCTGGCTCTATCCACCTGTAAGTAGTTTAAATTGTGCTGATTTTGATAGGCTTCTCGTTCTGCTCTAATTGCAAAGTAAGCCGATCGACCGTCCCGGTATTTGAGTAACCCCATTAACCAGTCCCACAAGTAAAGTATCAAAAATCCAACAAAGAGAGTTTCGAGATATTGTTGAAAATGAATTGATTCGTGATTTTTAGTAACTTCATCTATCTTATTTCTTGAAATTACAACTGGCCCCAGAGTAATTGCCTTAATTTCAATAGGTGCGAAATAACTTAAACAAACAAGTAACGGTTTATGCTCGATAAATAAAGGTTTCCACTCCCGAACATTAAACATAAACGCCTAATTTGAACTGAACCTTTTTATATTGATTCGAGCAAAATAAAAACCGAGGTTCTGATCATCCCCAAACAAGTTGGCATAAAATAGTAATCAATAGACACATAACCTAGAACAAAAAATTTACAGACCAATTTAGTTTCTCTGTTCAATAAATTAATAGAAGAGATTCTAAATCATTCAGCCTACATCTTAATTTCTTATTTAATAGCAACTTCTGCACACTAATCATGAAGTCAATTCAACTAAATAAAGAAATTTTTCTTTTTAAATAAATTTCTTCCTCATAAGACTGGACGTCAACCTAATTGTGGTTGAATTATGTTCCTAGCCACGCTTCAATCTTCTGTTCATTTTCATTAGTCCAAGGACTAATATCTTCTATACATAGTCGGTCGAAACCACTGTAGACCGATGCCATAGTTTCATGATAGGTTCCATCAGCCTTAGCCTTTTCACTCCAAGCCATGAAACTTTCTTTGTCGTATTGTTTGGCACGATCATCAATTTCTTGGCAAGCAAAATTACTAGTAAGAACTTGATCTAATTGATCAGCCTTATTTGCCTCTATTTCAATAAGATCCGTAGTTTCATCGGAATCCTTGGTGATGTTGAAGAGTTCGGATTCAAATCCGATATGCTTAACATATTTCCAATCACCTTGCCGAATCATAAAAGTACCAGTAGCACACCGGTCTCCATGGTACTCACACATAGCCCAGTCTCTTTTACGTTTCACATTTCCAGTCATTTGGGGCATCAATGATTCACCATCAAGCATATTAGGATAACCAAGTTGATTAGCAAAATCAGTATAGTTTATGCCAGCCATATCCATAAAGGTTGGATATAGATCGACGAGCGAAACAGGTGTATCAATAGTTTGTCCTCTTCTTACATCAGGTCCTCGAACAATTAGAGGAACATGAGTAGAGGCTTCATACATTGATCGCTTGAGAATTTGGTTCTGATCTCCAGCCATTTCACCATGATCACTGGAAAAAATGACATAGGTATTGTCGCGCAGGCCTAATTCTTCAATCGTTTGCAATACGCGTCCGACCATTTCGTCAAGAGCCGCAATCATAGCGAAATATATATGTCGAATTTGGTGAACCATTTTTTCTGAAAATTGTTTGTCACAATTTTTTGTTATACGTTGATAAGCAATAGCTTGATTTTTTGTATCTTCGATTGACATAAGTGTAGATGGAATATCAATTTCAGCTTCATTAATCAGTCGCATATGGCGTTGTTCTGCAGTAAATGCTGGATGTACTAGCCCTGTAGTGAGATAAAGCCAAAATGGACGGTCAGAATTAGCATATTGATGTAATTGTTCGACCGCTTGATAGGTACGATTCCAGTCTCTTCCATTTGCTTCTCCATCATTTACAACTTTTGGTAGGGGCGTTCGGCAAAGTGGACGTCGGATATTTGCCGAACGCGTCCAAGAACCAATTCGATCACGAATAGAGTGTTGACCGTAAGCATAATCGATAGGGCCAATGGCAGATGTTTGATAGCCCGAACTCTCGAACGTATCCTGGTAGGTTGGGGTGCTTGGCTTTAAACCTTCATGGTTATTCCAACAATCATCATAGTTCGGGTATTTTCCACTCCACATACTTGCACGTGACGGAGTGCATACAGGAGAGTTCGTATAGGCATTGGTAAAAATCGCGCCCTCGTTAGCGAGTCGATCAATATTAGGTGTGGCATTTTGCATCGCTGGGTGTCCCATGCAGCCCATTTTTCGACCATCCATACTTTCTGCATGGATGAAGATTATGTTTGGTTGTGAATCCATTTAAAACTCCTTAAATATATTAATAAAATATTATAACGACGGGATTAGTGTCCATAATCGTATTAATCAGGTAATCGGGTGTTTGCTTCTGATACCAATTTATTATAGCAGTTATTACACTACTATTGAGACTAATACAGTTACTACATTTGTTTTAAATCATTTAAGATAAAAGATTGTATTCTAAATCATTTTTCACGCAGTAGATTTATACTTGAAATTTGGTTGAATACAATAATGGGAGTCAATACTTCTCCACTCACCCAGCACGTATATGTAATCAAATATAATAGCAAGAAACTTTGAAAGTAACTGGATAAATGCCTGACTCCTGTCGGTCAATAAGGCAGTTAAAAATATCTTATCAAAACCAAATTTTAAAATCCTTTTGATTGAATGTTTTAGAGTGATACTCTACTTGATCACCTATAGATATCGTTTCGTTATTGGGCAAGTCAGTTACAGAATTTATATAATCTAAACGATCTTGGCCTTTCTTGATCTCTATACTTGTAGGATCTGGTTTGTATCTTTCTCCCTTAGAATTGATGATTTGGCAATCCAAACCTTTTTCACTCTTCCTGTTTTGCAAAGCTTGTACCATAGCCCAGTTCTTCCCTTGATTCATCTTCCGTACAGACTTAACCAGCAAGATAGCTTTAGTCTGACTCGTTTCCCGTTCAATTACAACCAGGACATTACCTCTCTGAAATTGATCAAGGTAAGAATTATTTTCACATTCAACCCATGCCGATCCATCATCATTCAATGATACAATTCTCATTGAAACATCCCTTAAGGATTCGTCTTTTGTGGATATTTGGCACCCGACCAAAATTAAAAAATACAACAATAATATAAAGGGAGAAATCCGATTGCCTCCTTTATATACTCTTTTGAAAAAGATGGATCGTACACTCATATTGTTTCCCTTTCCTGATTTTTCAAAAATATCACAATCAGATATATACCCCAGAAGTGTGAAGATCGATGACATTTATTCTAACCAAACTACGTAAATTGTCACTAAGAAGAATAATCCAGATCTGAATAGGTTTCTATTTATAATGTAGGAGATAAAATTATCTGGCTGGACGGAAGCAGTAAATTCTTCAGTTTAACAAGGTGATTAGGGTTTCTTCTATCTTAAATTATTTAGCCATTAACGAAGAATTTATTGTATGCTAACAGAATATTTAAAAGATGTTAACCCACATCTATAAATCGATATGCAAACAAATAGAGACACCATATTTGTCAATGGGAAAGTTATTCTACCAGATAAGATCATACCTAATGCTTCCGTTGTAGTAAGAGATGGGTTAATCCACGAAATTGGAACTATAACTAGCCCAGAATTTCTCAATCTAAATAAGAAAGTCGAATCAAACCTGCCAACAATCATTGACTTGGACGGAAATTATCTTTGTCCAGGTTTCATTGATTTGCATGTTCATGGTGGAGGTGGAGCAGACTTCATGGACGGAACTAGTGACGCTTTTGAGACTGTTCTCAAGACTCACGGTAAACATGGAACGACTCGTCTGGTTTGCACCTCGACGGTAGCTCATCCAGATCAAGTCTGCACATTTTTATCACTGGTAGACAAATTTAGAAACAAGCCTTCAAGCAAATTAGAGGAATCGTCATCTCAAGTTCTAGGCGCACATCTCTACGGCCCATATTTTCATAAGCAAGCTGTTGGCTGTCACCCAGTTGCTCTACACCAGATTCCAGACACGGGTACCTTGAATGATTATTTATCCTTCTCTGACGTGATTATAAAAGCTTCGATTGCACCTGAATTACCTCAGAGCAAAACCTTTGCTCAGGCTGCTAAGGATCGAAATATTATACTTTGTATTGGCCATTCATTAGCGACTTTTGAGCAGTTTGAGTTATCTTTAGGATGGGGAGTTCAGCATGTTGATCATCTCTTTTGTGCTATGTCGGACAAGTCAAAACTCCGCCAAACCCAAACATACCCGATGCAGGGTGGGGTCCTTGAAGCAGCACTATTCTTTGATCAATTGACAACAGAAGTGATCGCTGATGGGAAACATCTGTCTGCTAGCTTGCTTCAACTAGCCTACAAAATCAAGGGAGAAAATCGATTGGCCATCGTAACTGACTGCAATCGAGCTCTTGATATGCCAGATGGAGAGTACATCTTTGGCCCCAAACAAAATGGACAATCTTTTCTACACCGAGACCAGGTTGGTTTAACACTAGACGGTAAGAGCTTAGCTTCTAGTTCCACCGGCATGGATCATCATGTTAGGACATTCCACCAGTTGACTGGACTACCCCTAGAGACAGTAATTAAAATGGCGAGTTTAACTCCAGCCCGAATCATTGGTTATGAAAACCAGTTGGGTAGTATCGAGATTGGAAAAATTGCTGACTTCGTAATATTGGGTCGAGATTTGGCTGTCCAATCAGTACATATAAGTAATCGAAAACCGACGAATCGATGATGTATTGGTATTTCCAGATAAGGTCCCACTCGTCTTAAGAATATGAAACCAAAGGGATTTTGACGGCAGACGGTACTCCAGCTGGGAGTAATTGAACGGTTCTACATCATTTTCCAAACTAGAGTATAATCAGACATGATTTTTCCGAATTCTGATTTGTTTAATGGCACGGTCGTTCGCCTCAGTAACCGTGATGATGATAGATTCAGTATCGATCTGGGTACCAACTGCAGGTAATCTTTTTACTCTGTCTAAGATATAACCGGATATGGTTTCATAATCTCCAGTTGGAATGCCTAAATCAAATGAATCGTTCAGGTTATCAATAGTGGTGCGACCATCACACTCAATCACGTCTTCGTTAATTTTGTGGATTTGGTGATTACTGTCCCGCTCATCCGTAAATTCACCGACAATTTCTTCAACTAAATCTTCCACCGTGACAAAACCAACAATCCCACCATATTCATTAACCACGAAAGCCATCATATTCGGACTTGCTTTTAAATCTTGTAGTAACGAGTGAATTGGTTGAGATTCTGGTACATATTTAAGATCATCATTCATCAGATCATCAACGATCTGATATGAATCTGTTGCATCTGGTCTTGTAGAGTAGATCACATCTAAAATGTGGGCGATCCCAACAATATTAAAGATTCTATCTTTATATATTGGTATTCTCGAGTAACCAGATTTTGAAGCAATAGACAAAAAACTTTCGATCGTAGTTCCTGTTTCAACAGCTACCATTTCTACTAACGGAACCATTATTTGTCCCACCTGTTGGTGTTGAAAATCGAGGGCATCATGAATCATCCGCCGCTGTTCGCTGTCAATGGTCCCTGACTTCTCACTTATCTTTGCTACCAATCTGAGTTCTTCCCTTCTAATATTAGCATTCTGTCGACTTTGACTAATGTGTCGAGTTAATAAGCGTGGGAATTGAGTAATCACTATCACAATTGGCCGAAAGATGAGGTCTGAAATTCGTAAATAGTGCGCATACCTCAAAACTAGTTTGTTTGCCTGATTTCGAAAGAGAATTTTGGGTATAACCTCACCAAATAGTAAAACGAAGCACGTAGTAATAGGAGTAGCAACCGAAACAGGAGAAATTTCCCATCGGTCAAGTAAAGTAGCAATTGTCTCTGAATATCCAATCAAAGCTAAGACCAAAATTAAACCCAACTGGGCTGTGGCAACGTTGGCGATATTCGTACCAACTAAGGTCATACCCAACATACGATCACTTGAATCTGTTAGTGTCTTGATTATCTTAGCTCGTTCGTTTCCCTCATCCGACTTTTTGTCGATAAACCCTTTATCGACCGAAACTAATGCAGTTTCAGACCCAGAATAGAAAGCAGACATCACTAGAGTAATCAGGGTTCCAAAGGATAGAAGTAGAATATCTACAGCTTCTACATTCTTCTCTAAGACATTTTCACTGATTGAACCTGATAAACAAACTAGAGAAATCAAGACAACGCACATTCTGAAAAGCTGAGGTAGCACCGTATTTCTCACCTAGATGATTGAATAGCTAACACCTTAATAATTTTGTTCTCATTTAAAATGGAATTACATGATTATCTGGGATGACTTTTGTCGAACAAATATTCTTCGATAGAAACAAATCGTATTAAATGGAAGATCGTTTGCCCCACGATGCTAATTATCCGAGCAAACAAGTGATGAAAAATTGACTGAATTCGGTACAGTATTCATAACTTACAGATATTATTACAAATAACCAATTAGTCTACCGCCTAATTTTATTGGGCATAATTAATGCTTAATGAGCGCCTATAGCTCGCAAGATTTGGTTATCGTACAACAAATTCAATAACAGTAAAACATTAGGATTCAACTAAGTTATTCACACTAATTATGTCATAAATCTTTGGAACTTTGGATAGGTAATCACCTATCCTGATATATGAATAAGCCCATCTTATCATACCTACCTACACTAGATCAAAATAGGAAATATCACTTATTAAATGAAAAGTAAAAAAGTAATTGGAATATATCGACCAAATAACAATTTATATGAACGTGCGCTCGTATTGGCTAGAGAGAAATCCCGAAACGGTAAAGATCCGTGGGCGGATTTTATCGACAACTTATCCCACATATGCGATGCATTTGCCACTGACCGAGTAACTTCCCTCATACAGAAATCGAAGCCCTTCCTGAAGATCATCGATTAATCATGACATTGCTCGTTTAAATTGGATTATTTGTCTCAGGATGAATTTTTATTTGTAGAAAAATAAATCAGTCTATCAAATTGATGTTACGCCACTTACCACTTTTGTATCTGTATAGTCGGGTAAGGAAATCTAGGTTGTTCATCACAATCAAGGTCGAGAATGCTACATATTGATTGGCGTGGAAAAATTTCACTAATAAAATGACTGCGACAGCCATTCCCCAATGAATGATTATTGAAACCCACATTACCCAAAAAGTATCTCCTGCTACCTGTAGCGAATTACCGAGTATAAGTTTACACGAATTGGCAATAGTGTATAAAGAAACCATTCTAATCATAATATTAGAGATGTTTTGTGAATTTCCGTTAGAATCTTGAAAACCAGAAGCAAAAATTGAAGAAAGAGAATTAGTGAAAATATTGAAAACTAAAATCATCACTAAACCGTATAAAATGCTGATCCCCATTATTAAATAAGTCATTCTTTCTGCATTATCCTTATCTTTTGCACCTAATTTCTGACCAACCATGGTTCTAGCGGTCATACCGAAAGCAACAAACGGTAAAAAAACAACGCTATCCCACGTAAACGCAATTGTTGCCGCACTTGCTGTGTCGACACTATAAGAGTGCATCATTTGTAGGAAAATATTAAAGGCAAACCAATTAAGAAATGGTCCAATCCCGGCAGGAATTCCAAACAAAACTAGCTTTCTTATAATTTCTCCATCGATTTTTAATAATCCTCTTACCTTGAATTTGCCTTGGGAAATTTCATACCAAAAAAAGAACAACAAAATGGTAAGACTGATACAACTTGCAAAAATTGTAGCTAATGCAGCTCCTTGAATACCTAATGGAGGGAAGCCCAATTTGCCAAAAATAAGAACGAAATTTAAAGGGATATTTAAGACCGTGCTAGCTAAATGAGCAATTAAAATAATTGTAGTTTTACCGATACCAATAAAGAAACTTGCTATAGCCGTTTTAATGAGAAAAAAAATACACCCAATCAACATCATTCTTGCGTAGAGTAATGCTAATGTCGATAGTTCTTTTTCTTGATCCGTCCAAATATAGACATATTTTATAAGTGGAATGAATAGAATCAGTAATGGATAACTAACTAAAGCAATGTAAAGTGCCTGAATAATAGATCTAGTGCAATTCTGAAACTGCTTGGCTCCAAAATATTGGGCCACTAGTGCAGAAGCATATCCAATTAAACCCACAAAAAAAGAAACCAAAACGTGGCTTGTCATGCCACCACTCATTTGGGCGGCGATTTCAACTTGACCCACTTTAGATAAGAAAAGCCGATCTGTAACGTGCATAACGGTTAAAGATCCATTAGAGAGTAAAATTGGTAAGGCGATGCTAAAAACCTGACCCAATTCCTGACTATCAGTGTAATTTTTCGAGATTTTTTTAACGATATTCATTTATTGCTGAAACACTGTATTCAAAATTATGTATAAATAATCAGGCGAAACCCTATAGAAACTTAACGAAAATTAAAAATTCGACCACGTCAATTTTACATAGTAAATTTCATTCATCATTCACATAGGACGTAGAAACTGCTCTCAGTGTAAATTTGTATATAGTAAAAAAATTTTAGGTGTAAAAAACCGAACGATCTGGGTTAGGGAAAGCAATTACTTTATTTTTCAGTTGGAAAGGGGAGGATTATCTCATAGCCTATGTATCCTGTCAAGGAAGGACAAGGATATTCGCTTCTTGGCTGCTTTATTAAGAATAAATGCCAACAAAGCATAGGGCAATGTTCTATAGCTAACTGTTTTTACGTTGTTTCCTACCTATTTTATGTTTATCTACAAATTGTGGTTTACTTGGGTCTGGATTTGTAAATTTAGTTTTTGCATTCTGATTGAAACTCCAATATAATTTCGTGTCCGTTGTGAGTGCTTGAGCGAGTCAACAATGATGTCCTGATTAATTCCAGCTAAGAAACTGTCTCGATTGTGATATAACGACTTGTGGCCTATTTGAACCCAAAATTGATTTCTTCTAGTTAAAAGAAAGAATTTTGCAGAAGTCACGTTCCAAAATGTAAAAGTAGTTTCATTTTTGATGATTACCTGACTGAGGATGTAAAAATTTGGAAAAATAAAATGAGGTATGTGGAGTTAGTGGGAGGGGAGTCCTGTCCAGCTATCGGCTTAGGCACGGCTGGATTATTGGAGGACAACTGTGAGCAGGCAATTCAGTGGGCGCTAGATATTGGCTATCGGTTAATCGATACAGCATGGGCCTATAGAAACCAATCGGCTATTGGACGTGCATTACGCAAAAGTAGTATACCGAGATCAGAGATCTTTATCTCGACTAAAATATGGCGTGACAACCTGAACTATGATGGAGTTATTGAACAATGTGGGCAAATTCTCAACCAATTACAGGTAGATTACATTGATTTACTGCTAACTCATTGGCCAAGTGATGCAAGTATCCGAGCCAGACATGAACCGACCAACATCACGCCACTAGAAGAAACTCTGGGTGCATTCAACGAAGTTTACCGCCAAGGAAAAGTTCGTCACCTTGGAGTTAGTAATTACGACCAAGATTTACTTCATCAAGCGCAAACGCTATCAAAAGTTCCAATTTCTGTCAATCAAGTTCACTTCCACCTACCAGATTCAATCTGTACAGAAAATGTCTCAACCTCTTTATTAGATACTTGTCAGAAATCTAATGTCGCTCTGATGGCTTATTGTCCACTAGGTTCAGGTTGGTGTCCAGGAAAGGGTAGCTTACTGCAAAGTCCTATTTTGGCTAGTATTGCAAATCAGCAAGGTAAAACGAGTGCTCAGATCGCTCTTAAATGGGCTATGAATCAAGGTGCTATTATTATTCCTAAGTCAGGTTCTGAAGTTCACTTGCGCGAAAATATCGATATTTTCGATTTTGAATTGACTATTGAGCAGATGCAATTGCTGGATTCGCTTTAAGTAAATACCATATCAGCACTTATCTGTCCCCATTTTGACTTGACGTTTGTTTCTGTTTGTAAGAAAGACGCTAATTTTTACCTGCACCTCGGTTTATCCCATTTGACAAATTACAGACAGGTAAGATGAAATGGACACCGGCCTGCTGAACGAGTACTAAGTTACAAAGAAGTCAGGAATCATTTATAGCCCCTTAGCCGATAAAAGGATCGTACTCTTACCTACATATTTGCAAGAAATTTAGATCAGTTTCTAGGGCTACAAGATGTTAAATTTACAAATTTACATAGCTAAGAAGGTTAGGGATTTTAAAAGTAATGGGCCGTAAAATGGAGATAATTAATCTTTCAGTAAAGTATGTATTTTTTCTGTTTGTCTTTTAATTCTGTATACAATAAGAAAAGACGAAATTTTTATGATTCAAAGATTTCAGTATATTTTATTTCTTCTTTTTGTATCTTTGGTGGGAGCAGATGATAAGGAGTTACCGATCGTCGTCAATGCACATGAGTTAAAAAAAGTTAATTCCAATAAAATCATTTGGCAGAAAGACGGATCAAAAATGTCTCACATCCCTTCTTCGAAATCCACTAAATCTTTTTGGATGGATACCACTGAGGTTACGGTGGGGCAGTTTAAGAAATTTCTAAAATCTTCGGGATACAAAAATACAAAAGCAATCGATTGGGACTTGATAGACGAGTGCTCGCCTACAGATAAACACCCGATGGTATATGTTAATTGGCATGATGCTGTTGCCTATGCAGTATGGGCAGGGAAACGATTGCCATACGAAGAAGAATGGGAGTTTGCTGCTCGAGGTGGCCTATTAGGAAAAGTCTATCCCTGGGGTAATGATGAAGGCCTAGCTCGTGATTATTCAAATTTTAAGGGGATTGGCGGTAAAGATAAGTGGGATAGGCAAATTGCACCAGTAGGTAGTTTTGAACCCAATGGATACGGTTTGCACGACATGGCAGGCAATGTCTGGGAATGGTGCCAGGATTGGTATGATAGCGATCAGGGCATTCACCAATATGCCATAGGGTACTGGAAGGTTGTACGGGGAGGTTCTTACCAACTAAGCATCTTTTACTTACCTGTAAGCAATCGAATTCTTGGTCGCTGTCTGCCAATTAGGAGATTCGAAGACAACGGGTTTCGGTGTGTAGTCAATGAGCAGTGATTTTGGTCTAATTCTGATGGTTAAAATCAACCCTGTCCTTTATTTGTTTCCTATTCTTTAAGTGGAAGATATCATTATTAGCTGTGCTTCCGACTCCAAGCAGATAATGCCAGCATAACTAAATAAGTCAATTAGACTCAACAAACCAATTAACATACACCATCGATTATGATTATTATGCTAACAATCATAACCACACTGATTGACAAAGTTCTGAACTCCCCCACTGTCCCCTCATATATGTCAATATAAAAAGGTTTGGTGGATTCCAAAGACGAAATGGTAACCATTATGTCTTGATCTTTTGCCAAACAATCTTCTTAGCCTTAACGTTTATTAGTTCTTCAATATTAGAAACACCTGGTAACTTTTGCTCCTGAGAAAAGATCAACAGAAACAAAAGACAATAACTAATCTTTTTCATTATCAATTCGTGTGTCGTTATTGAATGTCAACCACACATCGAAACCCACGGTGAGAGTCCGTCGTATCCGGAGGGTAGTGGTCGCGACAAGCCACTCGCAGGCGGGAGCTAGGGTGGCGCCAAGAACCACCACGTAGCACTCGCCACCCTAGTGGACTAGAATCCGGCCCTAGTGGATTGTTGACAGGTGATTTACTATAGTAATTTTCATCATACCAATCCTGACACCATTCCCAGACATTGCCTGCCATGTCATACAACCCATACCCATTGGGTTCAAAACTACCTACTGGTGCTGTAGTCTTATGCCATTTATCTTTACCACCTGTCCCCTTAAAGTTAGCATAATCAGTGGCCAAACTTAGATCATCTCCCCAAGGATAACGCTTGCCATCTAATCCTCCTCGGGCCGCATATTCCCACTCAGCTTCGGTTGGTAATCTCTTACCTGCCCACTTAGCATAGGCGGTAGCTGCTGTCCACTTCACGATAGTCATTGGATGATCATCAGTAGGCGAGAGTAAAGCCACATCATCCCACCATTTATAGTTATACCCACTTTGATTGACAAACTGCTTAAACTGGCCGACTGTTACCTCATGAATGTCCATATAGAAAGCATCAAAAGTTACCGTATGTACTGGCCTTGTATCTACCATCCACCCCTCTGGCTCATTCTTGGAATCGCCCATCTCAAACGATCCAGCGGGTATCAACACCATCTCCTGACCGTCTGTTTCCCAAATAATCTCTTTTTCTGGCTCTGAATCAACAACAGGCAACTCTTTAACTAAATCCTTTCTAACTTGGTCTTGATTAGAAAGCTCATCACCACAACCTAGAAAGACTAAAAACACCGAACACAATAAAAAAGATTTTAGTACCAAACACTTCTTATATAAACAGCACAACATTCGTATCATTACCTTAACCTTTGGTTTCTTATTCACAACGACATCATATGACAAAATCAAATAAGAAACAAAAAGACCCCGATCTCACTCCGTGTTCCCAGACTTCATATTTTTCTTGAAAATGCGAATCACTGACCAGACCGTTTGAGTATAATAACTTTTTCGCAAACTCCTTGAGGGACGCTTTTTCCAGGCTTGAGATCACCCTTTTTATTATCCTCGGACACCACTAAATTGTGCGACTACCATTTGAAACTGCTCTACTAGCTTTTCCATCTTCGTCTCGTCTTTATCTATTGCTTTCCTAACTGTTGTCCTCTCGAATCTGCGGCATAAAAACCAGTCGCCTTCAAAATGTGGATGGTCGTCGACTTGCGAATCCGTTCATTCTCGCTTTCCAGGGGTCTGACGTAGCACTTGAACTGACCGATTAACCACACCTGACACTGACGATGGTTCTCCTGACTTAGTTTCTGTTGTTGCAGATCCCTCAAGTTCTGGTTCTTCCACTTGTTGACCGTATGCCTAGCTACGCCTAGTGATTCAGCCGCTTCGGTATCACTCATACCAGCCAGGAACAAATTGATAGCCTTTTGCTGTGGTCCAGTTACTTTTTATCCTGTTTCGTCATTATTAGCCACTTATATCGATCATTGAATTATTAATTCATAACTTACCACTGACATTAATGACTATTTGACCTATCAACCTATTTGGGGATTAGCTACCTGTTCCACTCGATAACACTAAAAAACAAGGAGAGTGAAGATATAGAGTAGAAGAGAAGGCTGATAGACCGAATAGAAAACAAAAATTAGGCTTTCTATATGTTTGTTTTTACCGTCTTAAAGTCTCACTTTCGTTCTGATGACTTGATAGACACACGTAATTTTTGATTACAGTAGTGCAAGAAATTATTTTTGAAAAAAATGTAAAAAAACAACTATCATCAGTTACAAAATGGAGAACTATCTAAATTATTCCTTTGTAACTAGTCGAACCAAACAGATTTTAGTTGGTTTTAATAGTTTTGAGGCAAGATATAAGAGTCAAAACGATACGATCAGCTAAGAGAACTTATGGAAATTTTGACAATCTTACAAAGGGCTACTTAGTGTCAATTATCTAAGCAGGACATATTGCTAAACCTATTGAGGTCAGTTAGATATTAATCAGCCTAATTGATTAAAGAGCTAAAAAATTGGATGATTTTTTAAACTTTGGATCTCCGTCATTTTTGGTAATGGAATTAATTTCTTCATTCTTGATCTCATTTCACTAGAGGAGTTCTATGCTAGATCGAAGGCCTCCCCGATTTCAATAAATATGAGGAGATTTATGGATCGATTCCGGGTATAGATGACGGAGATTTAACCTAAACTTCTAAACTTATGATTGTTTCTTATTTCAATTACAATTCGACTCCTTCGAAGAAGGATGATTATGGATTGAGGATTTTTCCCTAAATTACTCTAATTCTTTAGTAGGAAGTTAGAATAATTTAAAATTGACTAAATTTAGTTGACCTTATTTTTCTGACTATGTCTGTAAGATTTAGTCAGTTTACCTGATAGATCTATAGGCGCAACACGTCTTGGTTTTTCTACATTAATTACAAAATACTTTCCTTTTTTACTCCAATCGACTGGTTCATATTCTAGTTTAAGAGCAGGAAGATTATTAATAATCGCAAATTCTTCTCTATGTCCTCTGGTTTCTTTTATATTATCTGTGCAAATATATTTCCCTTCGGAATCTCTGTATCTTTCAAAATAATCTATGGTCCAAGTATAAGTCACTTTATTTAAGTCACTTTGTTCAAAATCTTCTGGGTTCATAAATTTTTTAATAAATTGGTTTTCAATAACATTGAACTTAGACTTGGCATGTAACTTTCCATTAACTAGTTTCAGCGAGTGAGTATTACTAATTTTAGTCTCATCAAATGCAATACATAACTGTCCTCTATTGAAACCCAAAGTAGCATAATAAACTTTATCATCATTTATTCCACATCTATCTCGTACGATTCCACCGATATATATATCACCGGATTTGGTAATGATCACGGTGTCAGTTTTCTGACGCTTTTGAACTCCTCCTTTTGTCTCTATTGGTTCAAAACCTTCCGGTAAAGGCATACACCACTCCTCAACATTTTAGGACTGTAGGGGATGTTACTATTGTATTAACCAAAATACAATTCAATTTCACTACATCCAACATTTAAGAAACATAAGTTTAGCTGTAGAGCCAGCGGTTACGAGGCACATGAATAATTAATTATGAGCAAAAATTCCATACTGAAAATACACGTAAACAACAATCCTGAACTTGTTAATTAAAGTAAATATCATCATCAATTGATACTGTTTCGGCGTCATAATCTAAATCGTTAATTCTGTTTTCCGAGACTAATTGCCACTCATCATAAATTATTGATTTTTGACTGGCTGATCATTGCTCATATATACTAGTTAAAACAGAGTAAGATTCGGAGAGTTATACGAGCTATTGCTAGCTCTTTACCATAATGAATCCAATTAGTATTGAAGATGAACTCGAAGTGCTTGATTACAAAAGAATTGAATTTAGGATCAACCCATTTGAAGAACTGGAAGTATATTTACCTGACGGAACTTTTCACAGCCCCGTTGTGCCCCTACGTTCTTTTCCTGTAACAGACGTGAACCGTTATATTTCGATTATAAAAGACGACCGGAAGCGCGAAGAAGTTTGCCTAATAGAAGATATTCAACATTTAACAGAAAGTAGTCGTTGGGTACTAGAAAATGCTTTATCCAAAGCCTACTATAAGCCCGTTATTACTCGTTTGCTGTCCATAGAGAGGCGATCGGGCGGTATTAGTGTGTGGAAAGTGGAAACTAATAAAGGTGAAATTACTATAGATCTGAGGAGACGAGATAGTGTTACTGATTATGATAATGGACATTTATTGATTGCTGACATAGATGGAAACCGGTACGAAATCCCCAATTATTATAAAATGGACGAAAAAAGCATAAAGTTAATAATGAGTCATGTATAAGAAATAATCGATCGCAATTTTGCGGAGGTTATAATCTTGGACCAGTGATGATAGATCCAGAAACTTATTAGAAACTTCTTGTTTCGTAGAGAGACCAAAGAAATACCAAAGGTATTTTGGGGTGGTTAAGTATCCATAAGAATAGTCTGAAGATAGACGTACAAAAAAGAGAATCTAGAAACGGGAATATCTTTGAAATAAATCGAATTTAAATCAAAGCCTTGCGTACGGTCTTTTTTCATCTCTGTCGTTATGATTAAATCCGGTCCAATTTGATACCACAAACATGTTAATATCTTAGTATTCTTTAATTAATATATTTGTATCTAGCGTTAGTGAACCATTGTTAGGTAGGTTCGTGATTGTATCGATGATTGTTGGTTTACCAGCTAGTTCTGGATTTTCTACCACGATATCATTTTCAAGACTTGGTTTATAAATGTTATTTTTGTCGTCAAGGATTACCAAGGATATTTTGTCTTCCTCTATTTTTTCTACTCTGAACTTTAAATTGTCTTGAGTCGTGAATGTGGAAGCGCCAATACCAAGAATTCCTATAGTAAGTTTCTCGTGATCTGACCAGTTGTAAAGCTCAATTTCCACGACTCCGTTTGTATTCAAAGATGTCACCCTACCCAATATCGGAGTGTTATCTTTATCTAGGTTACACCCCAATACGGGAGTCATTAATATCAAACTCAGTATTACCTTGTAATTCAAAAACAGTTTAGTTAACATGAGTTCAACAGGTTGAATCATTATAATTTTGGTTGGCAAGACTTAGCTTCATGACTGCTCCTGATGTATTAAGTTGGGATTACAACACTGCACAATGGGTCATAGCAATCATTGTGGGTATTTGCCTCGCAAAAATATACGCTTGCGTCGCTCACCACATGAAATCTATGAACAAAACAGAATATTACCTACCGTATATGGTAATGGTTTTGGAACTCTTTGTCATGTTAGTTTTTATGTGGTTTAGTTCACCGTATGGATACCACATAATAACGGGAAGCAAATTAGGTTTTATATGTCGCACGTTAACTGATAGTTTAGTCGTTATAGTTGCCTTGGTTTCTTTACCGGACGATAACATTTTGGAAGAAGAAAGAATTGATATGAAGAAGATTTACTTCAGTTCAAAAACCCTTCGTCCAATTATCATAGGAATTTGGTACCTTGGTCAAATTTCGATTGCCGTTCTGTTTGATCCTTTGGCCAATAGCCTCGGGAAAATAATATTGGTAATAATAGTTGCTTTTTCTATCATTCTCATAGGTTTATTCACTGTCTTATTGATAAGAGTCAATAATAAATATGTTCTTTCTGCCATACACCTTATTCATGCAGCTGGCATATTATTGTTAAGAACTAACTGATACAATAAACCATCATACACAACGTCGGGTGCCAGATCGATTGACACACCGATAAATCAGGAGTAAGTTTTGTGATTATTTACAAGTCAAAAAAGATAATTTCGTCGTTTCTTTTTTTATTTAGTTTGTTTTCGTTAACCGCTTCTAATCTCGTAGCTGATAACCATAACAGTCCCAGAAAAACATTCTATATTTCAGATCCTCACGGTAGAGATACATTTAGATTTGAATCAGAAGCACCTTTGGAAACCATTGTAGGTACTACCAATCATATTAGAGGTGAAGTTGTCCTTGACCCAAATAATGTTGCAGAAAACTTGAAGGCTTCTTTCGAAATTGATCTGGCGACTATAGATACTGGGATTAAGGAAAGAAACGGACATTTGCGAGACCAGTACTTGGAAACTGAAAAATACCCAAAGGCAATTTTAACTATTGAGAAAATAATCAAGCTCGAGAAAGAAGATCGAGAGACACCGGAGAAACTAGAAAATAGCAAAAGTTCTTATGTTACAGCAGAAGGGGTCTTAGAGCTACATGGCGTTAAAAAAAGAATGACCTTTAACGAAGTGAAAATAACTTATTTCGATGGTAGCAAAGAACTTGAGGCTGGATACATGTACGGAGACATACTAAAAATTGATGGAAATTTCAAGATGAAGCTATCAGACTTCAACATTAAAAGACCACAGTTTCTCTTATTAAAGTTGAGCGAAGAGCTAAATATCAAAATTTCAATGTTGGCTTCTACTGTTCCTCCTAAAGAAGATAAAGCGAACGCAAACAAGTCGGACGATAGTTAAATCCGCTCACATAATAAGCAAAATCCTTCTATTACCAATAATCCACCCCAATTAATTTTCGGCCCAATTCGGTCAATGTAGCTGAAGGACGTCCTTTTTCCCAACCACGGGGGTCGCCCGGAAAAGCTGGTGAAGACGGTGGCTCACGGTTCTCCCACAGTTGGACTCTTTGCTGTCGATATCTTGGGTCGTCTATTGCAGGGCTCATGCTGATGTATTGAGCGATTCTCGGCTGGCTAGAGGTGTTGTGTCCACTTCCATGTGCTAAGGCCCGATGCCAAATTAGCAAATCGCCGGCGTTACCTGAGATTGACTTTGGGGTAAACTGTGTGAGATCGGGCCGGACATATTCAAAATCTGGAGGGTGGTTCACACCAAAGTTTGTCAAATGGTTATGAATTCCGGGGATACACTGAAACCCTCCCTGATGTTCTTCTGTGTCGGTCAAATATAGCACGCCCTGTACTCCAAATTTTAGGGGTAATTTAGTAGTATCCGCGTCCCAGTGAATAAACCCTTTGTGCTCATAGTCTGGATAATCTCGATGGGGTGGTGGTTTAAAACTAATTCGATCGATTGAGACCCACAACTTTTCTGTTTCCCAGATCTCAGAGAAAATTTTGTGTATCAATGGGTGCTGACGATTATCCCACATAGATTGGTGATGGTACATTTCGACCATTCCATTTGTACGAAGTGGGTCGCGATACCAGTCCTCAGGATAGTCAGGCTTCATGCCTAAAAAGTCGAACATAGCTTCTATTGTTGCGTCTAGATAACTCTGTGGGACGGCGTTCGGTACTACAACATAACCATTTTTTCTGAAAAGTTCCCAGTCCTTAGTTGATAATATCGGCATACTGGTCTCCGTTTACCTCATTTTAATAGGGATCGGCCAAGCTATCAATTTTGTCAGATAGCACAAGTTATAATTCTGCTTACATATCTTGTTTTTACTCAATTTTGTACGCTGGTATCACGCGAAAAAATCCCCATTTTCACGTTGAGTCTCTTTTTTTATCTAATAATAGTTGGATCAAATCCGACACAGATCACCTTAGCCTATTGTAGAGGGTTTGGGCTTCAACACCTGCAAGATAATCAGTAGGAACGAGTGAGTATAATCGTTAAAAATTATCTTTTGATATTAAAAAATTAACTATATTGATCGGCCATCAAGTGATAGATATTGTATACTATTTCAATATTCTACTGGTTCTGGGTCATCATTGTACCAGATAAAACAAGTTGCCACAGTCCTCCAAGGTTTCCAACTTTCGCCAATATTTAAGAGTTTCGATTGGCTCAGTTTTTCTTTGGCGTTATATTTCTTTTCTATTGACCGAACGAGAGATATATCGCCAATAGGAAAAATATCTGGCCTCATTAGAGTAAATATTAACACCATGTCAGCCGTCCATTTTCCAACCCCTTTAAGTACTAGCAAACGGTCAATGACTTCTCGGTCTGTCATTTGAAACCAATCTAATCTCGAATATTTTGAATCCCATAATCTGGATATTCCGAGGATATACTCGACCTTTCTAAGACTTAATCCACACTTTTTCAACTCATTCATCGGAATTAATAAAATGTCTCTTGGTGTAATTCTTTTAACTTTGTCTTCAAATTTATACCAAGTGGCGGCAGCAGATTTTACGGAAATTTGCTGCCCGACTATAGAACGAATCAAAGTTCTAAATAAATCTCCTCTGGATGAAAGTATGTAATCATAGTTCTGAGATATTATATCTGCTAATATTGGGTCTCTGGCGGCTAACTCTGTTTTTGCCTCGGCCCAATAGTCAGGAATAAGTTTTTGAGAGCTCATAAAACGCTGGCCGATCTATATAACTAATTGAATAACGTATGGCAGTATAAATAATAAAAAGATTGATCTGTATTTTTCCTAGATTTCACTGGCTGAAGTACGATTAGCCTGATGATTCCAACCTCTTAGTACCAACCTCGAATTGGTATGTGAATTCCCATCCTCAACTTTATCTTTTCCACTGTGTAGTTGTACCAATACAGTTTTTCGAGTTTGATTTGAACGATTAGGCATTGATCCGTGTAGAGTGAAATAATGAAAAAAAATCACATCACCGGCTTCGGCTTCGATTATAGTTGATTTTTCTAAAGGATATTGCTTTGTTAAGGTTGAATTTTCTCCGCTACCCATCATTCCTGACTGTCGACCTAATTGGTGCGAACCCGGATAGACTCGGATGCATCCCATATGATCTGTTGCTTCCGTCAAATGAATAATCCCTGCAATCATAGTATCTTGGATTGTTGGAAAATATTGCCAGTCTTGATGAATAGGAAATGCTGCACCTTTACTAGGCGGTTTTTGAAAGAGCTTGGTATGATGTAGAATGATGTCAGGGCCAAGTATTTCTTCTACAACATCTAGAAATTCGGGATTGAGTAATGCATGTAACCAAATAGAAGAATAGGAATGAATGTTATGAGTATGAAAAACGACTGAGTCATCTGATTCCAAGTCTCGTGTTAGCTGACTTCCCCAACGTGCGTTAATATTTTCTTTACTGGCTAATAGTTGTTGTGTAACTCGATCGAAGTCGTCTTGCATTCTACCTAACAAGCTGGAATTATAAATTCCTTTTGCTAGATAGTAACCATTTTTATCGAAAAACGATTTTATATTTGTCATTTAAATAGCTCTTCTTAATTGATTAGGTATAGATATAAAGCAAATCCTTCACTACCAATCTATAGGTCGAATGAATAGTGAATTCATTTCGAAGTAGATTTAAACGGTCGTTTTGAACAGACCAGAAAACAAATAATTAGATTGATCACAACTGATTATGGGTGAGAGGCTGCCAGCCTAATAAACGACCGGCTTTCGACAAGTTAATTTCTTTCTGTTCTTCGTCACCAGCAATAAAGAAAGCTTCAAAACCAGGATGGTTGCAGGATAGAGCTGCCAAGTAAGCGTTTGCTAAATCTTCCTCGTCAGTCCACCAAATATGAACTGGTCCTGATTTTGGTAGAGCTCTTCTTTCTAGCCACTGGCTTCTAGTAGACGGTCCAGTAATTCGTAAAGCCGTAATTGCCATTTGGTGCTCACGACAAAAATACCGGCAAATATCTTCCCCGATCCCCTTTGTTAATCCATATACACTGGGATTTTTCAATGGGACTTCATCTTCAGACGGAAAATAGTTTCGCGTTCGCTCATGAACAGTAAAGGTACTAGTGTATGTACCACGTTCTATACCTACTTCATTAGCTGCGTGTAGAAGTATATGAACTCCCATAACATTGACTTGATGATTGACAACAATGTCCTCAAAGGTAGCAACTGAGGAAATTTCGCTAGTTGGATTTTTCATTGCCATATAGATAAAGGTATCCATACCTTCTAATGCCTGTTGCACTATCTTTGGGTTGGTTACTGAACCTTTTATGAAATCAAGCGTAGAATCAATAGGTGGCTCTATATCCAATACTCGAATACTATGTTTGGTTTTAAGATAAGGAATAGTCATCCTACCAACTCGACCAGAACCACCAACTAATAGAATCCGCATTATGATATCTCCTGAATAATATCAATACCAAGTTCATCTGCGATCCGGTATAGATACGCGCTAGCTTCTGGTAGCTCAGACTCACTGCTTCCTTCAATAATCAATGGATAATCCGGGTTCAGATCTTCCATCCGCCTCAAATACGTTCTGAAGTCTAATAATCCCTGACCAACTGAAGTCGTTGGTAAATGAAGTGTATGAGAATTAGTAATGGTGATGTCCTTAGCATGACCACTAATAATATGTTCGCCCAAAATGTCAAACATCTGATCAATAGCTACTCCTGTTGTGAAGACAGTTTTAAGCTGAATCCAGTTAGCCGGATCCAGGTCCGATTTCACCCAAGGTGAATCGACAGCATCAAGTACTGTTTTAGTAACATGTGCATCTTCCAGAACCACTAATTGATGGCCTTCTAGACTTAAGTAGACTTGGTTATCTTCAGCTGCAGAGGAGGATTCCTTTAAGCTCTTAATCAATTGTTGCCGACTTTCCAAACTCCAGTTATCGGGGTGTGGATTCCACGGACCATTCGGATTGAGAGAACCCGGACCAGTATCAATACCTCTTGCTCCAAGATATCCGGCCATTTTCAAAGCTTGCCGGAGTGTTTGGACTGCCTGGCGACGTTGGGTTTCATCTGGATGAATTAGTGGTTGCCAATAGCCGGTCGACTGGTAGATTCTTAATCCGTGGTCAGCCAATAAGTCCCGTACTCGATAACATTTAGATGGAGAAGTTTCAAATGGATCGTTTTCTCTAAACCGAGTAAAGACACCGGAGAAGCCAAGGTTTCTAATTTTTTTTGCCATTTCCGGTGTGAAGTCATCCATATTGTTGGGTAGGAACGCCCCTGACATACCTAAACGCATATCGCAATCTCCATTATACCTAGGCCCGATCTTATCTCATGATACGTTTCTTCTGTCAATTCAGACTTGGACCGTCAGACGCTGAGATAAACTGGCTATTTTGATAAAAGCAATTATAATGACTTAATTACTGGACTACGTCATAAAAAACGGACAGAATGAATTAACCAAGCCGACTGATGATACCAAAAACCAACAGGTAAAATAAATTATTTTCAATCAGCAAACCGACCCAAACACCATGTGAACTCACATTTTGTTCACAAGAATTTTTTGATCTTTATTTCATTAAATTTGACAAGTATTCACTACCCTTGAAAAGACGTAAACTGCTAAGCTTTAGTTTATAATCAGTGGTTGAATTTGAATTCTAAATTATTAACAAAAGTCGATTCAGATCATTTTTCATCAGCAATAAATCATTTTTAAGATGGAAACTATCCAACCTGCACTTCTTTCTAATGTTCGGTTATCGATAATCTTCTGCCTGCCCCTTTGGCTGATACCCCAACACCTTTCGTGCATGTTCCATGTCTCGGTAGCTCCATTTATTATCCGACACAACATAAAAAATATCGAATTTGATACTGTCTGGAGCTTTAATACAAGCTTCAACCATACCAACTATGTTTTCTTGGCTACAATAAACCGAAAATTGGCGATCTTTGTCAGGCTGATCATTTTCGTTTACTGCACCGATTCGCAAACATATGAAAGACATGTCTGAACTGTCGCTGAAATGACGGGCTAGCGCTTCACCCCAAACCTTTGTACACCCATAAATCCCCTGCGGCCAAACTTGGGTTTCATGCGTTAGGTTAGACCAAAGCTGTGGCACTTTTTCGTATTCGCCTTGGGCTATTTCTCGATAAGGAAACTGATTTTCGTATCCAGAAATGACGGCTCCGCTACTAGCGTAGATAATACGTTTAACACCTGCCTGGCGAGCAGCTTCGAATACATTATATGTACCAATAATATTACTTTGCAGGAAACCATTCCAATCTGATTCAATTGCAGCTGCCAAATGTATTACTATATCTATTCCTTCAAAAGCTGCTCGGATTTCTTCTAAATCATTGATGTTTGCTTGATAGCACTTGACACCTTTGATTAGGCGACGATTGAGAGCACTCAAATCGTAGGTGGACTTCAGTCGGTTGGCCACGACTTGACCAATTAACCCACTCATTCCCGTGATTAAGATTTTTTCGCGTGACATAGTTCTTTCCAATCTACTTTATTTCTGTTTAATATTAATTTTCACTAAAAATAGTCATGAGATGTTGAAGACATCACTTGTTGGCAAATTTGATAAATATTGTGTCAACAAGATCTCGATTTCTTCTGTCTGGGAATATTTTTCTACATTAGACCCGAATATGTCAAATCCATACTATGAGTCTCAACCTTGACGATTTAAAAATTTCTCCACTTATATTATTAATTGAACATTACGAACAATGATATAATAATAACCTGACAAAAAAATCAAAAAGTTATCTAAAAAAGAATCTGGATATATTCTGAACAATTTTTGGTCTCTTTAGAACCAAATAAATTTCTGTCCGAAAAAATAAGTGGAGTGGATTTATTATGGCTTTTCGAGCAGCTGTGGTCGGGTGTGGACGAATTGGGAGTACAATTGACGATGAACATCGAAGCCGGCCTCAATTCCGTTACCCTTGGGCACACGCCCCGGCCTACATTGAGGCAGATGGAGTTGAGTTAGTTGCCGCATCTGATTTGAGGCCAGCGCAGCTAGAAGATTTCAAAGAGAGATGGGGAGTAACTGCTCTCTATACTGATTTTATGGAAATGGTTAATCAAGAACAACCTGATATTGTCAGTGTGACGACGGCTGCACCTGATAGAGCCGATGTGGTCGTTCGATTAGCCGAATCTGGGCATGTAAAAGCAATTTATGCAACTAAGCCGATCAGTGTCAGTCTGACAGAAGCTGATGAAATGATCGAATCTTGCCGTCGGAATAACGTCATTTTTGCGTTAGCATGCCATAAGAACTGGAGTCCATGGTTTCAATCGTGTCGAAACGCTATTGAAAAGGGGGAAATTGGGCAATTCCGTTCAATGGTTTGTAATTTTAGCTGGTCTCTTTCCAGAGGACATAGCCACACATTGAGCCTGTTTCGCATGTTTGCTGATGCTCCGGTTGAATGGGTATTTGGTCAGATGAATAATGATCAAGATGCAAGGAATGATCAAGATCTATCTGGCACAGGAATGATTCACTACAAAAATGGAATCCAGGGATTCTTAAACCATGGCGGTTGGCTAAATATAGATTTTATTGGAAGCGACGGTTGGATTAGCGCCAGAAATATGCATGCGGATTTTGAAATGTGGTCTAGGCATCCACAAACAAAAGAACCCATACGTAGGCAGTTCCCAAATCCAAAAAGACCGAAAAGCTCGCAACAATCAGCGATAGAGGGATTAGTAAAAAATCTGCAGGANGGTAGNCAACCNCTTTGCTCAGGAGAATTTGGTAGGGAGGCACTAGAAACAGCAATTGCACTCAGAGAATCACACCGNCTTGGGGGAGAGAGAATCGNTTTNCCCTTGGAAAACCGATCTCTGTCGATAAGTGGNCATGTATAGTTATTCAANCCTNTAGAAACTTCTATAGTTTTATTTGTAGAGTCCTGTGGTGTTTTCAGTCNTTTNGTNAATTGTCTTACCTCGCTATATACNATGTGATCTTGATTCTTCATGGATAAACNTATNNGTTTGATTACATCCTGTGTTTTGATACTATCCTACNCTGTNGTGGGANGANNTTTTCNGACCGAAGNNNAAGAAAAATCNTNTGTANCCATAAATGANGATTGAAAATATAAATCTCAGNTTTACAAATTTGGAAGANAATCAGGATCATATNNCTNNACAANTAGATGAAGNNNTCGAAGGTTCTAAAGACANCNTNNCGATNTCAACTNGANTGGAAGTAGAATTTGCNTTNAATCTAGAACGAACATCGGAAAATCCACTTCGAGGTTTTTATACTAACTATGATTGGGGAGANCCCGTCAANGATTTCCCCGACAGCNTAGAATTTGCATATATACCACTTTCGNATTTAATGTCGGGCCCTTCCAGTTTTACCTTTGATACTGGNCTTGAACCATCNCTTATTGCGGCAGANTCNCGATCTCACCAATTAGTTCTAAGACCTTATGTTGACTATCCATCACTCAAGTCAGGGTTGCCAGATTTTTTATCAGAAAAAGTCCAAATGCAACCATATACAGTACACGGGGGCGGGCTATCTCCTGATTATAATGACCCAGATTTGCAAGCAGCTTTATTATCTTTTATTAAGTCGCTTGGCCAAAGGTATGATGGCGACCCTAGGCTAGCAGTTATTCAGCTTGGCCTTCTGGGTTTTTGGGGGGAATGGCACACTTGGCCTCACGACAAATGGTTTCCGAATGATGATTTCCAGTCGAAAGTTATCAATTCTTATGTGAAATCTTTTGCGATAACACTTCTGCAAGTAAGAAGGCCAGTAGCTAATACTCCTAACCTGCGGATTGGGTTTCACGATGATTCTTTTGCTTATTCAACCTTGGGTGATTTTGACTGGTATTTTCATCCAAGCCTAATTGAAGCCGGTGCAGATGATCGATGGCGCGAAGTGTCAATTGGGGGCGAACTTCGACCTGAATTACAAAACATCATTTTCGAGAATAACTACAAGAATAATATTGGCCAGAGTTTTGAGCGTTGTGTTAGAACTACTCATATCTCGATGCTCCTCAATTATTCTATCTACTCTGGTGGACTAAATTCGTTGGAAGAGCGAGATCGTGCTGAAGCTGCAGCTCTATCTCTTGGCTATGTAATTCATGTTTCCAAAGTCAAACTTCTCAACAAGGTTCTGGTAGTAACTCTTGAGAATCGAGGTGTTGCACCATTTTACCCCTCACTTTTCTTACAGGTTGAGGATATTAGTGGTATCAACACTAGGGTTAAACTTACCCGTATAACCACAGATCAAGGCCCNAAAAAATTCTATTTGAATGTTTGCAGGCTAAATCCTCCCGGACATCAATCGCCGTGGACACTTTCTCTTCAATCGGACTATATACTACCATCCCAGAAGATTTTATTTGCAACGGAACCTGGTCAAGGTCTAATAAGAGTTGAATAAAGAATGCCTACATTGACTTAAGATAGAGCCTCACCGGGTNTTGATGATTCGAACATCTATCTACGTCTGAACAAAAAAAATGATTCTGAAGTTTTTACAGCCAAAATTTTATTTAATTAATTCGACGATAAGTTGCTCCATGGCGATCTCGTTTCCTTTAGCAAAACCAATCTCTCTTTTTATTATTTTTCCCTTTTTATCTATGTAATAGGTACAAGGAATACCCTGAATTTGGTAATCTTCAAATTGCTTATTTGCATTGATTAGAACCGGGTATTCAATGTTGTCCTTCGCATATTCTTTCAGNTCAGATAAGTTTTCTTCTTGGTTAATTCCAAAAATTACTAAACCTTTTTCTTGATACTTTTTATAAAGTGAATTTAGGTGTGGTACCTCCACACGACAAGCGCCTCACCAAGTCGCCCAGAAATTTAATATCACAGGTTGGCCCAAAAATTGTGACAATGAAAATTGATTTTTGTCCAGATCAACCAACTGAAAATTGGGTGCCTTCTGTTCAACTAACTTCTGACCAGGNTCCGACATGATACGNTATTCATTCGCTTTAGCAGTTTGACCTTGAGAATCGTAGAATTTGGCCATTAATTCCATCGGGCGCGGATGTTCTGGCCAGATATCCAGTAATTTATGGATCATTTTTTGAGCTTCTGAAAACTGTTTAAGATCAATCAGCATATCAGCACAAAAATCGACTAGGTCAGGATTATTTCTATAAGTGTCTTCACTGATTTCAGATAATATCTGCTCTAATACGATTTGCGCTTTTTCATTTTGATCAGAGATTTGGTAGGATTGAACTAAATTTCTCTTAATGGAGGTGTCATTCGGATGCGATTCGATTAATAACCTATAAATTTCTTGCGCTTTCTGGTATGCCCCATCTTCTGATAATAACGTCCCATATAACATTCCCAATTCGAGCTTTTGAGGGGTAAAATCGGTAAGCAATCGATCCCGAATAGTGGAAATCTCTGCTTGATTATCAGTCTCTCGATATAACTGGACAATTTGGGATATAAGTTCAATATTTTCAGGATGACTTTCCAAAAGTTTTTCAAAACCATGAATTGCTTTTTCTATTCCACCGACTTGACGATAGGCTTGCTGTAAGTCCCANAGCATGTATGGTTGATTCGGAAAATTATAAAAAAGTTCTTCATATACTGATACAGCCTGATTAAACATTTCTGTTTCCATTAAGATTTGACCATAACTCATTCCGGACTCCAAATCATTAGTATCCAAATTTTTGGCCATTTTCTGTTGTATTCTGACAAGACCCGCTTCGTCTTTAATATCCTTGTACAACATTATCAAGTTAGGCCAGATATTTGGTGATTTTTTCTTTTGGTCAACTATTGATTCTAGGAAATTAATACCTTCTTGTTGAAGTTCCTGCTGGCGATAGAGAGTGGTCAAGCTAAAAAGCTCAACCCCAGAATTAAACTGACTAAGAGTGTTGGTCTCGATTAAATTTTCATAAACGGTAATGGCTTGTTCAAACTTTTCCATTTTGACTAAGGATGATGGGTCGAACCAATCCCAACTATCATCTTCTGTTATTGGTCGGTACGAATGACCGCCTAATGTAAATTCGGCTTGGATACCAGCAGTTATGCTCCAGTCTCCGGTAAATTCAGCTACTTTGATTAGCAAATTATTTGCTCCAGATTTTAGCGAAATTTCAAAAGTATCCTGAAAGCCGTAAGAAGAACGATTTACTGCATTTTGGTGGACCACTTCCCCATTCAACCAAACTTTTACTGAATCATCGCTCCCTATTCGCATGGTGACATTCGACTGCTTAGACGTACTAACAATCTTAGCGAAAGCGTAAGCTGAAAAATTATCCAGCGCCATGGCATCCATTCCTAGCGAACGTATTCTGTTGGTCACAAACTGAGGAGACCCAATTCCAATCTTACTAGCAATTAGTCCGATATTATCTGGATGCCTTATTTTTTCAATTACAGNAGACTTCCAGACCTGTAGCCCTAGTGAATCACCTTCAGCAACCCCATTTTTAGCAACTAGTTTTTCACTCACTTTTCCCTGGGTGAGGGACATAATTTGATCTGTTTCGAGGGCATCTACTCCACCGTTTTTTCCTTCTGCGACAGGTGCGAACACCCATAGCCAAGGGCCTTCAATTGGAACTTGTCCCCAGCTGATTGAAGCTAGACCAAACGTGCAAAAAATAATCATTAATCGTATTTTTTTCGCAGCTGTCAAAAATAGATTTGTCATAATTTAATCTCCTGTTGAACCAAACAAGTAGGTAAAAAGCATTTTACATGCNATCATCGATAATTAGTAATTCTTAAGTTTGACTAATAACTAAGCGGAATTCTTGGCACTTGACTGCAATATTTGCATTGCGATGCGACATGAATGTCGCACCAGATTAAGGTAAGTCAAATTGGCTGCGCGAAATANAAAAACTCAATTGAGATTATTTTCTACAATCATTTCAAAATACATATACCTAGCAGGGGAAATAGGTAATAATGTAGATATCTAAGCTATTTACTTTAAGATTAATACAAGTTGATAACATTCTGACTAGTTCGATCACAGATCTCATTTCCAAAGAAACCGGAAACAATCATACAGTTGTGAATTGAGAGTTTTGACAAAATTTACCTATGAAAACCTCAAAATGCAGAAGAAGAAATTTAGATAGTCCATCTCATATCTAAAAGTAGATGTGAAATGGACCACATTACTCATCAAATTTCTGTCGCTAAATGGAGTAGGTCATTATGAAAAGAATAACTAATTTGGGGGGCGATCTTGTCGAACCTAAAATCGAGACAAGTTTAAATCGACCAGATTCAAAATCGTATTTCAATACCAAGTTTTTCGATTTTCAAAGAATCCATGCGTATCCGAAGACAAAAGAACAAGAAACTTGGGAATTGTGGAGGAATAAACTACGATCCTGTCTACGTGAAATATTCTGTTTGGATAAATTTGGTGAAGTTCCTACACCCGACCTAATTGTGCAAAAATCCGAATCATATGAAGGATACCGGTGTGACAAAATAGCTTATCAAACTCTGCCCAATAACTGGGTTAGTGCTTACCTGCTAGTACCTCGAGGNCCGACCCCCCGACCAGCAGTGATATGTCCCCACGGACATGGAATGAATGAGAAAGAAGGAGTAATTGGTAAAGCCAAATTTCCAGGTGTTCCGTATGCACGAGAATTAGCTCTACAAGGAATAGTCGCACTTGCTCCTGACAACGCATTCATGGGAGAACGTCATATAAATCACAATGGAAACTCAGGTTGCATGGTTGGGTGGGCTCGGCTCAATCATATGGGGCAAGACCTGACCGGNTTGCGTATTTTTGATCTGATGGCAGGTATAAATTTGCTGAGTCGACTTCCTGAAGTTGATTCAGCAAGAATTGGTTGTGTAGGATTATCGGGGGGGTGTTGGTTAACTCAGGTTCTTGCTGCAATCGATCCCCGAATTCAAGCGGTCATTCTCAGCGGATTCTTTACAACTTTCGTTCAAACGATCTGGCATGGTCACTGCGTATGTCATCATCCTCACGGTATAGGTTTAGTATGTGACTTGCCCGACTTATCAGCATTAATCGCACCTCGTCCCCAATTTATTGAGTCAGGTGTCAACGATGAACCCTACCCCCATGAACCAGCTTTTTCCATGGTCTACAACGCCTACGATCTACTTGGCTCTTCGGGCAATTTACATTTACACCGTTATCCGGGAGGACATATGTTTCACGGTGAAAAATCAATTCCATGGTTAGTCAAAACTCTATCAAATTCAATCTCTGAAGATTGATCTTAGTAATCTATTAGTATCCAGACATTGCAACAATTGGATCTGAGATAAGAGACATCAGGGAATAAATCCCGCAAGAGGTTGGTTGTGCTGATTCCCGTTCTACCAGTACTAAGAGGTTCATCACGATTTGTTTATCCAAGTCTTTCTTCCTATATGTTCTGATTTAAGATGGTTGTAATAGATATTTATGACCTGCCCAGAAGTCTGTGCTATTATCTGATTGAGAATTTTATCGTGGGAACAGAATTTTTTAAGCGGTCATTTTCCATAGNTAAGCTAACCCGAATTCAATTTTTTTAATATGACATTGTTTCCACACTTGTAAAGTTGCTTTACTCTAACCATTATTAGACGAACCTCCACAAGATCTGATACAGAAAGGAAAAACAATTATGCAGACTTATCGTGCCGCTATTGTCGGCTGTAGCCGGATGGGAGCGTTTATCGACAATGAAGTGACTGACTACCAAGCAATTAAACTACCATATTCACATGCAGCTGGTTTCCACGACAGTGAGCGAGTAAATCTAGTTGCCTGCTCAGATCTTCGGACCTCGGTAATGGAAGAATTCGGTCAATGTTACGATGTACCAATCGATCATCAGTATGTTAACTATCGGGACATGATTGAGAAGGAAAATCTAGATATTATCAGCGTTGCAACCCAACCGGAACAACGTGCTGAAATTATTACATATGCTGCAGAAAATGGTGTAAAAGCGATATATGCCGAAAAAGCGATGGCCGCTTCGATGAGTGAAGTAAACGCGATAGTGGAATCGGTGGAACGAAATAATGTAATTTTTAACCTAGGTACTAATCGTCGCTGGCACACAGGATTCGACAAAATGAAGGAGATTATCGATAGTGATGAACTGGGGAAGCTTCGAACGTTAATTATTTACTCCAATGGAACACTATTTAATACTGCTAGCCATAATTTTGATCTTATTTTGCGTCTAAATAACGATCATAGTGCTAAATGGGTATCATCACATCTACGTAACAGTGACCAAACTATTGAGGGAAACATCATATATGAAGACCCTATTGGTGAAGGAATGATTCAATTTGAGAATGGAGTGATGGCACATGCGCTCCATTCTCCTCGTCATAGTGAATGGGAGGCGATCTGTGAAAAAGGAAATCTGACCTGCTGGAATAATGGTTGGAAATGGAAAATCAGATATCAAAAGCAGATTCCAGGTTGGCGAACCGGCTTGGTTGAAGATACATTTCCTGATTTTGAACGATCAAGCTCTACGGCAAATCTTATTAAGGATATTGTGAAGTCATTAGATACCGGTGAACCAACACGAGGAGGGGTGCGATGCGCCTACGCCAGTACAGAATTGATATTTGCATTTATAGAGTCACACCTAGGGAATGGTATCAGAATAAGTGTGCCGCTAGAAGAATCCCAACTACAGCTACACAGATCACATAAACCAAGGCAGCCGAAAGTAACCTAGAGACTTATGTTAAAAATTGGAGTTACTTTCTAACACTTGTTAAGTAGACCCCTAATCCATGTTTGTAGGTCTGATATTATCTTCGTACAAGTCAAAAATGTAGAATACAGAAAGTCAAATTAAGACCATAGTAAACGAGACTATTTAACTTCAGAATAATAAAGTTAACCGATCAATCGAAATATATCCACCCAATCAAGAATTGATCACTTTTTTCTTGGTTGGATATAAAGGTTATGGGAACACCGAAGTAGCGATAAACAAAACCATTATATGATGGAAATCGTGATGTCTATATACGAATCACTAGATATACAAAAGGTATTTGAAATACCANCCCGAGATAAAGAAGCACTAATGACAGAAAATGAAACAACACCAGTTCTTAATACAAATCGCTACGTTCACAGAAATCCATTTGCAGACCAAGCCAATTGCCTAAATTCAAAAAATCTCGTCAAATTTACACTGTGTGCTTTATACCAATTTCCACTTTTCAGCAGGACCATTGATTCTGATCTGATTTGTTCGTTCATTTTCAAATGCTATATTGATGCCGATACTTTTGGATGATCCGATTTGAGCAATTTGGCTCTTAGATAGCTCATATAGGTGGGGTGATAACCCTTTAGATGATTCTGAAAATGGGTCTAAAGGATCCAGTCGACCGATGTTTTCAATCTCAACTTTAGTTTGGGGTGAAGCATCAAAAACATTAATAAAGTACCGATCTTGTTCTTCTTGTACGTACCAATCGGCTAATTGAGATTGACTTTCCAAAATTGTTATGTACTGACTTACAATCTGATCAGAGGTTATATCAATCAAGCGGAACCCTTGAGGCTCACCTGAGATATTTGCTGACTGTAGACCATTCTGCCACCAACGACCTGATACTGCGGCAGTAGTTAGTATTTGTATGTTACCTAAACGGTGGCGGCAATTTTCATGGTCATGACCATGTAATGTTGCAACATTATCAAAGGGTTTTAATAGTTCTAAGACTTGATCAGCATTCATGACCTCATTAATAGGAAATTTCATGCCTATTTTCTGGCCAAAACGGTTAGGTGCAGACGTTGATATTGAACAGTGGCTAGCTAATATAATCGGTGTGTCTTTGGAGATTGGATTTAGATCTGAATTAAGCCATTCCAAAGCCTGTTGGTCTACNACAAAGTACCAATTTTGGGGATGTTCATTTGTGGGATTAAAAAATCGAACAGTCTCTAGTATCACAAAGTGTACTCCACCACAATCGAAGCTGTACGAAAATTGACCTGATTTTTCTCTATCTAGGTGCCCATTACAAATCTCGTGATTTCCATTTACATGGTAGACGGGAATTGACAATGAGTCAATCATCCGATAGTAAATTTTAACNGCTTCTGGTGTAACACCTAAGTCCCCCCCATTGATAAGTANTGCTGGTTCGAAGGCGATCATTCGATCCAAGCATTTTTCAAAGCCAATAATAGAATCTGTATTTTCCAACAAATGAATATCGGTAAAGAATATAAAGCGCATGTCTATTCACCTAAGAAAGAATTGATTAATCGAATAGGAAAATAACAAGTGAACACTGCCATTTCCCCCAAGCATTTCACNAAATACCCCAATTTTTTACAGCTGCCTTTTGGAATTAAATTAAACTTAAATCTAGGTTTAATTGACTATTTGTCTGAAATTTGAGGGCTATCCCTAACATTGTCCTGAGGCATATAGTTAAGGTAACTGCGAGCTGAATCGAGGTTCCAAACCATATTTGTATTGTTAGACATACCATTAACAGTAATGCAAGCATCTGGCCAATTCGAGCTGTTAGCTTTAATAGCAGAGTCAAAGAGATGTAGGAAATCGCGGTTGGAAAGCCACATGTTCTGGAACCACTGGGTCGTGTAAGCCAATTCAGAATCATTTTGATCTGATATCTTGGTAGGAATTCCCGCAGCCGAAAGTGTACTTGGAGAATTTAGACCTGGTTGACACCAACCAATTCGGATAATAACAAAAGAGGTTTGTCCATCATCTATTTTACCTGCTACTTTGCAAATTCGTTCGCCAGAAAACTTGGAGGTGGCATAAATAGTTGAGTCAATCTTAATATGGCCTGTATGCCAAATGGTACCAATACCAACTTCGAGCTCAGTATTTAGTTCTCCGGCCAGCAAATTTTTATCTTTGTATCGTCCCATGACATGATTTGAACTAGCAAATACCACACGACTTAATGTTGAGCTCTCCTTTGCTGCTTGGCAAATATGATGAGTCATGTCGAGGGAGACTGTGGCATCACNCCAAGTAGCATCAGGATAAGGATTTTGAGCTGCAAGGTGTACAACAGTACTTACTCGATTTATTACATCGCGCCAACGGGAGTCATCCCAATTGGCTAAATCACATTCGATAAGATCGATCTCGTTTAGTCTTGGGTTGTTTTGAGAAATTGTTTTTAAGTGTTCTAGTTTTTCAGGTGTTGTTGCTTGCAAATCAAGACCGATAAGGGTTGAGGTCTCACCATATTGTGCTAAGTGACAGAGTAACTTCCAGCCTAGGTTGCCAAGAGCTCCGGTGACAGCAATACCGTATTGAGTGTTTGTATTCATATTTTGTCCTTTTTGTTNCAATTTAAGTTTGGTTCCCCAAACGAATGGAACATGAATTATCTAGACCCAACTTAAATTCGGTTATGTAATTACTAAGCTCGATGAATATTTTGTCTGCATATGGCGCTTTNAAATACTAGATCTAAATTACTTGGTCAAGAGCACTTAAAATCCTACTAAGTATCGACATTTTAAACAGGAAAAATCAAAATCAATTCTAGACTAATGGTACTAAAATGGATTGAATTTTCCCATTATTCTATTCACCGATTATAGAATAATTTAATCAACTGAAAGTTACATCAAAAGGTCACTCTTCAACCATTATACATGGAGTCTACAAAGAGGTGAAGAGGTAAACNGCTAGTCTCAACTCTACATTTTTTTCTATCTAAAATCATNCGTGTGAATCGGTTGCCAATATTACTATACTTCTCAAGTAACATGGTGTTTCCAATTTATTTGGCTTAGATAACAAAATTAAGTAAATGGTTTACTCAGTATTATTAATGTTTTGTAATTACTAAATAAAATCGATTCAGTAGTAGGTAAGAAACAGTTTCCAGACAATAGTATAAAATTTTAGCTCCGATGAAAATTTTATACTATTGTCTGGAAACATNGTAGACTTTTGAGGTCGATTATATTAGTCTTTCAAAGTAGAAGGAACTATAATNCCTTTTCAGATTAGACAATTAGATCAACAAAATTTTTACCCTTATGACTTTGTCCAGTTATCTTTTTTCAAGTCTACTAAATTCACCTTTCAGGACCTTTTTTCACTGTTTTTTCAATTCTCTACTAGTTGAAGACGAAAAACTTGGGGCAAAGCAAGTGAAATTCGACACTACAATTGGTGCTTCTATCTATGTCAAATACTTGTTACTCACATATTTGACGACTAGATCTAGTATTCCTTTCAGTTGACAGGATAAATGCTGAACGAAACAAGGACAAGACGCCCTGAGTTTCCTCACTTTTTCGATTTTAGGTTTGATACAGCTGTAGGCAATATTTTTGAGTATCTCACCTTCTAACCTCAAAATGACAATTAAGAATGATAAATAATAAGATTGACTTTAGCTTGAATGATGTCAGGGCAGCGTACGACAAATTGAAAAATTATCTCGTGAAAACACCTGTCCATCGCTGCGACAATCCTTTAATTGCGAAGCATTTAGGAGATCAGGCAGAATTATATTTCAAGTTGGAGTTACTTCAGAGAACGGGTACCTTCAAAGCACGTGGAGCCCTAAATTCAGCTCTTAATTGTACACCGGAACAAATACAACGTGGATTTACGGCTGTCAGTGCTGGCAACCATGCTATTGCTACAGCCTTCGTTGCTCAAATGATGGAGACAACTGCCAAGGTCGTCATGATCAAAGGTGCTAATCCATTACGGGTCGATAAATGTCGTCAATACGGTGGAGAAATCATTTTTGCTGATGATGCACACAAAGCCTTTGAACTCGTTAAGCAAATTGAATCTTCCGGTTATACTTTTCTTCATCCATTCGATGGGCGAAGTGTATCTGTTGGAACTGCAACTTTAGGCTTGGAGTTTATTGAACAAGTGTCGGGTCTTGACGCAATTGTGTTAGCAGTTGGGGGTGGTGGGTTAGCTTCTGGTGTGTCGATGGTGGTCAAAACGATTTTACCAGATTGCCAAATCTACGGTGTTGAACCAGAAGGGGCGGATACAATGTACCGAAGTTTTAAGAGTGGACGGCCAGAAACTATGGATCAAGTCACTACTATTGCCGACAGCCTTGGTGCTCCCTATGCTTTGCCTTATAGCTTTTCACTGTGTCGAAGATATGTAAATAAAGTTGTTTTGGTCAACGAGATAGAGATCAAGAAAGCAATGTCAATCATGTTATCTGATTTACACTTAATGGTGGAGCCTGCAGGTGCTGTGGCGTTGGCGGCTGTTTTAAGCCCGCTGAAACAAGAACTAAAAAACAAAAAAGTAGGGGTTATTGTTTGTGGATCAAACATTGATTTAAATACTTATCTAGACCATATTGGATCACCTCTATCGTAATTCACTTTTCTATTTGATGAAATAAATATGCGATGGATTTTAGNTCTGGTTTGACCGCATAGTTATCATTTCCCGGTTATGAACCCAGTTTATGTGGATCAAATTATAATGAATGGTTTGGTATTGATCTGATCGAAAGTCTTGATTTTGTTTCCTCGTTTTGTNAGACTAAGTAGTATATTCCAGCCTGTGAATTCAAAATTTTACCATCAAGCATTAACGAAGGAATGTGACCTCACCGTTTAAAAAATCACAAGCTATGATGAAGAAAATCACCTTAACTTTATTGCTGGTAGTACATTCTTTACTGTCGGCAGAGAAACATGCTTTGCTGGTCGGGATTAATGATTACCAAAATGACATTGGCACCCTAAAGTACTGTGTATCGGATGTAGAAGCTTTTCGTGACACTTTGATTCAAGTCGTGGGGTACAAACCAAGAAATGTACATTTAATGACCGACCGAATGTCAGGGCAAGATTTGCCCAATTTTATTAACATTCTTCTACGACTTGAGAATCTAGCTAATCGAATTCAAATAGGAGACACATTCATTTTTTACTTTTCAGGGCACGGTATCTCAACTCAAGATCGATCTTATCTATTGGCACTAGATAGCAATACAACGACCTACCGAACACTCAAACGGAGTGCTATTCCTATCGAAGAGGTTAATGATATTCTATCCGGAGTCAAGGCTCAACAAACACTGACGATCATCGATGCTTGCCGCAACGATCCATCGGCTGGTCGAAGTAATCAGGACAATCTGCTAAGTGATAATTTTGCTCGTGGATTCCAGATTGAGCCTCGTACTGACGTCCCAGGCCAGCCAGCCGTCAGAGCAAATCTGTACGCTTGTAGTATTGGTGAACGCGCCTACGAGTGGGCAGAAAAAAAACAGGGTGTCTTTAGTTACTTTATGCTCAAGGGGCTACAAGGTGAAGCGGTTGACGAAAATGGACAATTGACTGTAACCGAATTAGCAAATTACACTCAGCAAAAAGTAGAAGAATGGACTCTTACCTATCGTGGGAAAAAACAGACACCCTGGCTAGTTCTACGAGGTAAATCAAATCTTGTCTTAGCAGAAAATCTTAGTCGAACCAGAACAAAGATTACCCGAGAAAGTACTACCACTGTTGATGCTGAAGCAGAAATGTGGGAAATGGCTAAGCATTCGGCCAACATATCTGATATTGAGGATTTTTTGCAGGCGTTTCCTACAGGAAAATTATCGCCAGTTGCTCAGTTAAAGTTGAAGCAATTAAAACGAAAGACGAAGATTGTAGAAGATGTGGAAGTACCGAAAACAAAGCCAAATAAAACCAGAGTGATATTTTCAAACAAAGACAAAGCAAAAATGGTGTGGATTCCAAACGGTACATATATCATGGGAGACAGTAAGAATGAAATCGATGATTCAATGAGGTCCGCCAAACCAGCGCACGAAGTAGAGTTAAACGGGTTTTACATGGACGCTTATGAGGTAACAGTAGGACAGTACAAGAAATTTTTAGCCGAGACGGGTCATCGAGCCTTACCAGATTGGGTTTCACAAATTTCACCCACAGATAGCCATCCAGTTGTGGGTGTAAGTTGGCATGACGCCGTATCCTATTGTCAGTGGGTAGGAAAGAGGCTACCTACCGAAGCCGAGTGGGAGTACGCAGCTCGTGGTAGGTTGTCAGGAAAACGTTATCCATGGGGTAATACTGCACCTGATGGCAGTCAATGTAATTACGCTGATAAGAATGCTGACATTGTTCTAACAGAGATAAATGACGAATGGACTTGGTCGAACATGCAAGTGAATGATGGTTATGCTAAATGTGCTCCGGTAGGTAAATATGAACCAAATGGTTATGGATTGTATGATATGGGGGGTAATGTTAGCGAGTGGTGTGCCGATTGGTACGGCAAATTTTACTATAAAAATAGGATAAGTAAGAATCCACNAGGACCGAATTCGGGTACTACTCGAGTATTAAGGGGAGGATCTTGGCCCAACTCATCCAGATACATCCATGTTGCTAACCGAAATGATAGCGATCCGGATGATAGAAATTCTAACTGTGGCTTTCGGTGTGTGCTAGATTTAGAGATCGATTAGTAAAATACTAGCGCCTTTACTGAANAATTAGTAAACATCTGCTTCATTTCTACTTGTAAGAGGTTAATCCCANATGATGAAGCTCATCTAATAGGTCTTCTTGTTTACTTTTGTGTGGATCAGTTTCCATTACCTGGTCAACTGGAGGGCGAAAATCATCGGNATCTACTCGGATACTTGCAATGTATGACTGTAATTGTTTTTCATCGAAATTTGGACCAATCAGATACTGAAAAGCACCGCACTTCAAAGCGTTTTCGCCTGAACTTTGATCTCGAACCAAAGCTACAATCCTGATATGATCTAGGTAACGGTTGAGATATCGAATTAAACCTGTGATTTTCCATGAACGTCTTGATTGATCATAAATAATCAATCGATATTTAGCCAATGTTAGAAAACCAATTCCCTCAGTACTTGTCTCAGCCCAGTCAAAAACAAGTCCTTCACTGGTTAAGATTCTTTCTATTCTTTCAAAAGTTCTATCATTCCGAGTCATGACTAAAGTATCCCCATTGACATTAGAAATACCAATATCTTCCTGAATATCCAAAGGCATTAGTGCGCGGCGTATTCTCCGTTTCAATTCTTTTTGAGTCCGGTGAACTCTCCGTTCTACTAACTCAAGTNGGCGTTCCAAGGTGGGAAGTTTATTAGGGGTGAATCGCATTAGTAAAGTCTTATTTTTTTTTGATTTACAAGCCAACAACCGATCTGAACTTGGTAAAAGTTTTTCCGTTTTCAGATCTTTTCCGTTCTTATTTTTATGAAATCACTATCACAAGTGTACATTTTCTGAAATTCATCAGAATTGAAAGTAAAAGATATCTTGTAGAAATCAGATATTCAACCTTAAGAGAGNANTAGTNACGTATTTTCAGGCCTGTAACNTTANATTACTCATAAGGNTTNNNACTTNTNNCCCTNCTAAGTANANNTTNGNNGCANTNCTAAATCTTATTAGAAATTAGCAATACANACATCTNACTCCTANTGGATAAANNAAGTTCTNGTATTCATGTAAATNNAATCAAATTTGANNGATCTGANTNNATNTAATCATTGGNGCATATNCTCAATCATATAGAGTGAANAATCATTGGACNCGNTAAAGGTAAATAGGGGTTCGNTAGAANTCATTAACATAAATAATCTTTTCTGGTGTCCACTNTGGNAACGCAAAAGTGTGACTGATAATAAAGCTNCCAGNACGAAGTTCTTTTTTAAATTTGGAACTNAAGTTAACCATAATTTCTGTCGAAAGGTAGCAGATAATAAGTTCAGCTGGAGTAATGTTCAATTGATCAAAGTTTTCTCTCTTCAAAATCAGGTTTTGGCAACGTGTCAATTTTGCACGAATGACTGACAAAACGTAGGGTATTGGGGAGTTTTCACAAGCGATAACAGTTGCAGAGGTCATTTGCCGAGAGATAGCACAAGAAAGGCTACCTGTGCCTGATCCTAGTTCATAGATCCTTTGGATCGAATTTNGTTTTCCATCTAGACCTTTGATCATTGAAAGTAGGTCTTTTTTAACTTTTGTAGAAGTTGGCATCGGAGAGATCCCATTTTTGAGTGTGTAGAATACAATTGAGGTTCCAGCCAATAAATAACAAATAATGAGTAAAATAGTGATCGTTGAGGAAAACATTCGGTTTAAATAAGTAATTTGAATCAAACTCTCCCACATGATTCTACTCAAGTACGATAACTTAATTAGCCCTATGTGAGATAAGAATATTATTCTAGTTTATCTTCAAAAGAGTAAGTTTTTAATTAGAAATATTTGTAATAATGAAAACCTGAGTTAAACGGAACAATTGGTTGATTCTTTAAGTTTGTACGGGTGAGATGCTCCTCTCATACTCCGTGTTCTAATGCAATCTCGTTGCCCNTTTTCGATTAGGCAATTTATGAAACGTATTTTTTGAATTAATTAAAATGAGCTNTTACCAATACTAGTTTTTATAATTCCATTATTATGTTTGGACTCTAACCTATTACCTTAGCTATCCTATATGGGTTGTTAAGTTATATGATGTTTACTTCGAATACCGTATCTAGCCCAACTAAGAATGATGCGTGTAACAAAGGATAAGTGATGACACAGCAATGGGATAACCCTCCTGATTTACAAATAGATGATACGACCCAATATCAGTGCCTCATGCAAACTGATAAAGGCGAAATTAAGATTGAACTGTACTCCGGTTCTGCTCCGAATACTGTTAATAATTTTGTATTTTTGTCTAACGAAGGTTTCTACAATGGAATTACATTTCATCGTGTGATTAACAATTTCATGATTCAAGCTGGTGACCCAACTGGATCCGGTTCTGGAGGGCCAGGATATCGTTTTGATGACGAGTTTGACGGTAACCCACATACTCACCAAACAGGATCTTTGTCGATGGCAAATGCGGGACCGAATACCAACGGTAGTCAGTTCTTTATATGTCACGGCCCCCAACCACATCTGAACGGCAAACATACCGTATTTGGTCAGGTAATTCAGGGGCAAGATGTTGTCGACTCAATTCAGCAAGGAGACCGTATTGTCTCGGTATCCATAATCGAGGAATAGATTAGCTCCGAGAGTTCAACCAGACAATTACTGAATCAAAGATAAAGTACCGAAAAGTTAATTTGATAAACATTCTACGTATTCTTCTGATCTGCTTAGTTGGAAGGGTCAGTGGTTATTAGAATTTTTTCTTTTANTCGACTCATCCGCTCAAATTAACCTTTCGGCTTACATCAAGGTTTCGGTCAAAATTGAGCTACTTGACTGGAAATACGTATCTTTCTTTCAGAAACTTCTTTTTTATAACTTTTTGGGATTTGTACGTTTNGTATTTTTCTTGATCTGTTACTTGTTTTCTATCTAGTAATTTTATTAATGCTCCTAACAAAGATTTACCGATAGTTCAAAGAAATATGGAGATTGAATAGAACATGAAATTAGAAGATTATCAATTTTTTCAACAAAATGGTTATCTGTCTCTAGGAAAGATATTGACTGACGAAGAGCTAGCATTTTACCTGCATCTTTACGATCAAGATCGAAAAGGTAAGAAACAATTTTGGTTTGATTATGGACATCACCATCAAACAGCAAACTATGACGTACTTGTCAGTACACCTGAATTCGACGGATTGATTCGACATCCCAAGGTTATTAAACCTTTATCTGATTTAATGGGTGGTGACGTTTGTTTTTCAGAGATTGGTATAAGGCATATGGAAGCTTATACTGGTGAACCAAGACACTGTGTTTGGCATCGAGACGGGGATGTCCGTGGAGGTCGACATCTCCTGGAACATCCTCTGAGATTACGGAATATACAACTGATGGTTTATTTGTCTGATGTCAGCGAGTCAACTCACTGTTTTTCAATTTCTCCAGAGTCGGTGGGACAACCAATCTTAGACAAGGCAGATCAGTTGGAACGAGGAGGCGTCCACAATCTCTACGGTGAAGCTGGGACCGCCATTGTATTTAATTTTTCCGTCTTACATACAGCAACTGTACGTACGACTAACAGTGAACGAAAAACTGTTCAAGTGTACTATGGACATAGAAATCAACCTCATATGGCAAATGATTCTCTAATACCGGTTGGTTTTTGGAAAAATCACCCAGATGAAGAGGTTCGTAATTTCTATGGAGTTTTAAACGATAAAACCCGAAAGTACCTAGAGACTGGAGGGGATGACGAAAAATCGTTAGACCAAGCTGCACAAATTTTATATAATATCGATTATAAAAATCGACAAAAACAATCACTTGCACCAGACGCCTAATTTTGGCATTAGTTTCTTTTCGTTCCATTTCAAGCCTGTTAATACAAATGACGGATAGGCTCTGTAAACGATAGGATAACCAAAATTCTGGCCTTGCTGTAGAAATAGATCTCCAATAAGGCCAGGATTTTTGATCGAAATTGAGTTAAAAATAACTTATTTTGGTTTGTTGAGTGATAAAAGTAAAAGAGTGTAGATTTTAAACTTCGGTTACAATCTTGATTTAACTTCTCCCCAGGCAATAGGCAACTTGTTGTATCGACGAACCGCTAGCGTATTCGCATTCATAGCCAACGCCATTTCTGAAACCGTTATAATTCTTTCCCACATTCTTACTTGTGCGATATCAGCGTTCAGCCACTGACCATCTTCTCGATGAGCAATAAAAATCGGACGATTTCCTTTTCCGCATGGGTCTCCTGCATTAGCCCCCTGAGCTACGACTTTTTTTGTTCCATCCAGATATATCTTCACCCCATCTTTTATGCTATAGGTTCCACACTGATAATGCCATTCATTGCCTAAAGTTCCACCACTTGGCTCAGATACCCCATTCCCGGGACAATTCCAAACTGACATCCCTGGTTCTAATCCGTCATAGACATAGAGAGCAAATTCCCATGCTCCGCCTGCGCCTTTCATAACAATAGGTTGGCGATTTTGTCCATGTCCGTCTGTACCCGTTTTTCCTACCTTGACCCAAGAGCATATGGTCATCCCTTTCCCTTTATCGGTATGAGAATCGAAATCCTTACCTTGACCTGCAGCATCTATTTTAATGAAAGTCGACTTTCCATCAAACTGTAATGCTTTGTCAAACATCGCTTTGTTACCATCACCCCACTTAGGTGCTTTTTTGCTCATTTCCGTTTTGAAATTGTTGGGACCATAGTCTTTGACAGTATTTCCGGTACCCTCATCCATCGGTAAATATAGAAAAAGATCTTTCTCAATATCTGCAGCTCTAGACAAAATCGACGTTGTGAAAAAAGCGAAGATTACCAGGCAGATTATATTATTACGATACATAATATCTCCTTAAATTTGATTAATCAGCCAGACGGATCCGTCAAAATCTAAAAGAGATTTACAACGTACCGGGCGTAAAAAATCTAGTAAAATATACGATTTAATGTTTTATGGTTATTGAATTTTCTGTAATGCCAACCAGAAGATACCAGCTGCAAACAATCATTTTAGTCAGAAATTATGCCTAATAAAATTTGGCAGTAGACCAGTCGATTTATTTGTAATAATACCCGAGAACTACGGACATTACACCTAATTTACTAATTTTTCATCAGACACTGGGCAGAATAATTAGCCTCGTTGGTAGCGCAGAACGAAAAGCCTATTTCCCCCAAAATCATGTAATGTATACCATATTTTGAGGACCAATCGTAAAACACGAATATAAAAGATACCAATAAATTTAATTAAAATATACGGTGTAGAAAACTTAATTCAACTGGATAATATAAGTGGTGTACTCGTTGGGAACGATCGATACTCTCAAAATTTTTCTTTATTTAAATGCTTTACCGCTTCATGTAGAAGTCAGCAGAATTCATAACTAGATTAGCCACCAGGGTTAGAGCCGCTGTTTTTGTTGGTGATAATGCCATATCAAAAGAAGATTCACCCACTCGTAACAGTTCGTTCGCAGCATTCTCATTTTGTTGAAAACGTTTGTAGCTCTGGTTGTAATATTGTTTCAGCACATTCATTTCCTCTTTAGTCGACTGATGAGAAGTAATCAGACAAAAGATTCGTTCCAGAAGTTCTTCTAATCCATTATCAACTTGATGCTGAACTGTTTCTGATAAAACCCGAGCTGCTTCGACAAATTGAGGATCATTCATTAGAACTAGGGCCTGCAAAGGTGTGTTTGTCACTTCTCTTTGTATTGTGCAAACACTTCGATCAGGTGCATCTAAGATCTGCATAGCAGGTGGTGGTGATGTCCTTCGTATAAAAGTATAGAGGCTGCGCCGATATAGAGAATTACCTTTGTCCATTTGATAGGTTTTCAGTTTTTTTGAAAAGTTATTTTTTTCAATCCAGAGACCAACCGGTTGGTACGGTTTAACACTTGGACCTCCGACTTTTCCATCTAACAAACCACTTGCAGCTAGGGCACTATCTCGTAAAAACTCAGCTGGCCACCGATAAGTAGTCGAGCGCCAAAGAAATTTATTATCAGGGTCTAGACGAATCGAATCTGGATTCACTCTAGAGGACTGTTGATATGTAGCTGAGGTTACCATAAGCTTAAGTAATTCTCGAACATTCCAACCTGAATCTCGAAATTTTATCGCTAGCCAGTCTAGTAGTCGCGGATGAGTTGGACGTTGCCCTTGGACGCCAAAATCATGAGGTGTGCGTACTAACCCCTGACCAAATATCATTTGCCAGTAGCGGTTGACAGCAACGCGCGCCGTTAGTGGGTTAGCAGGGGCAAATAACCATTTTGAAAACCCAAGTCGGTTAGTTGGTAGATTAGCAGAAAAAGGCATTACTATTGAGGGGGGATTAGGACTAACCTTTTGACGACGTCGGTTGTAGATGCCTTGCTCTAGGAGATAAGTATCCCGCGGAGGATATGCCTCCTTCATTACCATTACCAATGGAACTTGGCTAAAGTATTTAATCCGATTTTTGTATAATTTCCTGTACTCGAGTAAGTCCGTGCTCCAATCACTAGATTCTCTTTTGATCCAGTGCTCAAACCAATCGATATTAGTGAGCTTTATCTTAATTGGATGAAGGGTTGAATTACTCGAAGTATTAGCGGGATACGATTGATATAGTCTTGCTACTTCGACAGAAGTAAGAGCCCTCGAGTAGAAATTAAGATCGTCGAAACCACCATTGTATATCCCGAATTCACCTGTGGCACTTCGGTAACTTCGACCCATTCGGATATCTCGAGATTCATCAGCCACAATCGTTCGTGTCAAACTACTGTGCAGTGTATCTATTGAGCAAGCTTGTCCATTAATAAATAATCTTAAAGAATTACCGTTGTTCTCAAAATCAGTCCCATCGTAGCTAGCTACGATATGTGTCCACTCTTGATCTTTAACTCGATGTTTTGATCGAACATGTAGCAAATTATCCGGTAGGTTATGCACCAAGCGTGAAGATAATCTGTTTTGACCATCCAGAAATAAATCCCACCCCCGCCAATACTGATTTTTATTACCCGTGTTCCCCAACAAAGTTCGGGTGTTTTTTTTATCTTTTCTTGATTTTGGGCGAATCCAAACTGAGACACTAAATGCATCTCCTACATCGTAGATATCAATTTTTTTGAGCGTTAAAAACCCATGTTCACCATTAATCTCTACCGCTTTTTTGTTGACTCCTGAGATGAATATTGGCGTATTTTTGAATATAATCTCAGTGATCCTATCTATGGTTAATTGAGATTTACCAGATTCATTATAAACTGTCTCTAGATTATCGAAGGGAAAAGATCGACTATAAGGTGGTAAACTAACGAGTTCTTGCTGTTTTATATACTGATTGGCAATTGAACTGAATTGATTATGTGCTATTCGTCGCCTTCGCTTCATTTTAGTTGCAATCGTATCTAGCTGAGTATCCAACATACCTAGTTCATGAGACGTTTCTTTACTTGGGTATGGTAGTGATGGTCCAAAGTTTCCATCATTACCTATCATACCGAGCTCTGGAACATTATTAAAGAAAGCACTGAAACGATAATAATCCAGCTGCGAAATAGGATCATATTTGTGATCATGACATCGAGCACAATTCATGGTTAATCCCAAAAATGCAGTAGCTGTTGTTTCGACTCGGTCAAAAACATTCTGAATTCGAAATTCTTCCTCGATTGATCCAGCTTCGCTCATCATGGGATGGTTGCGTTGAAACGCTGTTGCTAAGCGTTGTTCATGCGTTGGGAGTTCTAACAGATCACCTGCCAATTGCCAAGTCACAAATTGGTCGTAAGGTATATTACGTTGAAAAGCACCAATCACCCAATCACGCCATGGCCACATTTGTCGCCAACCGTCAGCGTGCATGCCGTGGGAATCGGCATAGCGCGATAAATCCATCCAATCCAATGCTAACCTTTCAGCATGGGCTGTCGTAGATAACAACCGGTCTACGACTTTTTCATAAGCATTATCTGAAGTATCTGCCAAAAAATCATCTATTTCTTCAATCGTTGGAGGTAGACCGGTCAAATCTATAGTAACCCTACGAAGTAAAGTAACCTTGTTAGCTTTAGGAGAAGGCTGAAGCTTTTTTTGAACTAGGACTGAGTGAATAAAATTGTCAATTTCATTACGGGCGTCAAACACAGAAAGTGGAGGATCAGCGATAACTGGGGGGGTGAATGCCCAGTGCTTATTCCATCCAGCGCCTTGGTCGACCCACTGATGTAGTATTTTAATTTCAGCTGTGGTTAGTTTCCTATGGCTATCGGGAGGAGGCATCCGAAATCTAGGATTTTGAGTCGTAATTCTGGATATTAGTTGACTACTTCCTGAATTTCCTGGAACGATAATGGGATTTTCTTTTCGAAATATTGTTTCTTTTCGATCTAGGCGCAGATTAGCCTGACGTGTTTTAGAGTCTGGACCGTGACAATGAAAACAATTATCGGCTAAAATGGGTAAAATCGATTCATTAAAAGAAATCAGTTCTGCCAAGATTTGAGGCGACCAAAATATAAAAATAGATAGAATTAAAAAAAGACGTATCACTTGCATCTTTGACCTTAATTTTTTTACAACAAAAAACAATATTCCGCTATCATAGGTACACAGATAATCTATCGCTGTTAGTCCTAAGGCAAATATTAGTATACATGTCTATCCAATAGAAAGATAGAACAGGTGTTAGGTCGGTTGATTAGTAGATTTCAGATTAAAGATTTTTCGGCCGATAATTGCCAATAAATCGCGTCAATGAAGTATAAAATCAGTTTTATGTACATCAGCTTAGCATGAAAATTAAAACACGATCGGCCAGTTCATCAGTGATTTCGGGTTTTCGTGAAAGACTTCTGGCTGGAATTACCTGCATTGGTTCATCCATCACCTTATCTGATCCACATGTTACCGATGCTTTGGGAGATTCAGTTGATTTCTTTTGGATAGACCAGGAACATAGTCAAATCAGCCCGGAATCATTATCAGGGCATTTTTTGGCATCTAAAGCAAGGCAGGTACCAGCAATCGTACGTGTCTCATGTAGTAGTACTCCATTCATTAAGCCCGTTCTGGATGCTGGAGCTGATGGTATCATCGTTCCTCAGGTTCGTTCAGCAGAGGAAGTTCAGCAGGTAGTTGACGACTGTCGTTATCCACCTGTCGGTTTGAGGGGGTTTGGCCCTCGAGTCCCTTCTAACTACGGCCGAGAAAATGTCAATGACTATATTGAGAGAGCCAATCGAGATCTGTTTGTCTCTGTCCAAATTGAAAATGTGTCTGCTTTGGCTGATCTGGACGATATTTTGTCTGTCGAAGGGCTTGACTCTATAGTACTTGGCCCTTGGGATCTTTCTGCTTCTATGGGCTTTCTGGGTGAGATAGAACACCCTGAGGTAATGGAAGCGATGGATATAATCATTCATAAGGCAAGATCAGCTGGTTTGTTCGTGGGAGCTGGTATGGGACCAGATCCAATCTTCGCTGTAAAAATGATTAGGCGTGGAGTCCAATGGATACAGATTGGTGACGATTGTGGATATATGATTCTAGCGATGAATAAAATTGTGTCATCAATACAAAGTCAGTTAAGTAATGAGATATGATTTTCATTGACTGACAAATCAAAATATTTCTTGTTAGTCAAATATCTGCTTATTTATCTGATATTGGTCAATTTATGATTTGGGTATTTGAATGGGTTAGGGGAAAAATTAGATAAATCCAGTAGACGATATAGCTCATTGGGTAGCAAATGCCAAACATTCATTATAAACCACTTACTAGACTACTAACAGACATTTTAACTGCTGTCAGTACCCCCCAAGACATTGCTAATATTGTGGCGAGCTCTTTGGTTGAAAGTAGTCTTAGAAAGGTCGAATCACACGGAATATTGCGAATTTCTCAATACTTAAATCAGGTGAATGAAGGGTGGATTATACCTTCATCTAGGCCATCGGTTGTAAACCAAACACCAATTATGTCAATTGTGGATGGGAAACATGGTTTTGGGATCTACAGCTTGGATTGTGCGATCGATATTTCCATTGAGAATGCTAAGAAAAATAAATTTTCAATAGTTGGTCTAACTGGAAGTTCGCATACTGGTCGAATAGGTTGGTTCGCCGAAAAGGCTGCTACGCAGGATGTTATCACAATCATTTTTGGTGGTGGGGCACATGGTAGTCCAGACCATATGTCAGTTGCACCTCATGCGGGAATTGAACGTGTCATGGCAACTAACCCTATTACGATGGGATTTCCAGTTGCAAATTATGCTCCTATCATTGTAGATATATCTACCAGTATGACTTCTGAAGGAAAAATTCGTTCTTACAAAGAATTAGGCCAAAAATTACCGTTTGAATGGATACTCGACAAATTTGGACAACCAAGCCGTAAGGCTGATGATTTCTATGATGGAGGTGCAATTTTACCTTTTGCTGGTCATAAAGGATATGGTTTAGGAATTGCGGCCGAGTTCTTAACTGGTATTCTACTTGGCGGTGCACATGAACTAAACTGGTTAGTACTTGCTCTGGATTCAGCAGCATTTGTTGGTAGGGATCAATATGACCAAGAGTCCGCCAAATTCGTAAAAAACTTGAAGGAATCGTCTGTAGCCGAGGGGTTTACTGAGATAATGGTTCCTGGAGAACCAGAGGAGCATGCTTCGACTCAATATAAGTCTCAAGGGATTCCTTTGACCGATTCGAGTTGGCAAACAATTACAAAAATCTCTCATGAAGCAGGCATATTTGATCTTGATAAGTACCTGATTTTTAATGAAGACTTCGACCCCTAAACATAGATTGATAAATAGTAAAAAGACAATCAGTTTAACGATTCTTGTTCTAGATTGGTACGAGAACAGTAACTACCCTTTAAAGAAGATTCGCCACTCCATAATACTGAACAAATCGATGCCTGGGCGGGTTGATATAAACCAATTTAGCCGAATGATAAATTTCAGCATATACTACTACAACCTAGGTTCTATCAGTATGGAATAAAACATAGATCATAAAAAGAGAAGTTAATCTATTTTTAGATCTTGGGATAACTTGTGAAATATTGAGATAATTGGAGGCGATAACCATTTAGCGAGCCTAGATTATCTCGATTCGACGGTCGGTTTAGATTATATATCATATGACGTTACATGAAGTAGTTAGGCACTTGGATGTTTATGGTTATTGTCTGATAGAAAATCTGATCTCCCCCTCAAAATGCGATCAGATGGCTGAAAAATATTTCCAGCTTCATCGTCACCCTGACTTTCGTCCTCACTTTCAGAGTGCTGCCGAAATTGGCGGAGTTAATCAGACATTATTCGGCACAATCAATAAAGATGAAATGTGTTGGGACTGCATTACCCATCCAGATGTTCTAGGCGTTGTTCGACATTTTCTTGGACCAAATGCACGATTGGGAGAAGCTTGCACTAAATGGATTAAGCCTGGTGCACCGATGGCGGAAATTCATGTCGACTCCACCCAAGACCTTTTCGAACCCTTTCCTAATAAGCCATGGATAATTAATTCGATGTGGATGATAACAGATTTCACTACCGAAAATGGGGCAACCGTTTTTGTTCCAATGAGTCACAAATCTAGAAGGTACCCATTCAGCATAAGTTCCGAAGATATCCGTATCTGCTCGGTCCCTGCTTCCCGAGGATCGGTGGTACTATGGCAAGGAGGTACTTGGCACAGTAGCGGTGCCAATATAAGTCGGGATCAACAGAGAATGGGTTTAAATGTTGCTTACTATCCTGCTTGGTGGAATTGCGCTCGGGAAGGCGGACACCAACCGGTCTTTCCGGAGGTCTTTGAACGGATGCCATTGGACCTTCAAGATCTATGCAGGTACAAAGTTGGACATCTCCGATCCGATGTTTATGAAGAATAACTATTCTGTTTTTTCAGACCACAAGTTGGAGGCCAAGAAAAAATAATACTCATCCTGAATTAATTACTCTGATGATCTGTTAATAGAGACTGTAGAAGAGGTACTCTCCAGTCATTTCTTTCTCGGTCATAAACTCCAAACCCAGCCCCAAACTCCCAGTAAGACCAAGAAAAATTATATTTTTCAGCATGATGCCTGACTGCAGTTGTCCATTTGATTCTTGATTGTTCATCGGCTTTGCTATAGGCTCCAAACTCACCTAAGAAGACTGGTACTCCGTTTATGTTGGCCCATTCTGCAGCTTTCGTAAAATCTGACTCAATTTTTGATGTTTGCTTGCTTGTTCCTTTCCATTCACGACCTAACCACTTGTCACTGTTATTTACCCATTCGGCTCCTTGATGAGTAAAGTGAAAAGGTTCGTAGTAATGAACGGTCAAAATCACATTGTCATCAGGTAATTTTAATTTATCCAAATCAGCGGAAATATGATTCCAATTGCTCGGTCCAATAATTAGGGTTCTATCAGGATTAGTCTTTCGAATGACGGAGGTACACTCATTCAGAATTTGATTCCATAAAATCGAGTCTAGCCTTCCATTTGGTTCATTCAGTAATTCGAAAAAGACAGACTCAGGTGCATCTTTGAAGAATGAAGCAATCTGCTGCCAAATCTTGATGAATCGATCCCTATGCGCCAATGGTGACGCAAATAGTTCCATGTAGTGATGCATGTTAATCACGATCGCTAAATCATTTTGGATTGATTGATCCACGACCCATTTCACGCGATCCAGAAATAGTGGGTCGACTAAGAAGGGATTGTCTTTTTTGGCATGAGCTGACCATCGAACTGGTAATCTTACTGCAGTAAAACCAGCGGACTTGATAGTAGGAAAATATTCTGATTCAATAACCATTCCCCAATCTCCCTCCACAGGCGCTTCCAATGCGTTACCCAAATTAATTGTTCGGCGAAGTTGCTGATTTCTTCGGAATGGATCAGTACCTTGAACAATTTTATTGTCAGCATTGATACAAAAAGGAAGTAATGCAAAAACAAATGCAACAAACCAGATAATTAGTCTATTCATGGATATTCCTTGGTTTTATAAGCATCCTATCCAACAATGAGATTCATCGTAAGAAGACATTAATCTAAAAAATATGGAAAACTGAAGGGAAATAGTTAGGTAAATGATGAATGCGCTTTAGTTGTGAATGTAAACCTTATCACCCTATATTTTATCCTATCCAACGAAAATAGTATCAGAGGTTACACGATACTCACTCAGGATTTAATCGGTATTCTTACTTTACTGGTGTAAAAACAAAAAGATAGATTTTGCAAGATGGGAATGGCTAAATGGTCATTCTTTATCAGACATTATTCCCCTAGCTGCTGCTCCTATTTCCCTTCTAGCTTCTTCCGGCAAAGAACGAAATTTGTCACTTCTAACTGCTTCCATGATAGCTTGGCGTGAAGCGCCACGAAAATAGCCACTCCACCCTTCGACTGCTTGCTTTATCTTCTGTCTATTCCACTTTCCTCCGGACTTGGAGTTTTTTCCACCTTTATCTTCCCTGCTCTTTCGCTTTTCTCTTTCTTCTCTCTCTTCCCGTCCACCTTTCTCTCCACGACCTCTTCTCCCTTCTTTCTCCCCTTTATCACTGCTGAGTCTTAAAAATTGAACCCATGATCCAGTAAGATCAATAACTTTACCTGCTTGATTTAGACTAACTTGACTGGATTCTATTTTGACAACCTTAGATGATGTGATTTCATCACCTAGTCCCACATAATAAATTCTGTTAGAAACGCTTTCCCGAATTAGAGCTTTGGGCAGTCCATTTTCTGGGATTTTAGTCGCTAATAACTCATATTTAGGACCTTTGTTAGGAGGTTGCCAGCCAAGTGGCCGAAATAAATTAAACTGCTGAATCGCCTGATAATATGCCTCATCGTCAGATCTATTTTGAGCACTGAGTTGAAATATCATAAAGAAACTGAGTAAAAGGATCGTTATCAATACGTTTTTTTTCATCTTCTTATCCATATCTATAGTGATTATTCTTGTAGTCTAATTTGATTAATCTGCTACTGACTATAATTTCAATGTACCTAGACTTTGATCTTAGTGTATATTTATTTGGATTAATTTGACAGGCTGGTTGATTCTCGATTTTTCGCCTAATCATTAGCAGTAAAAGCTCCTTAATTATTAAACAGCTCACTCGAACTATATAGAAAAGGTCGGAACTTAAATTCCTCATCAGACCAGTTACTTTTATTCCAAAGGTATTTAATTAAGGATCATAGATATCTACTCATGTTGTCTTAATCCATTAATGTCGTATTGTGAAACAAAATCCCAAATTAGACGACTAATATTGGACCCCTGGTAACTTATCTGAGGCCAGTGGTTTCCCTCTATGATTTTATAATGTTCTACTGACACTTGATTCCTACCATTTTTATAGGAATAATGCTCTACTTTGGTTTCACCATATTCCAAACTGTTTTTCTTAGCGTACGCTGAAGATTCTATTTTTTTGCTATCATTTGTAAAAACGTTGGTATCTGGGACTTTGTCAGTTGAATTAAATTCAATCCAATAATCAATCATTTGGTCAATAGACAGAGCATATCCTTCAATCCCTTCATAAGGAACGATCTGGTCTTCTGTACCGTGAAAAATTATCACCGCTGTTGGATGTATTGGTCGGTGATGCTTAATTATTTCTGTCGACATAAATCCTGCAATAGAAGCTACAGCCGCAATTTTATTACTTAAATAGCAAGATAGCGAATTAGCCAGAAAAGCACCATTGGAATAACCACAAGCATAAATTCTCTTTGAATCGATACTGTAGTTGGAAAATATTTCGTCGATCAAGGCAGAGGTGAAACCCAAGTCATCAACATCACTCTTATTATGTTTAGCCGATTTGGGCTGATGGTTCCAGTGCGAACGTTTTTTTTCTCCTAAAGAGGAACCCTGAGGACCGACTAATATAAATCCTTCTGTTTCTGCTATTTTTTGCATGTCTGAGAAAATCAAACCTCCACCAGCACTACCACCAAATCCATGAAAATGGAGTAAAAGTGGGACCTCTAATACTTCATCATAAGAAGAGGGGATATAAACAGTATAATCGCGTTCGAGGTTGTCATAGGTCAGTTTTCTAGTGAATAAGCCTCGATTAGCTGGAGCAATTTTAACTAGATTGTCTTCGTTAATTGACTTTTTTATTAGGTAACTCTGAGCCGCGATTTGGATTTCTTTTTTGACATTTTCTGGTAGATTTTGAAATTTTTCATTTGTGATCGATTGGCGAATTTGTTGTTCGGAGGCAGTACGAAAATAATTGATCCAATCTTTGGCTAATTCAATTGGCTGCTTCTGTTTTATCCAATATTCTCTGGGAGGTGTTGCCCACAA
>PBVO01000109.1 GCA_002729015.1 Candidatus Poribacteria bacterium
ATACACACTGTAACCTTAAGGGAACCAGCCCAGCTATTGAAGCTATGTTAACGATTCTTCCTTCCTTTTGTTTGATCATTGGACGACTAGCCAACCGACTCACGTTGAAAACACCAGTTAAATCAACATCTAATATGCGTTGCCACTCACTCTGTGGAAATTGGTCAATATTAACTCGATGATCTAGTGTATTTACCCCTGCGTTGTTCACCAAAATATCAAGTTTACCAAAATCAGTTAAAATTCGATTGATGCTAAGTTCGATTTCCTTTGGTTTTGTCACGTCCATATGCAGTGATTGACAATGCGATGAAAACTTACAATTTAGTTCTTCAGTTGTTTGTTGAAGTTTTGAGTCGTCAATATCAGTCAGAATCACTGTAGCCGAGTTTTGAGCTAGTTTACATGCAATCGATTTACCAATGCCTTGAGCAGCACCAGTTATCATTGCTACTTTTCCTTCTAAGTCAACTTGCATGAAAACATTAGCTTAAGGGTTAGGTGGGGATGTACAGATTAGAACTTCCATAGTTTCATTGCCAGTGTTTTCAATTCCATGTTCGCACCAGGGCGGTAGATGAACAAACATGCCAGCTTTTACAGGCACTTTTTCTCCAGCTAGAGTCATTGTTCCTTCGCCCTTCAGAATAACGTAACACTCCTCGGTATAATGTCCGCTAGGTTCTAAAACAACATGAGGTGGGATGTAGAACATCACTAAACCTAAATTTTCGGCAGGTGCATTCGGATTAGCAGGGTGCACGACCCGTACACCTAAACCTTCACAATCAGGATATTTGACAGGTACGCCCTCCTGCGCGGTTACTATATTTGGCAAAACTTTTTCTTTGGGTTTAGGAAATGGTGGTTCNCCTTCATAACCTTGGAACATTGTAATTTTGGCCATTGNACACTCCTTNCTTTTNATGGTTTCNNGTTGNTCAATTTTAACTAAATAGCCTCTCGTGCTAGGTGCGGAAACAANTGATCGTGTATTTTGATTGGTTGCCAAAGGTGTTTCATTCGTTCTTGGTTGCTANTATCAATCATGGTAGGATAGAACATACCAGCTCCNGTTTTAATATTGTATCCTCCAGGGGAGTGAGCACTTAGGTACTGGTGAGCTGTTTTCAGGTCTTCATCAGTTTTAGCGTGACGTGTGCAATTCATCGTAAACATTCGCCGGCGCGTGCCTCCACCGTAAGAAGCNTGATATAGGTCGTGATTAAAAATCACAATATCGCCAGGCTGACTTTCGATAGCAATATTACCAGGGAAATTCATTGGTGATAAACCAAATAAATCCATGGAGTTGTTGATATCAATCTGGCGTTGACGAATGAAATGGTCTGGCTTATGACTACCAGGGATCAGACGTAGAGCGCCAGTTTCCAACGTTAACTCATCTAGATAAAAGGCTACCTTCGCGGCGAATAATCGCCCCCAGTTACCATCTGGATGCCAACCCGTATTGCCTGTGTAGTAATTCCCATCCCCACCACAATAATTAAAATCATCTCCTAATACGCCTCCNATTAACCCTTTAATAGAGGGATGATCTAGGATAGCAGACATATCAGGTCGGTGTTCAATCGGACCGCCAAACATTGTTCGATTACTACCGTCATGTTTTTCTCCTCTACCATGATTTAGGATTGACCATTCAAAGCCATCGATAATTTGATCCATCTCAGTAGGAGAAAAAAGTTTTGGAATTACTAGATAGCCAAAAACATCAAAGAANTCTATCTGCGTTTGAGTTAATTTCATATGCTACTCTCTAAACTTTAATTCAATTTTTCGATCTTTTTGCATGTCAAAATCATCCGCTCAGTCTAGGCTAATTTAGCCGGTTTTGCAATGACTAATTTATTATTCTGTTAGGATTAGGCCAAATTAACTGTTGTATAAAGCATTGATGACTATTATTCGGGTAGCTTGACTCGTTACTATCTTAGACGAAAGCTACAAATGGAAAACAATGGAGATTCGATTCCCCGAAATAACCACCGGTAAATAGTTTGTCCCAAGCCAACGGACGGCCAAATACAAGACCAAATATAAACTCCTAATATACTTATCTATTAGGCAAATTATAGTATTTACTACGATTAATCGAGCAATAAAATTGTTGTTGCTCTATCTCGTTAGTGTTATAATTTTTTCCCTTCGTATAACTTGATAGGTTGATAAGTTGCAAGAAATTTACCANAAAATCCCACAGTTAATANATCGAGGTGAAGTTGGTGCTTACTGTACAGTTGTTGANACGAGTGGTTCTACCCCCCAAAAGCCAGGAGCAAAATTACTGATTTTACCTAGTCTCGANAATATTGGCACTTTAGGTGGTGGNTGTGTAGAAGCGGAAGCTCGACAACAAGCTATTGACTCAATCAGTAAAGGNGGTTGTCACCTGCTTGAATTTCAGCTGGACAATGATTATGGTTGGGATGATGGTTTAATCTGTGGTGGGCAAATGAAAATTTTCATAGATTTGCCAAAAACCCAGACTGAATATGACTTATTTACCACTTTACAAGATCTCTACGACCAAAAAATCCCCTTATTTGTTGCTACCATTGTTGAAAGTAATGCTGATTCTGTGGTTATTGGTCAGAAACGGTTAGTTTCCAANAGTGGCCAGACANTTAGTGGCTTTAGTGCTCCTAATTTGGCGTTGCAAGTAGATAAGATNGGCGCTGATGTCCTTCAATCTAATGTGCCAAAACTATGTTCTCTAGATTTCGATCAGGGTGAAGTTCTTGTTTTCGTTGAACCAATTCAACCTCGGCCGACTTTACTAATTGCTGGCGCGGGGCATATTGGTCAAGCCTTATGTCATTTGGGTAATTGGATTGATTTTGATGTAGTGGTTGTTGACGACCGAGCGGATCTCGCGTCTCGCCGGNACCTTCCTGATTCTCACCAAGTTATTGTTGGAGATATAGCCACAGAATTGGGCCGCTATCCTATTGATGANTTGACCTATGTAGTAATAGTTACCCGAGGCCACAACCATGATGAGGAAGCCCTTCATGCTGTGGTTAACTCGAATGCCCGTTATATTGGNTTGATTGGGAGTCGACGGAAAATCAAACTCATATTTGATGATCTGGTGGAACTAGGTGTTTCAACTGATCGATTGAACAAAGTTTTTGCCCCTATCGGTCTTGATATTAGCTCAAAAACAGTGCCAGAAATAGCTGTGTCTATAGCTAGCCAGCTAATCCAAGTTCGTAACACTGACCTGTGTAGTAAGCATAGTCATCAACCTAAACCAATGCCTACGGTCAAAGCTGTTGGTTAAATAGACTCGTGATTAGAATTGAAGAAAAGTCCTATACTGCCGCAGAGGTAGGAGAGGTTGCCCGTCAAGTGGTTGAGTATATTAGTCAACAATCCGACCATAATCCGTTAACTTACTCGGCCTCCGACGTTTACTGGGTTATTCGTGATTTATTGAAATATGCTAACGGTCGCATGCTGGGTGAATTCGTCTTAACAGCTAAGAAAAAAGGTGAATGGCAGATCCGTTATAGAGACCAGAAAAGTGGAATAGAGCGAGCTAAACGGAAACGTCAAAATGAAATTGAAAAGACTGAGGAGTATTTAAAACAGCAGAAACAGATCCGAAAAACAAGGGCGGATCTGTCCGAATCTCTGCTTACTCTAGATAAGTTATTTCCTTCAGAATCAGACTGATTTCTTTATCTTTAGTAAATGTTAACGGAGGATGGCAAGTTTGCCATAGACTTTGTGTCTATGCTTTTCTGATTTGGGTATTGAGTTATCTTCGGCAGAAATTGTGTAGAAGTAGACTCCATTTGGCAAAATCCGACCTTGCTGATCTCTACCATCCCAAACTGTCTCATTATAACCTCGACGACCTGCAAAGCCATCTAGTCTTTGCAGTAGACGGCCTGACGCGCTGTAGATAAGGATTTTCACTTGATCAGCATAACGGCTAAGCTCATAGACGAAAGTCGTTCTTTGTCTAAAAGGATTGGGATGATTATGTGGTTCTGTGATTACCAAATCAGTTTTTTCTTCTGATTTTTCTTTTAACTCCCGAATTATAGTCTGCACAGGGAACTGCCTCAGCCAAGTCGCTTCTTCTTTCAGTTTCTCGGTCAGGCTTGACACAATAGTCGGTCGGGAATAACCGAACACTGGCACATAATCGCGAATTTGAGATATATTGATTTGCATGGCATCATTGTATTTGTTCGCCATCTGGATGTGGGACTGAATTATTTCTGGTTTAATAGCTGGTGTATAGCCCATGACAATAGCTTGCACTAAATTTTGGCGGCAGGAAAAAAAATTGAGCCACATCTCGAAAATTTCCATTGTATCCAGTAAAGCCTGACGTCGATTTTGGCTAGTCGTATTGGGTATATCTGTTACTGACATTTTTATATAGTCAGTCGCTTGTTTTTGTTGNTCTGTTAAACTCACCAGTCTATCNCTGGCATGTATTGCTTGCTCTAAGCTTGGAATTGACAGNATATCCTGAACTGCGGATGTTCCAATAATATCCCAAAAACGGGTTGCAAACATAGCTGATCCTTTACCATAATCCCCTGTAATTGACGATGAGCCAGCGTAGTCTGAGAAGTAACTTGACATTACCCAAGTATTAATTCTGATTGCCGACATAATATTGGGTGAGACTTGGGAGCCATATCCGTTAGCCAAATAGTCTTCTAAAAGTTGGAAGTGGTCAGTATTTGGGTCAAAATTGATTTTAGCACTTAGAATTTGGTCTATTGGTCCTAAACCAACAGATGCTCCTTGAACTGTGAATCCACCTAATCCTTTTTTNGGTTGATCTGTCCCGAATTTCCGAACNCCCTCTACGAACAAATCACCTTCAATCATCCAAAGAGGCATAACTTCTTCTACATCATGAGACAAAACAATCAAATGGTGTCCGATTTTTCCTAACCGGTCAAGCAACGCTAATGGCACCTTTGGGTCAGCTACAGGTTCGCCGTCGTAACCCCATTTCTTTGAGAAGATAGTACTTAGTGGTAATTGACTAGCATAGGCTCCGTCTGGGTCNCGCAACCAGGATTGATTATAACCGGAAAGATAGAACTTAAAATTTGGCCGTATATTTCTTGCTGCTTCGATAATAGTGAAAAANAAATTCCATAAATTTTGCTGACCAACTGCACTACGATCACCACATTTGGNACAATTACANGCTCTAGTCTCATNCCCCCAAGCTCGCAAGTGAAAGCCNGCGAGATCTGGATAAGTCCTGACGATTTCTTNAACNAGCTGNCCNNNTAATTGTAAAAAATCGGGGTTGGTCCAGCAAAATGGTCGATAGCTAATACCGTCTCTTGAGCCACCATAAAAAACTGGTGGCTCAAATAAATCAGGGCGTTGATTTATCAAAGCCTGTGTGGCTTCACCTGTTACATACATGAACAAATACGGTTCAACCCCTCGTGCTNTCAGTAACTGAAACCGATTACTCAAGGATTGGATTCGTTCTTCNCGTCTAACTAGCGGATCATCTTGATAAGTGTCAAAACCTCGTACATATTTGAATGCGGTTCCCAGACCGTCATCGTTTCCCGTACCTGACCAAACACCCTCTCCACCACTCATATTTAGCCGATGTCGAACTAGCCAATCGGGTTCCATTATTTCTAATGTAGCCCGAATCGGATAAAATGGAGCTTGCTGCAGATTAATAAAATCTAACTCAATTACTGTTGTNTCAGGCATTAAAAAATCGAGATCTGTACTGATTAAGCCGGTAAGTTGTGTCAGAATAGATTCAATCAAAGCATAACTACCGTAAATTAATCCAGTATCATTGCTTGCAATAATCAAAATACTTTCTGACTGAGATCGAACGATATAGCCTTCTTGGTCGGCACTAGGATCAGAAAAAAAGACTAAGTCATCCTGAGTCAATTCAGGATTAGAAAGATGTGATCTTATAGGACAAATCGAAATGTATTTGAGTCGGCTGTTAGAACGAGAAAATCGCTCTATAGAAAGTTGGACACCGCTGATTTGGTAGATATAATCTTGAATTTCTCTAGCAGCCCATTCTTCGCCAGAANCTGCGTTTNGGNTGATCCAAATAATGGCTTGTTGTTGACCGGACGAAACTAACGTTAGAGCAAATAATTTAGATGAAAAAAGGAAAAAAAAAGAAATAGCTAGAATACTTACTCGGCAAATCATAGGTAATTTTCGATGTTTGGTTTGTCGAAAAACAGGAGATTAAATCGTTCCATTGTTTCCTGAACTTAGATTCGAAAAGAAATCAGTTGAGTTGCAGTTGATTAGAACAAGTAAATAAATAGCTGGACACATCTTCTAAGATCGGTGTATTCTTTGTCTTCGTCTGGGAGTATTTATTAGTTGAAAAGCGTTCACCGTTCAAATTCGGCTTTCGGTATATCTGTGGTGTTCCACCTGCTGGCATGTATTCTTGGTTATTACTTTTGGGTGCCTGCTAATCAGGAAGGTCGCATTGACCAGATAGAAGGGGTTATGATGGAAGCCCCCAAACAAAGGACCAAACGGATTATTCCACCCAAACGTGTTCAACTTCAGCGAAGAGAAGTTACTACACCTACAAATCAAACGAATGTCAAAATACTAACTAGTAACGTACCTTTGACCAATAGAGGTGTTGTTACAGCAGCTAAAGCGACACGTTTCGATATGTCCAAAACTCCGCGTTTGGATGAACACATTGGCTTAGAAAATAGCAGTATTAATATCCCCGAACAACTTCCGTCTGTTAAGCAACCAGTAGCGATTAGTTCTAAGCAAAACGAAACCAACGAGCGCCCAAAAAGCCGGTTAGTCAAGTTTATTGAACGTCAGGCTGGTGCACAGAGAATAATTTACATGATCGACTTGTCGTCTAGCATGTTGAATCTGAGTCCACTACGCTTGAGTAAAATTCGCCTAATCTTGCAGGACTCACTGGACTTTTTGGAAGATAAAGATCAATTTAATCTACTGACTTTTGGTGAAACTATCGATCCATGGCATGCCAATTTTTTGCCGGTTAGTAGACCCAATATTAGCCAAGCATCAGAAGTCTTAGGCAACGCCCAGCCGGAGAAAACCTCATTGTCCTCTGACCAAGATATGTTAAACGCATTATCCGAAATTGGTTCCAGTCAACCGACAATTGTGGTTCTATTTAGCGATGGTATATTGACCTCCGCGGGCATTCCCGATTTCACCAAAATAAAGAGTCAAGTACCAGTTGGTGCAAAAGTCTTCGCTATGGCGACTGACATGTCTGCTAATTTCCCCGGTGCTGTGATTATGCGGAATCTGGCAGAGCAGAGTGGAGGAGAATTTTGGTTGGTTGAAGGGGANTAAACCATTTAGGGCACAATAATATGATGGNAGTTTTAAGATCAGGGGCTAGGTAGCTCANATNTGCCCCNACNNNGTGCGGGCAAATGTGAGCTACCTGAAAAACAGAGAGATTATTCAGCCCCATCCAGATCATTAAGCAGAAAATTCAACTCTCGCTTTACCATTTCGTTCTGCTCTTTACCTTCCATATATTCGTAAATCTGATATTCTAAATTCTCAAACTTGTTAACCTTAATTTGGTTACGAATGCGGTCGGTTCTAATCAACTTTATGACTCGTAACCGATCGTCTGGATTCTCCAGTTCTTTGACCATATTGACTAGACGCTTTGCGAGCCCTTTACCATANCCTTTCTCAATATGCTCGATTGCNGCAGCTGTTGCCGCTTGCTTGANACTTACGTCTGGATCAGATACAAGAAGNTTCAATACTGGATCTAAGGCAGTTTTTGCAGGATGCAAGGCCAATGCGTTGACAGAATGCAGACGAACTTGCACATCATCATCTTTCATTGNTTTCAGNATATCGTCTGTAGGCGATTCATCTANNANNGACATGGCACGTGCTGCGACACGCCGCTCTTCTAGATCACTACTACTTAAACCTGTGATCAATCCTGACCGGTATTCTTTCTCTCCAAGTTGGTAAAGTGTCGCATCAACTTCCATTTGTAATGCTCCACTAGTATCACCGCGAAAACTAACTAATTTTTGTTTGGAAGATAAATTATTGATTTTACCAATAACCCGGACNAGCTTAATTTTTCGAGCTTCAGTCAACCTAGAGTCTCCTAACTCATTCACGATGGATGTAATATCATTTTGCCCCAGCCTGATAAGCATTTCTTCTACTTCACCTTGTATTTTGGTATACAGGGAAGTAGCAAANGCATCAACCAAAACAGGAACAGAATTACTACCAGCCGCAACAATGGCATCCATCGCTCCCTTGTGATAGCGATGACGCTCAGTCAGTAAGTCGAGAATCGCCTGTAATTCAGCACTTCCCAAACTAGATGCTAAGGCTTTCCCATCGCGCTCATACTCAGTGGTTTTCCCCAANGCCGTAGCATCTCCAGTGGAGAGTCCATAGAAATAGGCTANTGCTAACAGAACTCTAGCTTCCGTGGGGTTCTGTTCGGTTTCTTTGGCTTTTTTAAGATGTCGGACTGCATCATTCAAACTGCCCGAACCATTTAAATAATCTCTTCCGAGTTCCATATCTGTGACAATTTTANTGTTCTGGTCGCAACCGACACCAAAAATCATCACCATGACCGCTACTAAAGTGAGAACCTGTTTCATAACGATTGGATTTTATATCTCCTTAAGTTTTTATAAGCCCGAACGCTTTTTTGAACCGAACCGTGGCATTATACTTAAGTTGGGATGGCTTGTCAAGTCAAGACCGATACTCGCAAACCAANCATAAACTATTTAATATGTTAGATACTTTTCAGNAAAAAGTAATATGGCATCGTGCCTCAAGTAAACGTTTATTTTCTAAATCTATAAAAGTTAGTTTCTAAACTCCAAACTGAGTAGAATACCAACAGCTTTTTGGAAAATTTATGATACAAAACGATAGTGCCATACAAGTTTTTGAAATCAATGTGGGTTTCGACAATTCCCCTCAAATTAATCATTCTCTCTTCAGTAATTATTCGCAAATNCTATACCTGAAATATAGGAAGTAACTGTATTTAGTAAGAAGAGGNTTATAANGCTTCTATCAATTGTTACTACTCTTNAAAACACTTTTCCGTTCTAGGCTACAGCTAACTTTTTAANAATCAACTGATCTAGATACTCTAGTCAAAATTATTCCATGAAAAGTACAAGTGAAGTAAGTTTGATAGGACGTAAACTGTATGGGGCTTTGCTGTTAGGGGAAGAGTTTGTATTCTTAGATACCAATGTACTACATAATACACAGCAAGGTAATTGAGTTGTAGAAAGTAATTGGTTTGTAGAAAAACCGGGATGAATCTTGAACGGGTCCAAATCTAATTCACCTATGGCTATTTGAGTAAAACCATTTTTCTAATTGGGGTATAGTCCGCAGTGACCAATCTGTAGAAGTAGACTCCAGATGGTGCTATATTACCCATTTCAGTTCGCCCATCCCAATAAATTGCTTTGTTTCTACCAAGGTATCGGCCCTCAGTCATGTATCCACAATCAATTTTTTTGACTACGAATCCTGATGTGTTATAAATTATCAGCTGCACAAATCCACCTTTGGCTAGTTCGAATGGCACCCAAGTTTCCGGGTTGAAAGGGTTAGGGTAGTTAGCTAACAACCGAGTCTCATGTGGTTGAAGAGCAGAATTTAACACCATAAAAAC
>PBVO01000110.1 GCA_002729015.1 Candidatus Poribacteria bacterium
CTGACTGGGTTGTCCTCTTATCGGAGGTGTGGGTCGTTTTGTTTAATCTTTTTTTGACCCTGGTCTCCGTGGCTTAGTCAGTGGCGGTTGTCGCTTCAACTGACTGGCTGATTCCTTATCGGTCAGACTAATCAATTTGTTTAGCCGTTTGGGTTATTTTTTTCACTCTTCCTGCTGAATCCCTGTCACAACTTGAGTTTACACTCATCAAAATGAATCCTGTCGTTGGCACCCTTAGCAGTTTGTGGTATGATGACTAACAGTTGAAAAGGTAATCTAATGACCCAGTCAGTCAACCAACCCAATCTACTTTATATCCATTCGGACCAACATGCTGCAGCAGTAGCAGGTTGCTACGGGGATCAACTGGTTCATACACCTAATTTGGATCAATTGGCTGCTGAAGGTATCGTCTTAGAAAATGTCTATTGTCCTTCACCTATCTGTACACCTTCTCGAATGTCAATGTTTTCCGGTAGATTTCCATACGAAAATCAGGTTTGGACCAACTATCACACATTAGATTCAGGTATCCCAACCTTAGCTCATGCCATGGGAGCCGCAGGATACCAACCTATTTTATTTGGGCGGATGCATTCGATTGGTCCTGATCAATTACGTGGTTATACTGAACGGTACGTTGGCGATCATTGCTCCAACTATACGGAAAGTAGTGATGTAGATCACGGTGAATTGCAAGGGACACAAGGTCCTAGAAGAATCAGCCTGACCAAATCTGGAGCGGGTCAAAATGCTTATCAAGTCCATGACGAAGATGTAGTGAAAGAAACTGTGGCTTATATAAACAAATTGGGGCAAGAAAGAAGAGAACTGTCCCAATCTGGGAAACCATTAACCCCATTTTGCCTAACTGTCGGTTTGATGCTACCGCATCAGCCATTTGTAGCTCGAAAGGAAGATTACCAACTCTATCAAGGGCAAATGAAGTTACCCAAAATACGACAACCGTTCTCTGACCAACTTCATCCATTTATCCATTCATGGCGAAAAGAGACGGGAATTGAATCAGTGACAGAAGCTGAAATTTTGCGGGCTAGAACAGCCTACTGGGCTTTGGTAACTCGGATGGATAAATTGATTGGACAAATTTTGGACGTTTTACGGAAGAACAATTTGGACCAAAACACCTTAATTGTTTATATGTCGGATCATGGAGAACAGGTAGGCGAGCATGATTTATGGTGGAAACAAACATTTTATGAACACTCAGTTAAAGTCCCAGCTATTCTATGCTGGCCCGGCCAGTTACCAAAGGGGAAACGGTTTAGCCAAGTAATTAGCTCCTTAGATCTGAATGCAACATTATTGGGTGCACTATCAGCCCCATCTCTACCTAACAGTCGAGGCCGAAGTTTGTTGCCACTGATACAATCCGGTCAAACAGCCAATTGGCAAAATGTGGCTTTTTCTGAGTTTTGTACTCACGATAATCATCAGCATCGAATGATACGTCAGGATGAGTGGAAATTAAACTACTATCATGGCCAACCGGTCCAGTTATTTAATTTAGTCAACGATCCGGACGAATTGAATGATTTGGCTGATCAAACTCAATATGCGGATATTCAGCGACAATTGATTGATCGAATACTTGATGGCTGGGAGCCAAACCAGATTGCTGAAATCATAAAACGGAAGAAGGCTGACTACAACATTATTTCTAACTGGGCAAAAAAAACCAAACCTACTAATCAGTACCGTTGGCAACTTCGTCCTGAGATGGACTACCTAGACTAAAAAAACATAAATTGAGTGGGAAAAAGAAACAGTGAAAATAACCGAGATTGATGTTCGGCTAGTTGATGCCAACTTTCGAAATTTGATCATTACTCAAATACATACTAATAAGGGTATCACTGGAGTTTCAGAAGTCGTCACCAAACGATTTGATGATGCTACCATGCATGCAGTCCGGAACTTAACTGAAAATATTGCCTTGGTTGGTAAAGACCCACGACAGCCAGCATTACACTTTGAACGTATGTATCGAGATAACCAATGGACGATTGGTACCGTTGCAGTTACTGCTATAAGCGCTATTGAAATGGCTATGTGGGACATCAAAGGGAAGGAAATTGGTAGACCGATATATGAATTGTTTGGAGGTCCAACCTTCGAAGATAAAATTCCAGTTTATTGTCATATCCCAGGTGGAAGTTCACCAACAGAGTTTGCTGATAATATTACCTCTGCTCGTCAAAGAGGTTATCGGGTAATGAAAACTACGTTACCTGTTTATTATGGGCAAGTAAAGCGAGTGTCCCATGACGGTTCAGAATACGAAGCCAGTGGAGCAGCATATTCTGGGACCAAGGGCAAAGTTGATGGAAGTCAAAATGAACATCAATGGATTTCCAGTCAGATTATAGAAGAGATTATTGAATATTTTCAGTATGCTCGTCAGATACATGGGAAAAACGTAGAACTATGGGTAGATTGTCACGCTCGACTCAGCAGTGCTACCGCCATAAAACTGGTTCATGGCTTAAAAGGATTAGTTGATTTAATTGAAGAACCTGTGCCACCCGAAGATATTAGCGGGCTCCAAATCTTGAAACAGGCTAGCTATGCTTGCGGTGGTCCTAAAATTGCCGCAGGCGAACGGACCGCCACTATTTACGACCGGAACATGCTGCAGATGGTTACCAAACAAGCAATTGATATTTTCCAGCCAGACCTAGGTAACAGTGGAGGATTCGGTCAATTTCATGAGTTAGCGGGTGTTGCTGCCATGAATAATGTCGCATTAGCACCTCATAACCCAAACGGACCACTATCGNTAGCACAAGGATTACAGGCTATGGCCTTCATTCGAAATGGTCATATTTTAGAAACTGTCGGTAATCAGCAAGAAACTCAACTTGCAGAAGAAATACTGAAAAACCCTCAAGTCATTCAAAGTCAGGATGGTTATATCAACTTACCTACTACTCCTGGCCTAGGGGTTGAATTAAACCTAGCTGGCATTTTAGATAGACCATTCAAAAGATATTATCAAACAACCCGCTAACCNACNANTTAAATTAAATNANAAATCCTNCNGGAGAATNCAATGCCTGATACAAGACCCAATATATTNTGGTTATGTACTGATCAACAGCGTTACGANACAATTCATTGTTTGAATAATCCNTATATTCGTACTCCACATATTGATCAATTAGTATCTGAAGGGGTAGCTTTTACTCATGCCTATTGCCAGTCCCCAATATGNACCCCTAGTCGAGCCAGNTTTTTGACTGGTATGTATCCTTCGTCGGTTCACGCTTGTATTAATGGNAATCAGATTTGGGATGAAGCAGCACCTTTAGTTACAAAAACCTTGGCTGATGCCGGATACGATTGTGGCTTAGCAGGCAAATTCCATCTATCAGGTGCACAAGGTCGAATTGAACCTCGCGTAAGCGATGGGTATCGTGTTTTTGATTGGTCGCATCATCCTGGGGATGACTGGGCCGAAGGACATGGCTATATAGATTGGATCAAATCGAAAGGACACGATTACCGACAAATGCTGGCTGAAAATGGTTACATTCCGAAAGAATTTCATCAGACAACTTGGTGTGCAGACCGAACTATTGACTTTATGACCCAAGAACGAGAGGGACCATGGTTATTNAGTTTTAACTGCTTTGATCCTCATGCTCCCTTCGATGCCCCACAAGAATTGGTAGACCGGTTTGATTTGGATCAACTTCCAGGCCCACTTTTTCAGTCTTCGGACCTCGAAGCCCAAAATCGATTGTCAGCTATTAATTTTCAATCCGAACCTACTAACCCAGNTGATTTCAATGGCAAATTATACCAGGCTAAGTATTGGGCTATGGTCGAACTAATTGACGAAAACGTAGGACGTATTCTGGCTGCACTGGAAGAATCTGGCCAGAGAGAAAATACTATTGTCATTTTTACTTCTGATCATGGAGATATGACCGGGGATCATGGCCTACGATTGAAAGGATGTCGCTTTTATGAAGCACTAGTTAGGGTACCACTAATTATCTCCTACCCGGAAAAATTCGAATCTGGTTTGCGAACTGATGCTTTGGTGGAATTAACGGACTTAGTTCCCACACTACTAGATGCTGCAAATTTACCGATTCCTGATCGGGTTCAGGGGAACTCTTTATGGCCTATTCTAAGTGGACAGACTAATCCTGACTATCATCGAGATTTTGTCCGGTCGGAGTTTTACCAAGCTCTACCTGACAAGACTTCCTACGCAACTATGATTCGTGATCGACGATACAAATTGGTAAATTATCATGGNCATAATTTAGGTGAATTATTTGACTTAGACACTGACCCTGGTGAATTCAATAATCTTTGGGATGACGATAGCTATGCTGATATTCGATTTGGACTAATGAAACAAAGTTTTGATTCCTTGGCTTTAGCGGTTGATATTGGCACACCTCGAATTTCTGGTTATTAACGATGTTTGTAATTTGATCCAAAATGACTACAAAATCTCCAAGGCCTAGGATTTTCGAGCGTATAGAGAATCCGATGTTAATTTTGGCAGGTTTAGCCATCTGTCTTTACCTCGGAAACTTAATAGGAATTTGGGCCAAAATGAATCTGGAATCAGTTTATTTTTGGGCTGCGTTATCTATTGATATAGTCTTTGTATTAGACTTGGTTATCAAAATTTCAATCCAACGTGGTGAGTATTTGCGTTCACCTTGGTTCCTAATTGACTTAATTTCAACATTACCAATTNTAGATGCGCTGATAACCCTTCCAGCTAGTAGTCAGGGCTTTCGTTTTGTACGTGGTTTCAGACTTTTCCGTGTCATGCGGACTCTGAGAACTTTGAGAATGTTACGAGCTCTGAATTTGCTGACGACAACAGAAAGCCAACAATTTTTTAAGCCTTCCAAGGTTTTTAACCGAACGATACAAGCTACAGTCTTAGTCTATACGNTTTTANTCACTGGACTTATTTTTGCTATTTATTCCAAGGTAGGACCTGATGANANTCCTCAGTTGTTAATGGACGCACAAATCACGGAGTTCTATTTGGTTCTTGGTTCCTTAATGGGAATGCTACTAACTGCTATTATCATGCGTTTTTTCNTCTTAGAGATTACTAACCACCAATTTCAATCACTACTCGATTTAGCACTTCCATCTCAAGTATCCAACCATTTTCTTCGTAAGCCAAANGAATATCATNAAACCGTTAGTATGCCTGCTACTGTCATCTTCTGTGACCTGAAAGGTTTTACTCAGACTGTTGAGCAATTGGGCGGAGATCTTCATACTCTCAAAACTCACCTTGAAGATGCTATGGCNGTNGTCACNGAAGCTCACAAAAAACATGACTTGATTATTGACAAGTATATTGGTGATGCGGTCATGTCATTTCGAGGTGGAAACCTAGTTACTGGGACAGCCGAAGACCACGCAATGCGAGTAGTCATGGCNACGCTTGATGGTATTCGAGCCTTACAAAAACTCAAAAANCCTTTTTTTAATGAAATGAAAATCGGAGGNGCTTCCTCAAAAANTGCTCTGATTGGTGCTTTTGGTTCTCGTAACCGGCTNAGCTATACTATTTTGGGCGATCGGGTAAATTTGGCTGCCAGACTAGAATCTTCAATCTCTCATTGTCAGACTAGTAATCTATTTTGTGATTTAACTCAAAAGTTNACAAATAGTTGCGATCACTTTCTTTGGCGACGGTTCGGTCAATTAAGAGTAGCTGGAAAAGATGAAGCGGTGATAGTTCATGAAGTATTCTATGCTAAAGACTATNCTGATACCACATGGATTGAGTACTTTCATCAGGCCCTTGAATATTTNGAACGAAAGGAAATTGCCCAAGCCTTAGATAAATTCCAACAAGCCAATTCTTTTCGATCAGGTGGGGACCAAGCTTCTCAACAGTACATCAAGAATTGTGAAATTTTACTCCGGAATGGGTTCAATCAAAATTGGACACCCGTCTTCGAGCCCCAAAAATGAAAGCACTTTTTCCATTACACCCTCTGTGGCTGAATTAACCTTTTTCGTAGTTCTTCCCACTCATCATCTGCAAGTTGGGAATTGGTATCTAACCGCTGTCCCTTCAATGCTGAACGATAAGCGGCCATGATAGCATTAAAACCCAACTTAGCAATAGAATACCTGCAGTGGTGTGGTCTACTATCATCCTGCAACCAAGTTGCTATCGCTTGAGTAAAGNGGCGCTGGGCCAATATATCATCCTGACCNAAATTTGTAGGTTGGANAAATTGTGGTTCANTATTATTCAGTAGATANCCCCAAGANCCATTTTCTCTCCACCAGATTCGACCTTTCGTTGCCCAGATATCAATATTACACCGCGGNTTNCANGATGGAAAATCTGCACTTCCCAAAGCTNNCCTAGTNGATTCAAAGAAAGCACGAATTCCACCACNAAANGTATAAGTTGCCATCAANTTTTCNGGACAATTTAGCCAATCNAAATCGTAGGTTTCNCCACCATCAATAGCTGCCCANACAGCAGTTGGNGCAACATCTCCAACTGCTAACAAAACTAAGTCCATCAAATGCGTGTCNATATCGGTGATNTCACCCTCTGTACTTGCACGAACAAAGTGAATCTGGCCTAGAGACTTNTCTGACTGGAACTGACGCAATTGNTCTGCAAANGGTAAGTATCGCCGTTGNTGATTAACAATAATTTTCAANTTNGTTTCTTGTTCTNCTAGATCTAAAAGTTCAGNCTCCCGAGGCCGGAGNGCGATCGGCTTCTCAATTACCAAGGCCTGNACNCCAACTTTGGCNGCTGATTTTATCCAAATATGACGAGGTATAGTTGGCATAGTTACAACNTGAACTATATCTGGTTGTTCNTTCTCCAACATTTCTTCATAGTTNTCATAAGCAGCCACATTCAGGAGGTCGGCNACATCTTTTCTACGTTGATTATCAGCCTCACAGATGGCAACGACTTCCATATTTTCTAGATCTTTGTAAGCNGCNGCGTGGTGAACCCCGCGACGTCCGCCGAGAATTGCCGTTCTGTAATTTTTCACCTGTTATTTCCTCCAGAATAATTNCNTTTAACCAATACAAACCTGATTCAAAAAAAGATATATACTAGAATTGGTGAAATCAAAATTTCATCAAAACTCTTTGATAGAAAGATTGCGGAATGCAACCTCTTGTGGCGGTCCAGAATGGATCTGTAGTCCTATTAGGCCTGATCGCGCACCTGCTGGATCGTCAAGTTCTGCGGTTACGACTCCGTTCAGAATTTGCAAAATATGATCGCCTACGGCGAGGATTTGNTATTGATTCCANTCNTTCTCATTCAGAATCGATTCCACNATCTCAGGTTGATAATGAACTAAATGCCCACGTAACATCTCTTCGTAGAGTGCTCCCCAGCACCGATCGCCAATATCAGCTTGATAACCAGCCATATGACCGTCTTCTTGTACTATGCTACGAAACTGAATACCGCTGTTATATCCCCGCAGCCGTGTTTCACAAGTAAATGCGAAATTGGTGTATTCTTTCTCTGTTCTCAAAAAATCATTATAGCTCAGATCCTTAGTTGTTCGACCAACTAGAATACTATCCTCAACTTTCCAAAGGTCTGGATCTCCAACCCAACCAGTTAAATCTTTGCCGTTGAAGAGAGAAGTAAAACCTGGTTTCGTACTTACTGATTGCATTTTTAAGTCCTTTTCTTTTTGAAATTGACGTTTCTTTTCTGNTTTGAGCTCAAGCTGAAAACCTTACAAAATCCTTCAAAAGGATTAATAGCATACTACGCTAATTTACGTTAAGGTGTCAAATGTTGAGTTGGCGACTAGTCATGGGTCGGCAGAAGATATCTTGTCGTATTACAACTAATTGGGAATAATAAATAGTTTTTAAGCTAATTGACTATTATCCAATTAAGACAGAACTATCAACTATCTGACCGAGATTCAAGGATCAAAATAATATGATTATTAATTCGTGCGCAGGATGGGCTAGATTTTAGTAGATGAACGGTAAGCAAAACCTAAACTTATTTGAAGCAATCAGTGTTGCGAGGAATCATGAGATTTTTTTGAGCTATAATGTTGGTACAGAATCAAATTAGTCTTAGTAATGCTCTTACACCTTATTAGCCGTAGGGAATTTTTACGCTCGTGCTTTAGTCTATATCTACTGCAATTGATTCTTTCTTTTTTTAAATTGTTTGTGATACATGTCAGCATACAGGCCATCTAAGGCCAGTAATTCTTCATGAGTTCCCATTTCGGCGATTCGACCGTCTTTTAAAGCTACAATAGATGTAGCATCCAAAATAGTAGACAAACGGTGTGCGATAACAAAGGAGGTACGTCCTTCCATTAGTCGACTCAGTGCTTGTTGGATTTTTGACTCCGAATCAGAATCTAGGGCGGAAGTAGCTTCATCGAGTATCAACACCCTCGGATTCCTGAGTATTGTCCGCGCAATAGATATACGCTGTCTTTGACCGCCTGACAAGCCACCGCCTCTTTCTCCAACTTCTGTTTGGTAACCTTGAGCTAACTCTTCAACAATAAATTGATGTGCGTTAGCTGANATCGCNGCTTGCACAACTTCTTCGTCACTGGCATCGAGCTTACCNAAACGGATATTGTCAGCGATTGAACCTTGGAAAAGGTAGTTATCTTGTAAAACAACACCTAATTGATCTCTTAAAGAGCGGATTTTGATTGATTTTAGGTCATACCCATCAATGGTAATTTGNCCTTCAGTTGGATCATAGAAACGGGAAATCANATTAGCCAAAGTTGTTTTCCCTGATCCCGAAGGTCCAACCAAAGCGATCATTGAGTCAGGCTTCACTTCAAAGGTTATTTGTTGTAGAATTGGTTTNTCCGGTTCGTAACTAAANGATACACCACTGAATTTNACACTACCCCTAACTGGAGGCANNTCAACAGCATCAGGTGCTTCCGGCACCGTTGGTTCTGAATCTAANAATCCAAAAACACGTTCTGCAGAAATTAGTGCTTCTTGGATAGTCGCATTAATATTTACCAATTTCATCATAGGACCATAAAGGCTGCCCAAAAATTGATAAAAAGCCACCATCGTACCAACTGTCATTTCCTCATTGACAACTAAATANCCTCCNTAACAAAGAACTACACCACTACCTAAAGAACGAAAAAATATAGATACACGACCCATGGTCGTACGTTGNTTAGCTAGATCAAGTTNGTCATCTAGCATGTCTTNCATTCCATGAAAGATTTTTTCTTCTTGNTGTTCTTCACGATGGAAGGCTTTGATAACTTTAGCTCCTGCNACAGATTCNTACATTTCGGTCGACAGGTCAGCCCATTTATTTCTCAATCCTCGCCATACATGTTTCATTCCATTAATAAAAAAAAGATAGTTACCAACGACTAAAGGTAGAACTGCTAACGAAACCAAGGTCAATTTCCAGTTCCATTTGAACATGACAACTATCATGGTGNCAAACATCATGACATCAGTCAAGATATCGATCGAAGTATCTGTTACCAATGAACGAAGTGCACTAACATCTTCTCTGACACGAGACAGAATTTGGCCTGTCCCATGCATATCATAGAAACGCATTGACATTTGTTGCATGTGACTGAAGGCCTCTTTTCTCAGGTCGAATAAAATCTTTTGACTAATCCATGTCATTACATAAGTACGAACATATGATAAAAGACCAACAACAATATANAAACCAATGATAGTTNTGAGAACAATAATCAACCATGAAACGGGATCTTGGTCTATCTCGAAATTNAACCATTTNATANCNATTGATTCTTCTTTTGTTTTAGACAGGATATCGTCAATTACGAACCGCTGNACTANTGGCATAAAGAGCTGAGATTGGGCNAAAACNAGTATCAGCAGGAAACCAAAAATTAGCCAACCCAAATAAGGTCGACCATACTTGATAATGCGGATAAAGTTTTTCATAGATCAATTCTTATTACGTGCAGCCACTGATAAAAATCACTCTAGTGATTATAAGAACGGGAAGATAATAAAAAATTTGCTCTGGTATATTAGNTTACCAGAGCAAATTGGAGGGGCATTTCAACTAGGATAATTATATTTTCAATTTTTCACTCAGTCGGATAATAGCACCAAATTTGTCAATGGCAGTATATTCCAAGGATGAAACNCTCAAAATTAATTTTTGACAAGCTCTTAGGCTTTGATAAAAACGTTTTTGACGGAAGCGTTGAGATATAGANNGACCTAACCCATTTATCTCTTCGTTGNACTCANNCAAATCAGCTAGAAGTTGAGATGAAAATTGAAACTTAATTTTTAATTTGCGTAGAAGTCGAGCCAGCTGTTGGTAAATAGCAACAATCTCGTCAAATAACACTAACTCTCTATCTTCAAAGTTATCACGGATAGATTGGAGGTAAGAGAGAATGACATCTTTACCTTCTAAAATTTGGCTAAGTGGAGTTTGTCCCCACTTTAGGATATCCCTAAAATCTATTTCAGCCACTTCCCATGTTTTTTTAATGCTATCTTCGATATGATTAGAAAGTGCTTGATATGCTTCTGTTCCCATGGCACTTCCATCTATTTTTCGACGGATACGCATCAGTTTTCGCGCCAGTCGAAATACACTGTAAGCAGTTTCACGTTCATCTGGCAACCGATCTCGGTCTTCTATCAGGAATTGATAGTAACCATCTAAACCNAGTTCGTAAAAGCCTTTAATAGACAGCCATTTTCTTTCCAGTTCTTTAGCANNGAAAGCTTTTGTNTAACCATTTTTCCCAAGAACTTGGTNTGGCTCTGAACTAGCAGCAAAAAATGGATGGCCATTATCAAAAGGAATTAGTGCGATTCTGCCTTGCTTGACGTTTTGGTATAGACGATTCCAAGCAGTTTCATATTCTGCATCGTAGTGTAGTTCGTATTTAAGACCCATTACACGACATACCGTNCGTAATGGATTATGGAAGACTGCATGAATACTTTGTTCTGGGTTACTTCGATTGTATGAAATACGGAAGGGCTCTCCTGAGACAGCCATCAAGTAAGGGAGTGGAATATCTAGTCCTTGATGGTTAAGTGCCTCATGAACACAATGGATTGATTCCATTGGTGCTGCATGTTTAGGTAGGGGGTCTGCATCCTGACGCATTTTAAAAACCTCTTAATTTAATTATGAGTTGTCTTTATTTGTTGATCGATGGACTTGACTGCCTTAAGCAAATCACTCCANCCTAAAATCACATCCATTAGCAGACGATACCAAAAGAAAAACGTTTATGTTTGACGCAAAAAAATATTTTTCCTACTAATAGATCTGAGATACATGAAAATACGATACATTATTGTAATCGTTTCAAATAGATAAACAAAAATTAATTAACATCCCAACCTTTAGATCTAATTTTGGGGGTTGATTCAGAAATCAAGAACTTTTTGGAATAGATTATTTAGTTTACGATGAACTTCTGGAGCCTACTTCACTCTCCTCAAAAAACAATAAAAAGGAATTTTTCAGCCTGTCTGGGCATCAGGTTGCTCTTCTGTCATCAACATTTATATTCACTGATTTGATTCGCAATTATTAATCACAAAGTGGGCATACTCT
>PBVO01000111.1 GCA_002729015.1 Candidatus Poribacteria bacterium
AATACTTTCTTGACATCATCGGTTTTGCCCTCATCAATATAGTAAAATCGACACACTCGACTAGAGTTAGCCGACGAACGAACAAAAAGGCATATCCGATCTTAATGGTTTCATCTTCGATATAATGTTCGTCCATTCTATAGCCAAAAATCATCTTTCGTTCTCATTCGCCTGATTTCGTTAAACTTGAACATATCCTGCTTTTGCATTTTATAATGCTTGGCAATTCCTTCACCGGAAGTATAGCTGGTTACTATTTATGTCCTTACTAACGATATAAATTTCCTTATTTCCTTCATACATTTGACGCAAGTTGTCTGCTTATACATTTTTCCCTAGCGACAACAAAAGTAAATCTTTTCGTATATTGGAACGAAGAGAANTCTCTGGTACATAGTCTTTTTCACCATACAAATAAATGTTTATTATTTCTTTCTGTTCCGGATAGTCTGAACAAAATATACTACATTCATTCACTGGTAGATTTGATATTTTGAACAGATATTTTTGGTTTCGATAAATGTTACCTGACAGACCAAGAGAAGCATTATCAACATCTTCTTTAATTAATCGAATTGCTATTTTCACTTTTTTCATCTCCACAGGAAATTAGTAATGAGCCCAACAATATAAAAGCAAGTAACCGAATTGATAAATTGACCNNATTTCGATAATTCATTGGTGTATTCGCCTTTTATTTTTTCTAATATTGTTCAGATTAGCTAGTTTATAAAAGTTGTCGAATGTACAGATACAAGACCAAACCATTTCTACCTCAAACGGATTTAGGATTAAGTTTTATTTCCATAGTTTTTAGCCGAAAGAATACTAATGTTAGTCTTCGTTATTTGTAACATTTTTATAGTTCTTTGTATAAATTTACGAAAATANGCTAATCANATTTCCTTGNCTGTCTACGTTGATAATGCAGATGCAAAGTTAACTATGNAATAGCAATTNAAACACCAGAANCAAATTTAAACTCAGGTAAAAAACAAATTAGNTTTACAAATGCAGTTGTTTATTGTAGAGATAGTTTAGGTNNTGGAAAGATATCAGTAGTTACATNGAACTGTTTNCCGATCTGGATAAGCCTGATCGGAAGGTNGAAGTCNAGTTCAGGATTGGGGAAANGATTGAGGANGNACAACTTTGTACTGTAAAGTTTCNGTTATATCCATATATGGCATTATGAATTAGCTGGACGAATTTAAAATTTCTTCCATGTGCAAACAGATAGAGTGAGATGTGATCTTTAGGCTAAAAGTGGCACACTATTGACGACGCATAGTTAAAAGCGTTCCTCCGCCTGTTACTTATCCCACTTCGTATGGTTGTTCAACGAATCTTCTTCAGCATAGATGATTGGATTCATAGGACCGTTGGCCAATTGACCGGGCAGATAGCCGCCGACAAAGCGCAGTCCATCAGGTGAACGCGACATATCTGTGATACGCGCTCCATCTGGAAAGTAGTTGGCCGTCATCACTTCGCGCATCTTATTAGAGNTATTNGCTGGTGCGCCGTGTATCGTCCATCCGAGGTGAATGGAACAGCTACCTGCTGTTATGTCCGGTACTTGAACAATCTCTAGGCGTTCGTTTTCNATGAAGTTCTCGAAGAATCGTGCAGATTCATTACTAATGGATCGCCCCTCGAGGTTGCCGTACTTGTGTGAGCCACGGACAAAACGAAGTGGTCCCATTTCCAAAGAGCAATCGACCAATGGCATCCATAAGCCCATAGTCACACTATCATCGAAGGGGAAATAGAATTGATCCTGATGCCAGTGTGAATCGATACCTCCTGGTTGCTTAAACAGGGCCTGTTCATGGTAGATTCGGACTTTTGGTGTTCGGAGCAAACGGCTGGCGATCCGTCCAAATCGTTTACAACTGACAAATCGCATAACCGCATCCGAGCAGTAGCGTAAGTTGAGCTGCTGTAGAAACGCGTTGCCGAAGGACGTTGTCCAACCACGCGCCCGGAAATGCGTTAGCGCCACCTCGCGAATGGAATCCCCGTAAGCGTTGATTTCATCTGGACTCAGTACATCTTTCAAGACGATAAAACCTTGCTCCCAGAATCGATCGACCTGTTCGTCTGTTAGTGGATACTCACTGGCTAAATCAGGAAGTTGCTGTTGGACAAGTCGATTCCAATTATCGACAGATTTGGCCGGTCGCACCGTTATCTTTTCTCCCAATTGCGTACCTCCTTTTAAACTTTCACATTACCAATCAGACTTTTTATCGATAACGTTGACTGCTATATCGATGAGCTAATAAGGATAAGATTATGATCAATCCCTTGAAAAACTGGACGTAAAATCCTGTCAATCCAGCCGCAACTACTCCTGTTTCCATGAAAGAGACTATAGTCGCCCCAAGTGCCCCGCCGACGACAGTCCCAACACCACCCCAAGTCGGTGTCCCACCTACAAATACGGAAGCTAAGGCCGTCAGTAGATAGCCGTCGCCTGTTGTTGGCCACCAAGAAAAATTGATCAAAACCGAAAATACTCCTGCTAACGACGCACCTAACCCGACGAAGATGAAAAATGACACCCGGATCCTATTGACATTTATTCCCATTTGCTCTGCACTTTGTGGATTATCACCTACACAATGTACTCGGATACCGTAACTATGNCGATTAAAAATGGATACACAAACCAATGTGAATAGTAGTGCCCAACCCATTTGGGTTGGTAGGCCAAACAAAGTACCAGCTAAAATGGTGTGGAATAAGCTATCTTGAACTGCCAGTACAGTAAGTGATCGACCTTCGGTCAATATCATAATGAAACCGCGTAGAAAGAAGTTAAAGCCAAGTGTACAGACCAGAGAAGATAAATGACCATATACTACAATTAGCCCAATGATAGTACCAATTCCCATTCCGACCCCAATGGCTAAGATTAACCCTAGAGCGGGCGGTATTCCACTTTGAACTGACAATGAAAAAACCCAAGAAGCCATTGCCATGTTGGAGGGAAAAGACAAATCTATTTCACCACCTGTGACAATGAAAACCAGCGGGACAACTAGAAAAATAGCCACTGGAAGAGTAATGAATACGGCGTTGTAGATGGCAACATCTGTAAACACTTTTGGATTAGCTACTAGAAAGCAACCCATCATTGTGGCTAAGAAAAAAAGGGTACTCAATGCAGCTTTATTTCGACGAATTAAAGTGGAAATTACCGATGGAATTGTTATTGTTTTGACCATCATCTATCTCTTTCTGACACAGACAACTTTTTTCAACCAGACTGAGCTACTTTTTGCATGAATCTAATTAGTTCTTCAGGTTTTTGATAGTCGTTTTTGTTACATTGTAGAGCTACCTTTCCTCGATCTAAGACCACGAACCGGTCGGCGATCCCAAATACGTGGTAGATATTATGACCAATAAATACGACCGACCGGCCCGAGGCTCTTACATTTCTAACAAAACTGAAAACTTTCTCTGTCTCGGTTAAGGACAAAGCTGTTGTTGGCTCATCGAGAATAATCAACTCGGCGTCAAAATAGAGAGCTCGAGCAATGGCTACTCCTTGGCGTTCTCCACCGGACAGTGTACCAACGATGGAATTTGGAGAAAATACCTTGGAGGTAAAGCCAATTTCCTTCATCAATCGTTCAGCTTCGGTGTATTGCTTCTTACGGTCAATAAAACCAAGGCGAGACGACAAAGTCCTGTTACGAGTTTTTGTTTCACGTCCCATGAAGATGTTACGTGCGATTGTTTGTTGAACAGCTAAGGCACGATCTTGAAAAACGGTTTCAATCCCTGATTGGCGCGATCGACTCGGATTCCAGTTGATTACGAGTTGGCCTTTTAAACGTATTTCTCCCGAGTCTGGAGTATAAAAACCTGCTAAAATTTTTATCAAAGTCGACTTACCTGCACCGTTATCACCCAGTAGTCCCACCACCTCACCTGCATTAACAGAAAAAGAGACTTGATTGAGAGCATAAACATTGCCAAATGACTTCGAGATGTTTTGTAGNTCGATAATTGANTGTTCCATCACTGTGTGATCCAAATCATTTCTGGTTTACCTATCGATATCCTTTACGTGCTAATTCGGCCACCAATTTATAATTCTCCGGTGTAACAAATCCAGCTCCGGTATCTACACTGAGTGGTTCAAGACCATAGACTTTTTGCAAACAAAGACTGAGGACTGGCAAATAACCTTGTAGAAAAGGTTGTTGATCCGATGTTAGGTGAATCCACTGATTATCAAAAGCATCCATGATCTGTGGACTCGTATCAAAACCAATTATAAAAATATCACCGGGTTTTTTGCGCGCTGTTTTCATATAGACAGGAGCATTTCCTAAAATCTGTCCGCCCGGATACGCAATCACACGGGTATCTGGATTTTTGAGTAAAGCAGAAGTGTGGATTGGTATCAATAGATTTGGATCCTTGGCCGTATCTGGCCCGGCAAATATCTTGACTACTTCCATCCCAATGTCCTCAAATGCTTTGACTGTCCCCAGTTCACGTAGCGATCGATTCCTTTCATTCCAAGGCCCAAAAACGATAGCTTTATCCCTGGGATTCAGACCGAAACGTTTAATAGCCTCTGCGCCTAGGGCATAACCTTGCGGACCCAAGTCAGCACCAATATATCCACCACCATAATTGGCACGAACGGTCGGCACATCTACATTCAGATAGGTCATCAGAATACCAGCTTTCTGGGCTTGCATGGCAAGAGGCCTGATGGCATCATCAGCTGGATGTCCCATCATGGCAATACCATCAGGTTTAGTAGCAATTGATTCTCGTAACTGTTGAATCATCGTTTCCATAGACCAATTGGAGAATAAGTATTCAACGTTGGCCCCTGTATCTTCTGCTGCCTGTAAAGCACCAGAGTAGAGAATCGCTCCAAACCCATCACCTTCAGATCCACCTGTAAAGAAACGGATGCGAACATCGGCAGCCCATTTCTTCTTTACTCCTTGTCCCCAACTCATTGGAAAAGCAAGAAGAGAAAACAGAGCCATGGCCGTCCCGAACAGAAAGCGCCTAGTTTGAATATTCATCTTTTTTCCTAGTCGATCAGTATATTCATAAACAATGGNGGTTCAATTTTAACGGATAGGCTAAAAGTAGGCAAATCCCGAATTGGTGAGAAAGGTTAACTCTGTGTCGAATTTTTCAACGTGTCTAAATTAAATACTATCCATATATGGCCTACTTTCAGCCAGATGAACCGCTGAAAGAAATCCTCTCCCTCTAATTGGGACTGTCTTTTTTTTCTAATTCAGTTTCTCTAACATGGTGTGAAATCGTTGCCCCTTGATCTTGTATTTGTTCTAGTTGAATTGAAGATCTACTCATANCGGCTCATTGGCTCTTATGTAGTCAAAAAAGGAACGGGAATAGAAGACAAATATACCTGAGATGAGAAATGAAGCAGAAAGTTCACATAGCATTGTATAGCAATGCAAATAACAGGTCAACAGGATCCGAATTAGATGGTGTAAGGAAGTCAGCTAAGAGAACCAACTAGCGCTGACACCTGCCTATTTTGAAGGTAACTGCATTCTGGGCAGAAAATTCGAGGGGCCATAAGATAGGAAAACCAATGAATAAAGAAGAGACGGACATATAAACACTAGTAGAGTAGTTTCAAATGGTAGATGCTCAATTTGGTGGAATTAAAAAGGATACTCTCAAGGTTATAAAGAGTATCCCTCAAAGAGTTTGCGAAAAAGCTATGATCTTCGAAATGTCTGGTCAGTGATTACCATTTTCAAGAAAAAGATGAAGTGAGGGATAAAAATAAGGAGAGATAGGAGTATTTTTTGTTTCTTAGTTGATTTTGTAATATGATATCGTTTTCGATAGAATCCCAGAGATGAAGATGTTAATTAGGGTGATGGTTCGAATGAATATGAGGAATGAAATGGATATGATATATAGTATTCATGGCAAAAGAAAGAGGACAATCTAATGGTTAAACGCAAGGTGTTGATCACTGGTGGAACGGGTTACATTGCCGGTCGAATGTTATCAGAGCTTCGTCAAANATATGATCTTACTATTCTTGATATCAAGGATACCAACCGTGAAGGCNAAAAAGTCGAGGATGTAATTATTACTGACCTGCTGGATAAAGATCGTGATAATTATCGCGGGCATTTCAAAGGCATTGATACAGTAGTACACTGCGGATTCACCGGATCAGCCAGTCAAACACACCGACAGTTTTGGACAGAACTAGATAACGTGGCAATGTCTTACAATATTTATCAAACNTGCATCGAGGAGGGCGTCCGCCGCGCAGTAGTNTGCAGTTCCAATCATGCAGCTGANTTCTACGAGCGACTGATCTGGCANGANAAAATGGAATTTGTGAAGCCTGAGATGCCACCTATTTCTGATAATTACTACGGCTGGGCCAAAATTTCCTACGAATCACTAGGATTCGTTTTTGCTACAGGTGCAATGAATGATGGTGTCCAATTAGAAAACATCCAACTCCGAATCGGAGGACCACGCGAAACCGATATTGAAGGTTTAGGGGCATCAGATTTGAAACGCGTTCACCGAGCCCTTGGTGCTTATCTTAGTTTGCGAGATCAAGTTCAACTAGTTGTCAAAAGTATTGAAACTGACGATATCACTGATGAAAATGGTGTTCCCTTCCAAATTTTCTATGGTATTAGCAATAACACCCACCGTTTCTGGAGCATCCAAAATGCACGAAATATCGTAGGTTATACCCCAGAAGACGACAGTCAAATAAGATTCGCCGATCAAATTTCCGAAATCCTAACCGAATCGAAACGTAAATTATAAAATGACAAACATTTTAAAAACTACAAACCTAGAATATTCCCAACAAAAAGATTATCTTCGCATTCCCGAATCGTTTTCCCCGTCAGAGTCTTAACTATTAAAATAACTAGAGGACGGGCTAAGAAAATACTAGGTTGTTCTGCTCAATCCATTAGACATTTTATCAAAGGTGAATTATTAGAGGGGCGAAAAACAGAAGCTGGAAGATGTGTAGTTTCTGAGAATTCAGTTCACAAGCTAGTCAACCAGAAGAAAACGTAACANAAGACTAAATCCGACCTACCAACTTTTTTCTGGCTTTGAAGTTTCAGAATGGTATTTGTGGCTATTCTTCTTTTCTTTTAATTGACCATCAGTTCTTTAGNAACAAGTTTTCGGTGATGAAATCTCATATCCTATTTTCAACTTGATCATATCTGTGAACCTGATCGCAAAAATACCTCTTTCGGTTATTACTTCGATAGTAGGGGANCCCGTACGTAATTTTTTTTCCTGTCATAGGGCCTCTGTATCTACCACAACTCACTTTTTTCATNATGTGGTAATATCTCATTTGTTTAATTTGAATATAGAAATTCTAAATAAGTGCAACATACAGAATTATTAGAGCCGATTAAATCTTTTTTACTATGTGAGACTCCCGATGAATGGGTTGCTGAAGCTAAGAAAGCTGAGAACTTGCCTGTTCTCCTCTCGGATCATTTGATATGTGAGTTGAAAGCAGCTCAAACGGCAATGTGGCTTATTCGAAAGTATGCAGTTGATAAAGACAGTNCAAATAAACTATTAGCTTGGTTAGAGCCTTATGAAAAGTTTGTTTATCGAAAAGAAGGTGACTTGAATACATTGGCTAAAAACTTAAAATTTAGCAAATCAATTGTTCCAAAAGCTGAGTCAAAGTTAAGGCAGGATCTTATAGACAAAATGGTGTCACTAATTAAGGAAGAACTACACCACTTTTATCAGGTTCTAGAAATCATACAATCTAGAGGAATTCCATACGAAAATATTACAGCAGGTCGCTATGCTAAAGGGCTGATGAGCAACGTTAGCACTCATGAGCCAGAAACGTTCGTAGATAAACTCATATGTGGTGCCTATATCGAGGCAAGATCTTGTGAAAGATTTTCCCGGTTAGCACCTTATTTGGATGGAGAGTTAAATAAATTTTATGTTTCACTTTTGAGATCAGAAGCTAGGCATTATCAAGACTATTTGACACTAGCTCAAAGCATTTCTCATAAAGATATAACTGAAAGAGTGATATTTTTCGGTAAAATAGAAGCTGATTTAATCAAGTCACCTGACCCAGACTTCAAATTCCACAGTGGTATGCCAATTTACCTGGGAGTATTAGATAGCGAAACGACAAAAACAGATTAATTCCTCACCTTAAGGTGTTAATCTTATTTTAGTTTTCATGATTTTGGGTTTTCTCGCAAGAATGATTCGACATGAGGGTGTTTCTAATAGGATTCCACTTAAGTCCATCTGCTCGAGCTTTTTGCAAATCATCTTGCTGATAGGTTACTAAGCAACCATCATAGGTACGAACTGGTTCTTGGCAAATTTCTTCAATTAAATCATCAGTTAATTCTAGNAACTCACCTGTCCATACTCCCGTTTTATCATTTTCTATAGCCCACTGAAGAAGGATTTCTCGTTTCATGTTAACCAAGATTTCGTTTTTCCTATCCCAAACTATTGTTTGTTCATCTAACTCTTTAATATGATCAAGATTTGTGAAAATATCTGGATAATTTTCTAANAGGTAATCCGAATTTTCTATTAAGGGACAATAGTTTGGATTGTTCAAAAATTTATTAGTCAAGGTCTCAACTTCTTTTTCAAACATCATTTTTCTAGCTTTTTCTTGATCTATTCCAAGGTTCCTCTTGCGTCTTTTACGTTTTTTTATTTGCTTAGTCTTGGTCATAATATCCTTGAACTATCAAATTATTGAGTGCGAAATAATACAGATAATAACAATTTGTCAATTAATTTTTGAATTTAGAATGGAAAAATTAAATACAGTTACCACGATTTAATCCTCGTAAAATTTAGCAATTACACCGTAGGACATCCAATTTCACTCGTTGATCAAATTTCTTTTTCACTAAAATAGACAACTAAATGTAAGGGGCTCAATTTTTTATACAGGTCTACAGATGTGTCTTCTAATATACAACCAGTAGCTAATCTATACCCCTTTCATAGCATAAAAGGCGATGTCAAATATCTACTCTTTCCAAACCGAAAATGATACCAACATCAAAATCGTGGCGACCAAGGCACAAAGGCCTAAATTTCTAAAAAGTATTGTGTAGCCGTTTGCCTCGGCCCAGACTGCACCGGCTAAACTTCCAAGTATTCCACCGGAGGCACCAACGACGGATACCAAAGTTTGACCAGTCGCCCGGAAAAAATCTGGTGTTATTTTGTTAATAATTTGAATAGATGCAGGATGATAGGCTCCAAAGGTAAATCCGTGAAGTAGTTGAACAAACAAGATCATTTCCCAACTGGGTGTAGCTGATAAAACAAAGAGACGGATCGACATCGCTATGAATGCTGAAATAATACCGGATACTGCACCAAATCGCCTGATCAAACTTCCAGAGAAAGCTATCATAACGACTTCAGCCCCAACGGCAAAAATCCAAGGTAAACCTTTCATGTTATCGGCCACGCCTAGCTGATCAAGATATATGTTGAAAAAAGCAAAGTAGGGAGCAAAGATGAAAGTCCGGATAAAAACGCTAAAAAAGAATACCAAAGCAAACGGATGTAGATATATGTTTAGTGCCCTCCAATTGATTTNTTCTCGTTTTTCAATTGAGTAATCAGGTAAAAAGATAGCCTGAATGGCAGATATTATCCGAAATAAAGAAACACCAAAAAACATGGGAAGCAGAACTTCCGCCTGACCTTCGGACGAAGAAGAAAAAATAAATATGGAGGCAACTAGGGGAATCATATAGCCAATTGAACCCCAACTTCGAATTTTTCCGTAATCCCCACCTTCGCGGGATAGGTGATCTAATGTCCAAGCATCAATCANTGGAACACTTGTCCGAAAGAAAAATGAAAATATTGCTCGAATAGAACATAGTAAAATGAAAGAACGACTGTCCAAGAACCAAAACAGAGGGAATAGTAAAGCTGAAACNAAATNCATTACTACGACTAATGGTTTCCTTTTTTGTAGCCAATCGCTGGTGATTCCCCAAATCATGGGGCTAAAAATCGAAACTGCTGAAACTATAGAATTCAGAATTCCGATNTGAATTTTTGACAATCCGCGTCTNTGGAAGTAGACCATCCCGTAAGTGCCAAAAAGGGAAAGAGCTGCAAAAGAAAAAAATTGCAATGCAGCAAAATTCCAGGAAACCTGATTGTTATTTTTGATAGAAGTCAAGTTACGCCTCTCACTACGAAGTGTGCAGTCTGGTATGAGCTACTAATCGAAGATGATAAAGTGATATCTAGAATGCTGCTCTTAAAGATTTCCACCTTCTACACCAACAACACCTGAGCCTAAAGCTTCGCTATCAAAAATTTCGCTTGAGTACGGAGTGGTCACAGCATATTGAAATCCTTTTCCTGTNCCTGCCGCACCATAACGCCCCTCTTTATCTAATGCAATGAGGTAGATATCTAAATCTAGACCTAGAGGATCGGTTGTTGCAATACGTCTTAGTGCGGTTGCGCAAGCGCTCGTGGGGTCGAGGCCAGATCTCATTAGTTCTACTACCAAAAATGAAGAGCAATAACGCATACTATTTTCACCTTTTCCAGTGCATCCAGCGGCTCCCACNTGATTGTCGACGTATAAACCACTTCCGATGATCGGCGAATCTCCTACCCTACCAGATAACTTGTATCCCCATCCGCTAGTTGAACAACCAGCAGCAATGTCTCCATTTTCGTCTAAAGCCAGTAGGGTAATTGTATCGTGAGAGTCTTTGTGTAGCGTTGGACTCTTTTTCTTATGCCAGCTGCTCCATTCTTTTCGACGATCTTCAGTTAGGAGATTAACAGGTTCGAATCCTTGCTCCAGAGCAAATTTTCTAGCTCCATCCCCAGCTAACATAACGTGTGGCGTATTCTCCATTACCGAACGTGCTACGGAAATCGGATGGGCAATATCTTCCATAGCTCCAACGCTACCCGCTCTATGTTTAGGGCCATCCATGATGCAAGCGTCCAACTGAACCAATCCGTCGGCGTTGGGAATCCCACCAATACCAACAGAAGAATTAGTAATGTCAGCTTCCGCGATCTTTATACCAGTTTCTACCGCATTTAGTCGTGATCTACTCCGCTTATAATCTTCCAAAGCCGCATCGTTGGCGGCTTTACCAAAGGCCCAAGTCGATACAAATAGTGGGTATTTGCCCTTTTCATTAGAGAATTCGCCACCCTCAGTATGGAAATGGGTGTTTTTATCTGATTCTGCTTTTACCATTTTGCTCCCAATCAGCAGGTTAGTAGAGCCTTGAGTGACTTTGGCAATAAAATCCCGCCGCTGAATTTTTTGATGATTTTTACCCAAACTTTTACTTAGATGCACCGTGTGTAATTTACTCTCGGCTACCAATTCACAATTTTAAGNAATTCTAGTGCCATCAGGCTATGTCCAGTCTGGTTTGGGTGTACACCATCCATAGTCGTCCATGGAAATCCTGGTCGGTCAATGACCGCTTGTTGAAAAACAATGTTGACAGGAATTAATTTTGCACTAAATTCTTCTGCTAACTGATGAATCACTTTATTGTATTCAGAAACAGACCATTCTTGGGGGAACTCAACATCTTCTGCAATGTAAAAAATTTCAAAAAGAAAAATCCCGGCCAAGTCTAGTTCATTTTTGGACCGATTCAAGATTTGACGATAAGCGGATTCCCATTTGGGAATATAAATATCATCCAGTNCTTCTTGTCTTGCAGCATTGTTGATACCTATTTTTATAGATAACCAATCTGGTTTAATATCAAGGACGTCTGTAGTCCATCGGCTTTCCAATCCTTCAACAGTATCCCCACCTATTCCCTTATTTACGTAAGAAATAGATCGGTGGGGGTATTTAGCGGTAATAAGTTCTGTTACCTTGCGGACGTATCCATTTCCAAGTTGTTCTTGGTCTTGACGACGTCCACAGTCGGTAATACTATCACCGATGAACAAAACTGTTTGGCCTGATTGAAAAACTAGATCATTCATTATTACTACTCCTCATTATTCTAATTCTATAGAACAATTTTGTGAACTGACTGCACTAATTGTTGAACAAGTTTGGCCGAGACCTGGGGATAAGTGTTAATTGGATTTCGATGATCAATAGTGATATCAGTGAGATGAGTATTCATATTTCCTTTTGACAATCTGACACAACTTGACCCTGCGTGGACTTCCGTAACTTTAGCCTCTTTTACAATTATTGGTGCATTTTGGCTATTTACGCTACCACCTGCCATGATAGAGACTCGGTCTCGGGCGTTCTTCTTCAATTGTTTTAGTAATCTTACCCCTTTCAAAGCAGATGTAGCTTGTCCCGAAGATAAAATTCGGCTAATTCCATTATCCGCTAAAATTTCCAACGATAAAAATGGATCTGGTGTGTAATCAAAAGCTCGGTGAAAGGTAACAGGAAGTGGTTCAGCTAATCGTACTAACTCCTGAGTCCGTTGAATATCGATCGTTGCATCAGGGTTTAATATACCTATTACAATACCGTTCGCTCCAGCTGATTTTACGGCTTCTACATCGGATTTCATTACCTCAAATTCTAGGTTAGTGTAGCAAAAGTCCCCACCTCTTGGGCGGACAATCACCTGTAAATCAATCTCGATTTGTTGCCGGACCTGCTTGATTAGACCAATGCTCGGTGTGGTTCCGCCCACCGTCAGGTTGTCACATAACTCAACTCGATTTGCTCCCCCAAGTTGTGCCGCAATTGCTGATTCAATGTCTTCCAGGCATACTTCAATGGTGATCATTTCTACTTATTATTTTCTCCATAAGCATGAATACAAATAAAGCCTTAGCCAAATACCAAATCGTTGTAGCAAAATTGATGGTAAATTAAGTTGACATAGTTTTTAACTACCTCCTATTATATATTCTCATCTATCCGAATTACCGAGCTAAATGAATATTATCTTAACCGGCATCACAAATCTTCAAGATAGGCAATTCATGTTGTGAAAGTATAAGGAACCAACATACTAGCCATCATTCAAGGGTAAATACTCAAATAATGCTTTCCGCAGCCAGGATTAGTAACAACGTTTTAACACCCCGAAAATCAAATTTATTCCCGAAGTTGCAGAAGGCATGTTTCAAATTGAGTTCCTTATCAAAATTAACGCAGTAGCCCAATTCTCACGGAAAGAAGAATTATTGCCTACTGTTACAAAATATCGTAAAATTTACGACAATGGGAGATACGTCCTCTGATATGATGACTAATGAACAGCGATACTTATTTGATGTTACAGGTTACTTACACATTGAAGGAGCTGTCACCGGCGAAAAATTGAAATCTGTGCAGGAAGCCGCTGAGCAATATATATACTGTCATCCCGATGAACGACCACNCGGATTTGGACCACGTGGTCAAGAATTATCCATCGAGGAATTGGGTAACCGCCCTATGATTCGATACCAACATGGATTTGCTTTTGATAGATGCTTAGAGGAATTGACAGTCCACTCGTCGATTTGGCCAATATTGAAAGAATTAACATCCAATATGCCAAGGTTGGTGAGTGGAACTCTTTCCTACGAGCAATACAACCCCGACCGAGAACCAGTTGAAAAGAATCCAGCTGGCCTTCACTGCGCACGTGAAGGCCGGTATTGGTACACNCGATACGAAGTCAAGGATGGTCAAATCTTTTGTAATGATCTAGTCTTTTTCTTCTACTTAACTGATGTTAAGCCTGGGGACGGCGGATTGATCGTTATACCAGGATCTCATAAGAGCGAATTTGATAGACCTGAGGAGTTACTCAAGCCTGGTCCAGACGGAATTGACCCTGAATCAAATCCAGTTTTTACTAATCTAACACCAAAAGCAGGGGATTTTCTCTGCATATCGGAATTACTGACCCACGGTGTGTTACGATGGAAACCTAAGGATCGGTCTCGTCAATTTTTAATTCTGCGCTATAGACCTCAATATGAAGGTAAAGTTTCTTTGCCTCAGATGATTATTGACCGACTTACACCAGAAATACAAGAGTTAGTCTCCGCTGCCTCGTATGGTCATACCAAGGAAATAGTTAAACAAGATGCGGTTACGATCAACTATTGAAACCTCTAGACAACCACGATTTGAAACAAGGACTATTATCCGATGAGCAAAACTTCAGTCATCAGCACTGATATCATTGATCATTACCAGAAAGATGGTTATGTAGCAATACCGAATGTACTTGATCCAAATTTAGTCGAGGAAGCTAGTCAGCACATCGATTGGCTTCAAAAGAAACACCCTGATTTGCGATCAGAGAATTTGCATCATAGGTTAGTAGCTAATGACCCTTTTTGGGTTCGACTGATTAGCGATGACCGCTTGCTTGATATTGCTGAGGCGTTNATTGGTCCCAATATTGCTCTATTTGCTTCACATTATATTAGTAAGCCACCAATTGATGGTCGGCCAGTTCTTTGGCATCAGGATGGTAGTTATTGGCCGCTACAACCTATGGAAGTCGTCACTTTGTGGTTAGCAATAGATGACTCAACCACCGAAAATGGCTGCATGCGAGTAATTCCCCAGACTCAATCTACTCAGCTGCACGAGATGAAAGCTCGTCCAGAGACCCCTAGTGTCCTCGGTTCTGGTATGTCAGAGGAACTTGTAGATACAAAGTCCGCTGTTGATGTTATTGTGAAAGCAGGTGGTGTTTCAGTTCATCACCCAAATCTGATTCATGGTTCTAACCCAAATACGTCCTCAAAGCGAAGAGCGGGACTAACCATACGTTATATCCCAACTAGTACCAAAATAATTTCAGAAAATACGTGGCCTTGTGCTTTTCTGTTACGNGGGGATGAAGTACCAGGTATCAACACCTATCTGCCAAATCCAAAATACATTGAGGGGTTTCATATGCCCTTCTCTGGATGCGAGAATTGGATCTAGACTACATTCGATTTAGCTCCAATCTGGATCAAATCTAACCTTGCTATACATGAATTTTTTAAAGATTCGTTACTGAGGAATAATTGATTTGGTCCAGATGGTATTTCGTAAAAAAATCTCAAAACCAATCTCTACGGCAATGGATAGCCATCCGATCTCTATAGGAAATTATAAATTATTTTTTCTACCGACGTATAGAAACCATTTCTTTGATCGACTGGTCGGCTGCTTGGTAGATTTCTCGTTTTCACTAGATAGATGATTGAAGAAAGACAAGCAGATGTATCTTACATGAATATTGTTGAGCAGCAGAAATCGTTTTTCCTTTCAGGTAAAACACACCAGATTAGTTTTAGGCTCAACAGGTTAGACCAATTAGCTCAAATCATTGAAGAAATGGAAAGTGAGATTCTAAGGGCTTTAGAATTAGACCTAGGAAAGTCTGAATTTGAGGGGTATGTTACAGAGATAACTCTTGTTCTAAATGAAATTCGACTTTTCCAGAAAAATTTACGAAAATGGGTTCGAACCAAATCTGTTGGTGAGTCGATAGTGTCAAAGATGTTTTTCGGCTATCCGTCTTCCAATCATATTTATCATTGTCCTAAAGGAACCTTTCTCCTGATTGCACCATGGAATTACCCTTTTCAGTTGACAATGATGCCTCTAATTGGAATTGTGGCCGCAGGTAATTGTGTAATTGTCAAACCATCAGAAGTTTCTACTAACACTTCTGATGTCATTGCCAAAATTATCGACCACGTATTTGAAAAATCTCACGTTGCAGTAATTCCTGGTGGGATCAATGTAGCAACACAACTGCTTGATTGTAATTTTGATCATATTGTCTTCACTGGTAGTACAAGCGTTGGAAAGATTGTGATGAAGAAAGCGGCTGAATATTTGACTCCCGTCACATTAGAATTAGGAGGTAAATCTCCTTGTATTGTAGATCGAACAGCAGATTTAAAATTAGCCGCCAAAAGAATTATTAATTTGAAATTCATGAATGCAGGTCAGACTTGTATAGCACCCGACTATGTTTTAGTTGATGCTGATGTTAGAGAAAATCTACTTCATTGTTTACAGCAGGCGATCACCAAATTTTATGGTTCCGATCCTCAGAAATCGCTAGATTACCCTAGGATTATTAACCAATCACACTTTGATCGTTTGGTTAGTCTAATTGGTTTTGAAAAAGATAATGTTGTTCTTGGTGGGCAAATTGACAGGGAAGATTTGTATATAGCGCCTACTATCATAAACCAAGCTAGTTGGAACAATAAAATAATGGAGGATGAGATATTTGGACCAATCTTACCTGTTTTAGACTATACACATATGGACACTGCTATAGAACAAATTAATCAATTCTCTGAACCATTATCTTTATCTATTTTCACTCGCAATCAACGGTTGGCACAGAGTGTAATTCGGAAATGTGCCTTTGGCGGTGGTTGCATTAACGATGTTGCCACATACTTTTCTAACTATCGTTTCCCTTTTGGTGGAGTTGGCGAGAGTGGAATTGGTCGCTATCACGGTCGGTATAGTATAGAAGAATTTACACACCAAAAACCTATTGTAGACCGTGGATCTTGGCTGGATATGCCGATCCGGTACCCACCGTTCGATCAAAAATTTCTTGGTCTGAGTAAGATCAAATGGGTCAGAATGTTGAAGCGTTGGTTTTAGATTGCCCTCTGCAAATTTATATTGTATATGCTTTGATGCCTACCGTAATAAATAACTTATCAGTACATATATCCATAGTTGACAGCTCGCAGTCATCACACTTAAATACCTAAATGATTGTAAGTTATTTGTGACTGTAGAATTTAGATTTTGATCATCAATGACGTGAATATTTTCACCGAAATTGATTAAGTTCTTTTATACGATATGGATTAAATTTTTCTATTGAAGGGAAGAGTAGGTATTTATGGAGAATTTTGAACTGTGAAAAGAACTTGTGAGCAAACCTATAAAATTTGGCTATCCGATAACAATCTTTCTGAACTTGATCATTGCCTCGTTTTTACATATGACCACAAGGGTAAATGTCATAAAGTTGCTGTTCACTATTGTGGTATTAGTCGTATTGAAATCGATCCTAATCCCATTCACATCTTTGATGTTAATCTATTTGTTGATGAGTCTATTGTCGATTTCAGTATGATCAGTGGATTGTAAGACCTACAATAACAATATGCCATACTGTATGCCTGGTAATTAAGGCGTTAACCGTCTTCTCTGGCTTGATCTTAAACTAAAAATGAGGCTTACAAGGAAAGACAAAAATGATCCAATTAAACCAAAACCCAGAACTGCAAAAGGCATATGCCACGTAATGAAATTCATATGTGTATGAATGTAAGCATGTCCCTTGAATACAACCATCCATGATAAGGGAGCTAAAAATGAGAACCATACAGCTAGNGTCAGGGCTAACAATTTGTTTATTGAATCTGATAGTTCAAATGACTTACTTTTANGAAAATAAAAATAGAATAACANTGTAAATAANGAAAAGAANGCAAAAATGATNATTACGGTCTGATACTTGATCTTTANGTGTAGGTTAATATCCTTTTGACTGAAGTCAAAGATAAATCCGTTTAGATATTTTTTGATTACTGTTAANACATCAGTTTTTAGGCTATTAGCATAAACTTCNGGNTAACTNGNGGCNTCCCCGTGTGTTCTTTTTCCCACCGAGTAGACAAAAATATGGTGTAGCCCAGATTTTAATCCACCCTTGACAGCTGCTATCTGGGTTGCCAATACGATAGTACTAGAAAGAACAGCAATTGTAGACGTAATACCTGNCACCAGAATTCTTTTTACCAAACATTTGAATTTCCATCCTTCGACTACCCAGTAGTAAATGTAAGGAGTGACCATCATTATCAATGTGGTTGTAATATATTCATATCCATTAAGGAAGCATTTAATCAGAACTGCAGTGTAAACAAGTAACAGGTTCATTGTTTTGGTTGTTTTTTTTTCAAGATGATGAATACTAGCTAGAAANGGTAGATAAAAAGCCCACATAACCCACCATAAATTACGTCCAAAGACCGTTATCCACTGAGAGAATAAAGTGGTTAGTAGAACTAGTATCGCACTAAATAGGCCAAATTCTAGATAGAAGAAAAAAACGATCAGTGACAAGACAAGAGAAAAGAGAGAAGCATTTAGGATTTTGAGTATAATGATATAAAGAGNTGGAGATAACGGTAGAATTTTATCTATGAAACTGAAGNNAATAGCTTGGAAACCAATTTGAGAAAAATAAGGATTAAANGAAGTAAACCCTAAATCGTTGTAATATGCTTGGTACTGCCCATCAACAGTTCCTCCTGNCCACTGCAACCTATCTGTTTCTTTTTTCCCTTGTATACCCGTGATTTGACCAGTCAGACCGCCTGCTGAGAATATACCGTCCCGTTTGGCCTTAACCATTCTTCCTATTACCAAGCTTTCGGTATCTTTTTGATGGTTATCAAACCAATTCTGATCTACAATCTGGAATCGGTTATTGAAGAAACTAGTAGCCAGTAATAACACAGAAACNAAGAATAATANAAAAGATTGAGGTCGGATATTCATCGACTTNATGACCGTAGTTCCTACCTGNGATTTTTTAATGGTCACCTCATTNGTAGACTCTTTTCAATTTTGCTCAGTGCATCAAAAAGAGACAATGGGTGTCTAATTTTGGGCACGTTCTTTGTTTTAGCCTTGAGACTGCAACCGTAGAATTTAAAATATTAACCGAGTTATATAATGATTGGTAAGACTGACTAATTTTTGGGTTCAGTTTTTTGATGGATTGATCAGAATCNTATTTTAATATTTTCATAGGTCTAGTAATAAACTTAGCATTGTTCATACTTACTACCCACAACAATATATCACNCTGAATCCTTTCAGTCATATTAATCTTGTACTAGAATAGGTGAACTCCAGGCCCATTGGTCATTCTTTTGACGCACGCGAACATAGTACGTATCCCCACCTGCATCGGGTTCTGTGACTATNTCTGTCAATTGACAATTCCAGTTAAACTCCCAGGTTTTAGGTGCTCGATGAAATCGGTAACCGGCTGAGCCAATTTTCGCTAACCGTCCGGCTTTAGCCCCTGTGATTAGTCTAGTCAAAGGAATATTAAATTTTTGCCCATTAATATTAGCCTGTACATTAGCCGATATTGGCATAATAACTTCTAGACAAATTCCTTGGGAGGCATTGGTTGAATTATTTGGGTTNCCGAAGGTCGACGTAGTTACTCGTACAGTATTTAGATCATCCATTTGCCAGTGAGATAAATAATGTTCCCTCGATAAGCCATTGTCAATTTCTGGTGGCGCTACGACTTCGCTCCCACGAAATCTCGGTTCGACACCCAAAATCTTTCCATCTGAGATTCCAAATTCAATTTCCCAATCGGTTCTGACTTTTCTCTCTCCCCAACCTACTTCCAAATAGATTTTAGTATGAAGTGGAGCCCACTTATCAATTTGGTTCTCATCTTTCATTTCGTATTCAGAAAAACGACGGAGTAACTGTCCATTTTTAACTATATCGATACAATCGATAGCACTACCACCAGATACCGAAATGTCAAGATCTCTTTTGGCTGTGAAGGCTGAACAACTACCCATTATCTGATCGTTGAGCGAGTACTGTAGGCTAATTCTATCACCGGTTAACGCATAGGTTCTCCTCTGNCAAAGTGATTGCCAAATAGCTTCNCGGGTTTTTCTCTCAGCCCAAACTGCAGTACGTCCGTGTCCATAGCTACCTGGGTGACCGCTATGGTGATCAGTGGAACCAACGACACCAAAAAGATGTTTCTGAGATAAACCGTAGGACATGGTGCTGTTATAATCGGAGGCTCCCATGACATGCAAAAAAGGACGTGTGTTTTCACTATCTTCACTGCAACCATGCATGGAAACAATTTCGACTATTGGCGAAATATCAGCCTGATACGTGTGCCAATTAATGCCTCGCTGTCCTTTTAAATAAGCTATATGGTGAGGCAACGCAATTACACCGACACCATTGGCCCTTAACTGACGAATCTTTTGCTCAAGTTCTGGCAAACCATTGGCTGTTAATAGTTCTCCTTTATCGTCATTGAAGATGACGACTCGATCTCCGTCTTCTGAAGAGTGCATTTCAAAACTAAGAAAGGTAACGAATTCACCGTCCTTGTGAAAGTTTGACATTGTCTGTTGTACGTCTGGCCACAAGCGCTCTAATTTGCTAAATCCTTCTAAGTGAAAGTCAATAATATATTGCACNTCAGGAGAAGGAGATGGCATATCTGGCCAGAGAGCGTGACCGGTTACTGAGCAAAAATCAAGCTGTTCCTTGGCATTCCGTAAGGAATCTTCCAAACTACCGTGTCCATAAGAGATANCNCAATGATTGTGCAAATCGCCATAAAACACTTGTAAATTTTGATAAGTAGACATTGTTATTCAATAAAGTAGGATATGTAGACCTATTCTCCGCTTAATCTATTCTATTTTTCTTGTCAAGTAAGGTGACATCTCTCATTAAACACAATATAAGCGACTGCATCATGAGTGGTCAAGTGGGTTTTTCTGAATATGAAATGTTAGATTTTTTTGTACAGTTCTAAAAAAGAATTGGCTGCCCTAGACCCCAGTCCTTATCCAATTTTTACAGACGGATATATTTACGTTTTACAATCTGAACTAAATTACTCGTTAGGTCTATCGAGATTAGCATGGAGGGACGATCAAAGACAGCGAGCTGTATATTTGAATAGTCAGGGAGAAGGTNATGGAATACTATTTCGTCTCGACTTAAAGCCGAAAATTGACAAAAAAANCCAGAATATCTCTACACGAAAATTTTGTCANCCTTACAGTTAGTCTTGATGAAATTGGAATGATTGAGAAAATTCAACTTCAATTATTCATAATAAATCAGACGCAGAAACTCGGGATCTTGTCGGAGATTATCAAGATCAGCATCGGTCTTAGATCTTTCAATTGTACTTTTATCCAGAATAATTGCTTTTTGCAACCATCTTATTGCTGATTTTTTTTCGTTCTTAAGTGAGTACAAGCAGGCAAGATTATAGTATGCTGTCACATACTTGGAATCAATCTGAATTACGTGTTCAAATTTGGCTATAGCATCATCTAGTCTTTTCTGCATGTAATAGATTTGACCCAGACCAACATATGCTATTTTCAAATTGGGAGCAAGAGTAATTACTTTTTGATAGGCAGTAATGGAATCCTTGAGTTTATCCTGCTGACTATATACCACACCCAACCCTAGGTGTGCTCTGACATGCTGAGGATCAACCTGGATTACATCTTCGAATTTAGCCGCAGAATTGTCTAATTCACCCAGTCTTTGATAAACATACCCCAGATTGAAATGTGCATCTATTAAAACAGGGTCTAGAGCAATTGTCTTTTGTAAGATCGGGATAACATCATCAAATTTTCCTTGGTTTAAATAGAATAATCCCAGATTGAAATACGATCTAGCCGCATCCTTCAGCTTCCCCATTTGATAAAAAAGAGACCCTAGATTCAAATATGACTGTACATGATTTGGATCAATTTGGACTACTTGTTGGAAGGCNGTAATTGCTTCTTCCAGTTTTCCTTGCTGACGAGCAACTAGTCCTATAGAAAAAAAACCCTGCGTATAATTTGGATCAATCTGAACTACTTGTTGGAAGGCAGTAATTGCTTTTTCTAGTTTTCCTTTTTGATGAAGAACTAGTCCTAACTCGTAATTTGATTGTATGAACCGGGGATCAATCTGAATTGATCTTTGGAAAGTAGTAATTGCCTTCTCTAATTTTCCTTGCTGTCTGTAGATCACACCTAAATTGTGGTGTGCAAGTGCAAAATCTGGAGCGCAAGAAATCGTCTGTTCAAACTTGGCCAATGCGTCCTTGGTTTTCCCTTGCTGATGATANATTACTCCTAGNCCNAAATGTCCTTCTACATGATCAGGANCGATCCTAACTACTTGTTCAAGTTTCTCAATAGCTTTCTCTATTTNACNTAGTTCCCGANAGACAAGTGCTAGGTTNTANTATNCCTGTACAAAACNAGAATCAATCTCGATTGATTTTTTGAGNAAGACTATAGCGTCNTCCAATCTNCCTAANTTCTGATAGGCAACGGCNAGATTACTNTATGCTTNTACNGTCTCAGGGNATAGATGAATAATTTGTTCAAACTGAATAATTGCATCTTCAATTTTTTCTTGCTTACTGTATATTACCCCTAAATTCAAATATGCCTGTACGAGATCAGGATTGAGAGTAATTGACTTTTCATACTTAGTAATAGCCTTTTTTAGAGCACCTTGTTTTTGATAAATTTCACCTAGACCAAAATATGCCTTCCCATTATTCGGTGCAATGTTAAGTACCTTTTTGTATTCATACCTTGCAAGGTCTAGTTTATTCTGATGAAGATACCTATTTGCCAGATCCAAATGTCTTTCTAAATTATTTGTACTGTAACTGGTAGAAGTATGAGCAAACAGACCAACAACGAAGATAAGAAAAAACAATGAAGAATTCAATTTGCTCCGTTTAATCATTATGCTAGATAAATAAACATTCATCCATATTGATTGTTTTCCAATGTCCTTTGGATTATGGCAACACGGTCTTTCTACTCAAACTCTGATTTTAATAATATAGGATGATTAGGTCGTGATTATAGTAATTTTATTTCTATGAGGGGTCATGAGTATTTTTGATTAATACCATTGGCTCCACTGGTTTTCAGAAAAACTGACTGTCTCAACATAAGTAAAATCGAGCCTAATAACCGTTTACCAGAATATCACCGATTGTACTACCAGAGCAATAATCATCCACTTTTACTAACATACTTTGAAGGCCATCTCAGGGCACCATGGCCGATATAACTTTGTTTGTTGTAGATTCGTTACTACCCAAGCATCTCAATCCCCAAATTCATATAGAAACTTGGACAATTAAATTTTTTTGGAAGTTTAATTGTTTTATTTAAAATACGTCGACGATTAAGTTTAACAATGTCGATCGAGTCAAAACAAATCAGTACTTTTCATATGAGAGATCACAAAGATTATCAACTGCAATTTAATCATGATCGAATTACTTAAAGTAAGAAGCAAATTTGAATAGTATAATTTCAAGCTCCTTTTTCGAAAAGACTTCAGAGCCTCAAATAGATAGTCTATAAGTCCATATTGCAGGTGTATTGAATCAAGGTTGCCTGTATAATGAGAAATGAAGAAGTTTTTGTCTAATCATTATTTGCTCTCATTCATCTTCCCTTATTCAGCTAATATGGCGGGAAATATTCATTCTTGTGATAAAATGCTTAGAGGAGGACTGTTTAAATCAGAGTGAATTGGTATTTTCCAAGGAGAACTCGATATGACAGATCGGTTCTAAATGATGAGGTTCAATTTGAAAAATAAAGATAGTATCAACACCCCAAATACTTCCTCATCTTTAATCTTATTATTTGCTGCACCAGTGATGTGTGCAGCTGCGGGTGGAATGGGCTGGGGGATAAGAGGTCAATATGGCCATGAATGGGGAGCAATGGTACCAGGTGTTCTAGTGGCTTTCACGCTGGTTTTTCTCTTTGGTCAAGAGTTAACAGCACTCAATACCGCTAGAGCCGTTTCATTGACAGCTTTGGCATTCTCATTTGGTGGTACTATGACTTATGGACAAACTGTGGGGTTAACTCAAGATACACCCTTAGTTGGAAATTATCCTGCCTTCCGTTGGGGAATGATAGGACTTTTTATTAAGGGGGGATTGTGGATAGGATTTGGTGGGGCGTTCCTTGGCATTGGATTAGGAGGAAAGGAATACCGGTTAAAGGAAATGTCGATCTTATACGTAGTGTTACTGATTTCAGTTCTGTTAGGCATCCAACTATTCAATCGACCATATGTCCCAGAGGTTGGTTCTGCGGATCGAGTTTTACCGTGGATTTACTTTTCGGATCATTGGAAATGGGAACCGTATAACCTACAGATGAAACCTAGGCGAGAGTGTTGGGGGGGATTATTATGTGCACTCACCATCTTGGTTGGTTACGTCGGATATATCAAAAAGGATAAATTGGCATGTAACATGGCATTTGTTGGTATTGTGTCGGGTGGTCTTGGTTTTACTCTGGGTCAGTGGATTCAGTCCAAGCACTCTTGGACTCCCGGTTGGCTCACAACCTTCGATTTGTCTTTACATCAATGGTTACCTAGTATTTTCCCTGAGAAATTTTTTAGTTTAATGAGCTGGAACTGGTGGAACATGATGGAGACAATCTTCGGCTTGGTTTTAGGATTTGGACTTGGTCTCGGCTTATGGTTCAACCGAAATCTGATCAATCTAAATAAACGAAAGGCGTCAGTAGAAATTTCGCCGAAAAACGAGTTGGGTCTGATTGTATTATATGCTGTCCTATTATATTTATGGGGTGTTAAAAGGTATAAAGGTCTCGATTATGTTGCTAATTTCCCACTGGCTATGGGGGCAATCCCGGTAATATGTGTCATTGGCGGTCGTTACTGGCCCTACATATTATCGCTTCCACTAATTACACTACCTATTGCAGGTATTACAATGAAAATAACTGACAAGGAGCATGTTTATACAGATTTTTTCGTTCTGATTGTTCTACCTCTTGGCTTAATGACAGTAGTAGCACTCTATTTTGAAAAGGTTGGGCGCTGTGTTTTGAATGGGCGACTTTTCACCCGCTATGGGTTAATTCTTAGCGTTATCGTCTATTATTCTCTTAATTTCGTTTTTTTTAGTTTTCCATGGTCAACATTACCCGTGGGTGCAAGACATACTAATAACTGGATATTTCTTCGGTGTGCTGAGCTGTTAATTTTCGGTGCTCTTTTTATGAATCGTTCTGACTCACAGCCAGAAATCAGAGATTAAAATATTTGCCTCTATTCGACTTAGTCAGCTTTTGGTCGTATATGGTATTTTGAACATAACGTTGAATGATTTATCAGTCTCATACTACGAAGGAGTATACAAATTGAGAATCACAGCACTACAACTACCCTACCCGAAAGCAAAAACTCACCAATCGGCGAAGGCTTATCAAGACGAAATACTTCACCGATTGAAGACGATTGACCCTGATACTACGGAATTGATAGTTTTACCGGCTTATGTTAATGCTCCAGGTATTTTGGATTCTAATCTCTTGTCTGACTTCGTAAAAACCAATGGAGAGAATCTTATTCAGGAAATTGCCTTCCAAGCAAATCGCCTTAAGTCTCTAATATGCGTAGGAACATTGTACCAAGAGTCGATATCGCAATGGGTTAACCGCACTTGGTTATTCGGCCAAAATGGTAAGCCTATCACTTGGTACGATAAAATACACCTAACTAATAGGGAAAAAGAGTTAGGTTTAATTGCTGGTTCAGAGCCTGTTATTGCTGAACATAATGGTGTACGATTCGGATTTGCTGTTTGTTCTGATTTATATTTTCCTGCTTATTTTAATGCGCTGGCTATGCAAAACGTGGATATTATACTTAGCCCAGTTAGTCATAGATCTGAGCCAGTAGAGCGTATTCGCATAATGTGCCAGTGTCGGTCTTTAGACACTGATAGTTACATAATTCGAAGTGGATATGCAGCAGATACCGAACGCCAAGAAGGGAATTCACTGGTCGCTAGTCCCGAGGGAACGATTTTAGCCGATATCGAGTTTGGTCCAGGTTTACTTAATCTTGATATTAGCTCTAATATCAATTCAAGGGAACCTTCTTTACACGGACCAGATTTAGTTGACTCCAAACATCTTTTCAACTTTTATCCATCCTACATTGGCCAAGAAAAAACAATTACTAATTCTACTTTACCTCACTTGTGTGCACATCGAGGAGTAAGCCACGCTTGCCCTGAAAATACGCTTCCTGCATTTGGTGCAGCAATCGCCATGGGTGTTCAAGAAATAGAACTTGATTTGTGGATGAGCGCAGATGGAATACCAATTGTCTGTCACGACTCTAGTGTGGATCGTACCACCAATGGGGAAGGGATTATTGCTGAGATGACTTGGGCGAATATTCAAAGCCTTGATGCAGGCATCACACTTGGATCGGAGTGGTCAGGCGTACGGATCCCACGCTTTGAAGATATATTGAATATCGTTGACGGTCGCCTGTCTATTAATATCCATATCAAGGAACCTGGATTCGATGGACAACTTGTCAAACTTGTATGTGATCTTCTCTATGAACAAGGCCTACCACAGATGCACTACATTGCCGGGGATGAAGATGTTCTTGAAGTCGCTTTGGACCATGCACCAGAAATTCCAAGAGCTTGTTTAGCGGCACAGAAAGTGCCGGACCACATGGTAACAGTGGCAGAGAAATTTGCTTGTAATCGGGTACAGTTTGGTCGTAATGTAACCCCAAAAGCCCTTAAAAAAGCCCACGAACTTGGGTTAATCTGCAATCTTTTTTGGTCAGACGAATTAAATGATGCGCAGAGCTACCTGAGTATGGGGATTAATGTAGTGCTTACGAATGCTGCACACAAATTATTACCGCTCATATCCAAATCGGCCGGCTAGTTATTTCCAAACCCACTTTACAAGGTATGTTGTCCTCACACACGATTGATTAAGGTATTAGCTAATATCTTTTCTTTTGTTATTGCAACAAAAAAAGTCTGGGGGATAATATTCGATTCCTAGTCATTACCTAGATCAATAAGTGAATAGCTAAACTGTGTGGGTGGTAAGCTATTCCAATGTTAGGCTGAAAAAATGCTGCTAGACAAGACATTCTTACTATCGATCATCTGTACTTAAACAGAAGTTTTTATGTAACAGTGAACATTTATAGAGGGTGGTCAGGCCGATGAAAATTTATAGATACTGAAAAAAATCATATGTAATTCGTAGTGGTGGTTATATTTTTATATTATACGCCTTAAATCAAATTGTCATTGTACCTTCATTTGGAGAAATACCGTGCAAACAGTTGGTAAGTTGCTATGCATGATCTTGACAGCAGGATTATTTTATTCTCTTGGGTGTGAAACTAGTTCTTCTGAAGATAGCGAAACTTTGGTTAAAAATGAGGCTCAAGATAATTTAGATCTGGTTATAAGCCGTATGGCGTTAATTCCGGCTGGGTCGTTTGAAATGGGGGACCACCACGATAATATGAATGACGCCTTGCCGGTACATAGAGTAGAACTAAAATCGTTTTATATGGACGTAACCGAAGTAACTGTAGGAGATTTTAAGAAATTTATTCTAGAAAGTGACTATAGTTATAACTTGTGGAACGAAGTAGCTGAATTTTCGCCAACTGATAATCACCCGATGGTTTATGTAAGCTGGCATGATGCAACAGCCTATGCTAAGTGGGCTGGTAAACGCTTGCCGACAGAAGCCGAATGGGAATATGCAGCCCGCGGTGGCATGGTAGGTAAGAGGTACCCTTGGGGGAACGAGATAACACACGACGACGCTAATTGGGGTAATACAGTCAATGGGAAGGATAAGTGGGCATATTGCTCTCCGGTAGCTAGTTTCAAAGCAAATCAATATGGATTATATGATATGACAGGCAATGTTTGGGAGTGGTGTGCTGATTGGTATGGGTTCGATTACTATAGTAAATCTCCTGCTAAGAACCCAAGAGGACCAGATAAGCCAGACAGAGCGACAGGTCGCGTTTTACGTGGTGGGTCATGGTACAGTGTTTCGCGTGGTCGACGCGTGGCTAGTCGAGATGCTTATGGTTCACCAAATGATAGGAAAAATGATATTGGGTTTCGATGTGTNTCTGGGTTGCGTTGAAAAATGATTGATAACGTAACGTTACGACACTAATCAATTGAAAGTAGAGTAACGACTCAGAAAATAATTTACTGGTTAATTCAAATTAGGGATGCAATTATTGTCACAGTACATTAAATAACTTCCTAGTTACCATTTTCTTACATTTGACTGATGCAGGTCTCATCTNCCACATTCAACTTCTGTATTCAAAACTACTAAGCTACAGTTTCTAAAGGTTTTATACTCACTTATCAATATTTCTTCTACTTAGTTTTAGTCTTCTGACTTAGGTCTTTTTTTAGACTAATCAACCGATAATAATGAATCTATGCATATTTACAATTTTTACAGTAATTAAATTTGTGATGTACCATATTTTCATTTTCAATCGTGTTTGGAAGCTTTGGGGGTAAGTAGAGTCTGGTTTATTTTTTATTCGCTGACTTCAGAAACCATTCAAAACGATCCAAATCGATGGAGTAAGTTGTTTGAATATTTACGGTTCTAATATCTAAAAACAAAATGAGAAAAAGATAGGCATATTAGAAAGGTNATTTGACAAAGGGTTAAATCAAAAATGAGTTTTCGAGAGCCCCTAAAATCTAACTTTATTATAATGGTTTGAAATAGNATCATCGAATCAATCAATTCTTGGGTTTAAAAATTGTTCATTCCTAAGTAGGAAGAAAGTTTACGCCTTCAAATCAAAATTNTAAAAAAAATATAATTATTCTGTCTTTAGTAAATTATTCAATCAATCAGATCAGATACAATTACCTTNAATTAGTGAACCAATCACTTGTATTAATCTGACTCAAAAGTCCAAAAAATCATAATTTTGTTAATATAAATGAAAAATTTCCTAATATATCCAGGCTGACTCATATGAACAATCAATCATTTACTAGCTGGCGGTCAGTACTGATAGGTGCCATNTTAATCCCACTAAATAGCCATTGGCACATACAGATGACTCTGGTTTGGCTAACGAATTTCCCTGCCATTCTAACTTTATTATTCAACGTTATCTTCATTTTGCTGCTACTAGTGGTTGGCAACCATTTTTGGGTGCGTTATTCTCCTAAGACCTCACTAAGACAAAGTGAACTGTTGACTGTCTATACTATGCTCTGCACCTCGACTGCCCTGTGTGGCTACGATATGATGCAGTGCTTGGTNTCCCTCATGGGTACCGGAACTTGGTACGCTACCCATGAGAACGAATGGATCACTCTATTCAGCCACCATCTACCGGACTGGTTAGTGGTTAAAGATGTTGAAGTTTTAACACCATTTTACAATGGAGAGTCTAACTTTTATAGTTCTAGATACCTGTCTGCTTGGGCGATTCCGATTGTGTGTTGGACTGCTTTTGTGATCTTACTAATCTGGATCATGCTTTGCATTAATGTACTACTGAGAAAGCAATGGATTGAACACGAACGGCTTGCATATCCGATAGTCGAATTACCATATGACATGACGACAGTCGATAAATCTGCCTCTAAAAAAAGAGATAGTCTGCTGACTAACCGACGATTGTGGGTTGGTTTGTCTATCTCAGGTGGTATTGGTTTGCTCAATGGCTTCTCGTATCTCTATCCTTCTGTACCATCAATCCCAATTTGGGTAACATCCATTAACCAGTTGGCTACGACAAAACCATGGAACGCCATTTCTTCTATGAACATTACGCTNTACCCGTTTGTGATGGGTTTAGGTTTTCTAATGCCATTATCCCTAGCTGTTTCGTATTGGTCTTTTTATCTTTTTTGGCAATTTCAACGGATTATTGGCAGCCAATTAGGCNTTCAATCTCTTCCTGGGTTTCCCTATCCAATGGCACAAGTTCGCGGTGTCTGGATTGCTTTATTACTCTATGTTATTTGGGGAGGACGTAAGTATTTTCGGAAAGTCTTAAAAGAAGGTGTTACAGGCATTTTTAAGCCACTTACGGGCACCTCTGCTAATCAGAGTGAGGAACCGATGACGGCAGGTCAAGCTCTATCAGGAATAATAATTGGTTTAGCTGTAATTTTTGGATTTTGTCGTTTAGCTGGTATGTCTTACAGCTTCGCTTTCTGGTTTTTTGCTATCTATCTTTCTTTATCTATCGCTATCACTCGGATTAGAGCAGAACTTGGACCTCCAGCGCACGATATGTACGGAGCAGGTCCAGACCATATACTGACCTCAATTCTTGGNTCTAGAAGGATTGGATCGCAAAATNTATCAGTGATGACTCTTTTCTTTTGGCTGAATCGGGAATCTTACCGGGCACACCCAATGCCACATCAACTAGAAGGCTTTAAGCTAGCAAGTCGAATTGGAAAAGATAGCCGTCGGCTGATATTGGCTATTATGGTGGCAGCCACTATTGGAGCGATATCTTGTTTTTGGTCAATTTTACACGTTGGGTATGAGTTAGGAATGGAATCCAAACTTTATCGTACTACTTGGTTCGCNCGACAAGGTTATACTATTTTGGCATCCCATTTAACTCATCAGAACGAAACATCTTACGTGGATCTTTCCTTTATGGGAGTGGGTTTCGTTTTTACCATGGTGTTAATGTCTATTCGTTCCCAGTTTCTCTGGTGGCCATTCCACCCCGTTGGTTATGCCGTTAGTGGTTGGTGGATTATTGGGCGATTATGGTTCCCACTCTTCATTAGTACTATCCTGAAGTGGTCAATTTTAAGATTTGGCGGTGTTGGTGCATATCGAAAAACTATCCCATTTTTCCAAGGGTTGATTCTAGGGGATTTTATCGTCGGTAGTGGTTGGAGTATTGTGGGCATAATCTTCCAGATACCTACTTATGTCTTCTGGGGTGGTTAGTATCATAAACTATTTCTACGTAAAATTTTTTAAAAAGTAGCCTCTAGCTTTTAGAAAGATACATATTGGTAAAGGCTTAAAACAGTTTAGGATTGATCTTTACCTTCGTTCAATAACTTATTATCTGGTGGGATTATAATGGTTTTTTCAATTAGCCACCCTTTTCCGTTTTAGTATTTTTCGTATTCCTTCTATTTAGATTTACTATTTTTCTATTTTCAGTGATATCTCTATAAAAGGATCTAGTTATTTGACTTTTATTAAGTGTTGGGTCTACAACTTTACAGATTAGTGCTTTATTGTTAAAATCAGTAGGTTAATTCCTTGTCAACAAAGTTCTAATCAAATTAGTAAAAGAAAACAGATCTGGTAATTTCTTCTGTTTCTAAATAATTTGGTTGNATCAGTTTTAGATATTGATGACTGAAGATGTTTAGCTTAGGAAAGAAAGAGTTAAAAAATAAAATTCTTGGTGGTTGGACAGGAAAATCGTATGGTGCCATGATGGGGCAACCAATGGAATTTGCTGCCCAAGGCGAAATTTATCAAGGAAGCCTTGATATCCATCCAGAGTCTCCTGAGGTCTGGCTACACAACGAAGATGACCTCTATACTAACATGGCGTTTCTTGAGGTGTTGCGAGACAAAGGCCTTGATGCTAGTCAAGAAAATTTTGCCGATGTGTTCCGCCGGTCTAAATTCATGCTCTGGCATGCTAATGGGCAAGCCAGACAAAATCTGTTAGCTGGGATACCACCAAACCTTTCTGGACACCCACAATACAATCCACATGCCGATGACATAGACTTTCAAATAGAATGTGACTTCATTGGCATTATTTCTCCNGGTTTATCTAAGGTCTGCTAATCTCATTTGTGACAAAGTAGGNCACATCATGAACTACGGGGATGGATANTATGCGGGCGCATTTTTNTCNTCTCTCTACACCTATGCTTATTTGGATACCAATATTCCTAACATAATTAGAAGGGCACTAAAATCAATTCCTGCACAGTGCTCCTATGCGAAAATAATCAACGATATACTAGGGTGGTATGATAAAAACCCAGATGACTGGCGCCAAACCTGGAAGAAACTCGAAGATAAATGGAATTTTGACCTTTGTCCTTGGGCAAAATCTGATCCACCTTCTCGGCAAGGAGGAATTATCGAAAAGTTCAATATTCAAGGCCACTTTAATGGTGCATATATCTTAATAGGTCTGCTTTATGGTAAAGGAGACTACTTGNAAGCTATTAAAATATGTACTCGTTGTGGCCAAGATACTGATTCCAATGTGGCTAATTGTGGTGGCATTATGGGGATCATTACAGGCTATCGCGATCTCCCACTGATTACCAAGAACGAATTAGCTCCCTACATGGATAGGGANTATAATTTCACCAGCCTNTCTATTGAATCAGCAAGTGATCTTAGCTATGATCTGGCAATTAAAAATATTTGCCAGAATGGTGGATACGTTTCAGGCGACCATGTTCATATAAAAACACAAGAACATGAATTCCAAGGTCAACATGAAATCTCATTTATAGANTTTGATTTTGCCGATATTTTTACTATACANCCACATCTTTCACCTGAATTACATTTNCACGGATCTTGGNCAATCGATGAAANANACAAGGATTTGTTNACATCTGANCGAGCTGGNGACTANGTAGAAGTCGAATTTACNGGCACGTGCGTATATATGCAGGGAAATCTTCACGAAAGGTTTGGCATTTTAGATGTATACATAGACGACAAGTTAGTACAAACTCGCGATATGTATACTCCAAGTGAATATAATAATTCAGTTCAATCTACTGCAGTTTGGGTAACAAATTTACCTGATGCTAAACACGTTCTTAAGGTGGTCGTAACTGGACGAAAGAGAGACGAATCAAAAGGAATTGGAATACAATTAGGTCGAGTAATTTCCTATACTGGGCATGTTACAGAATTAACAAAAGGTTAAAATATGAACACTTGTAAAATGAATGTTATGGTTAATTTTGGATTCGAGCCAAAAAATTCATACTCTGGAGAAACAAAAATTCTGCGTTCTGGAATCTAGAGTTAATGAATACGACTCATAGTAAGCATGGTACCATCTGTTAATTGGTGATGAGAGATCTAATTTAGTAAATTGAGAAATAGTCATGAAAATTGGTTGTAAATTTTAAAAATGTTACTTCTACCACTGAAGCGATTACTTAAATTTTCTTTTTTGTTCCTTAATGTTTTTTGTACACTTTTTTTAATTTCTTGCAACCAGAATTCTACCGAGCCAATCAATGAAGATTTAGGACCCAAAACCCAAAAGAAAAAGTCCAAAATTACTTTTTGGAATGGCTTCACTGGCCCCGACGGGCAAACTATGTGGGAAATTATCAAAAACTTTGAAGCCGATTACCCAGAATATGAAGTTGAAATGGAGATAATCCCATGGGGAACTTACTTTGATAAGCTGATGGTTTCGTTAGGGTCTGGTAAGCCGCCGGATGTATTTATTTTGCATGAGAATGAATTGGTAAACTACGTTTTGCAAGATGCTATTCGGCCTTTAGATGATCTGATTAATGGACCAAAAGGGTTATCAGTCTCTGATTGTTTACCCTCAATCTGGAACAGGCTTCGTGTCAAAACCATCAACAATCAGACAGAGCCACATACCTACGGTATTCCCTTGGACTGTCATAATCATGCTGTTTATTATAATAAAGACTCCTTTCGACAGTTAGACATCCCGCTGCCTGAAAGCTTAGATCGTAATAATTTCTTTCATTTGGCTCAACAATTGACCATTGATCAAGATAAAGATGGTAGACCTGATCAATGGGGGTTCGTTTTTGGTGGGTCTGTACGTAGTCATCTTTATACTTTGACAGAGCAATTTGGTGGAAATTTCTTAGATCGTGAGAATGGTATCTGTCAAATCGACAAGCCTCCTAGCCAGAAAGCTTTACAACTTTTGTATGATGCTATTAATAAAGATGGATATATGCCAAATCCAATTCATGATGGATCCAATCTTTGGCAAGGATTTTTACAAGGTCGGATTGCTATGTATACTGACGGTATTTGGATGATGAACGGAATGAAAAAGTTGGCAAACTTCGACTGGGGAGTATTGCCATACCCCCAATTTGGGGACAAGAAAGCTGTTTGGGGCAGTTCGCATATTCTCTGCTTACCTCGATTGAGCGATACGATTGATTTGGAGGCAGCCTGGTTATTTATTAAGTATCTGTCTACAAATGGTGTTGAATGGTCGGATGGCGGACAATTACCAGCACGGTATTCGCAATTAACTTCCCCCAAATTTACCCAAAAAGAACATTATCCCGTTTTTGCTTCTCAAATTCCCGATCTGATATTTGGGCCAAACGATCCCAATATTATCGAAATAGAGACTCGAATGGAACCATGTTTGTTAGCTGCGATGTCAGGACAACAATCAATGGAAAAAATGGTAAAAGAAATAAAAGTTTCGGTGGAAAGTATTTTGCGCAGGAGTCGTAAGTGAAAACCAGACACGCAGGCTCAAAAAAAATACAGTCTCTAATCAATTTCTCTTTTACTATTCCATATCTCTCTTTATTTTTGTGTTGGACTGTCATTCCAATTATAGCAGGACTCTTGATCAGTCTAACCAAATGGACTTTCATTTCAGGCAACTATCAGATAGTTGGTCTGAAAAATTACGCTGATGCTATCTCTGATGAACTTTTCTTAAAGGGAATCCAAAATACGCTTTACTATACTTTGATGACAGTTATCGTGGGAAACCTTGTGTCATTTTTCTTGGCCTACGGATTGACTAAAGTTCGAGTGTTACGGAATTTTTACAGGAAAGTTTTCTTTATGCCTTTGTTATTGAGTATTGGTGTTGTTGGTATCATGTGGCAATGGTTGTACAATACCGACTTTGGTTTGCTCAATCACTATTTAGGTTACTTTGGAATCAGAAATATAAACTGGTTAGGTAATTCGCGTATAAGTATGCCGGCTGTTGCTATGATGGCAATTTGGGGTAGTTGTGGGTTTAACATGCTGATTTACTACGCAGGCATTCGTGAAATTCCAAAGGAATTAACAGAGGCAGCATTAATAGACGGCGCAGTTGGTCATAGGCAGTTGTGGTCTATTGTTTTGCCTTTGATTCGACCGAAGATTTTATTTTGTTTGGTGATGTCCACAATCGGAAGTATTCAGGTCTTTGAGGGGGCATATATGCTGACTGGCGTTGGGCCTTACTTTTCCAACTATACTGCTATTTTCCATATTTACTATCAAGCTTTCCGGTATTTTCGGATGGGGTATGCCTCTGCGTGTGCATTCATTCTCGCTTTACTAATTCTATTTTTTACAACTGTATTGTTCAAATTTTTGGGTAAACATGAGGAGTATTACTAATGACGGAAAGACCTAGAAGCAGGTGGGTTTGGCACACAGTTCTTGCTTTTGTTGCCGTTTTAATGTTACTGCCAATTTTTTGGATGTTAATTACTTCCCTTAAGTCTGCCACTGACGTCTACCAAAACCCGCCAAGAATCTTACCCTCCACACTACACCCAGAAAATTATCTTGATCTGTTTCAGCAGCCAGGTGTTCCATTGGTCCGTTGGTTTTTAAATAGTGTTGGCTTAGCCATTATTTCTACTGTTCTAGTCGTTTCTATTTCATCTTTGACTGCATATGCATTCGCCAGACTTAAATTTCCATTCCGAGATCAGCTATTTTTTTTAGTTGTAGCTGCAATGGTAGTACCAGGACAAGTTACACTTGTTCCGGTCTACATTATTTTACAAAAATTACGCTGGATTGATACATATTGGGCTTTGATTGTCCCAGGTTTGGCTGGTCCATTTGGTGTTTTTTTGCTACGTCAATTTTTTCTCAATGTACCTAGTGAGATAGANGAAGCCGCCCGAATCGATGGNTGTGGAAATTTACGTNTTTTTTTCCANATTATTCTTCCTCTGGCAAGACCNGCACTAACAACNTTGGCAATTTTCACAGCNCTTGGTAGTTGGAATGGATTTTTTTGGCCTCTAATCGTAACTAATAGNCTTAATATGCGAACGNTACCCATCGGTTTNGCAATACTGAACGGACANTGGTGGTCAGAGCAACACTTGTTGATGGCAGCNGGTTTTACTTGTGGTTTACCAGTNTTTATNCTGTATTTAATATTTGAAAATCAGATTGAAAAAGGTGTTACAGCCATGTCCTTCCGTTANCATGATATCAATTCACACNNAAAAGAATAAAAAGNACGATTTTCGCAACTTTGANATTGCNTGATAAGAAATAGAACAAAGTTCTNAAACAGAATTATAGGGATAGATTCCTTTTTACCTTGAGATTGAAAGNACCCAATTCCTCATTCATCCTTGATTATTATNTAGGTTTAATGTNGGTTCNTGTTTCTTGNTCTTNGNGCAATCTAGTCTAGACTANCAGGTGGATTCAAATTGCAACCATCACTTAAGTTTATTGAAACCCCATACCCTTCAAGTCATTTGGGTAATTTGCTAGCTCAATTCCGTGCTAAGGGTTATGTCGTTTTACCAAATGTATTTAAGCGCGAGAGCGTTGACAGCTTTAGGCAAGAAGTTGAATCTGCAATAGTTAAAACTCAGGATGGTCATTTTGAGTTGCCAGATGACCGACCTGAGTTGGTTTATCCACTTAAGGCACCTCGGATACGAGATCCTTTGAGTCTTGCTCTAAGTCCATCCCAAATGGCACCAAAAATTTCTGTGTTTGAAACAGCATGGTTAATTAGTGAAAGTGGAAAAAATCTTGGTGGTTGGCATAAAGATCGCCAACACGAAGGTATGCCTAGTCGTGAATATCACTACCCCTTGGCTGTCCATTTGGGAATTTATTACCGTGATATAGAAAGTATTGAAGATGGGCCAACCGCAATAATTCCCAGATCCCACCAAGATCAAAACTTAAATCCATATAACGGATCAGAACAAGAATTATTTTTAGCCAGAAAAGAAGATGTAGTAATGTGGGATCAGAGATTGTGGCACCAAGCTAACAGCCGACAAAAAGAAGGGTGGCGTATATTTACGATCTACGGCTTCTATCCAATACAAGCGTTTCAAGGGTATGAAATTCATAAAATGCCAAGGGCTTTAGCTCAAGCTTGGATGGATGCAGAAGGAACAGCAGATGAAGTTTTCTATGGAGGAACTTTCAGTTTAGATAGTGTGCGCAGAGGGCTGGAAAGAACAGGNCGGGGCTGACATCTAAGAAAATCAGATCTAGCAAGACTAAACTTGGTTTATTTCTACTTTTTGTGTTAGGGAATTTTTTTAACGAAGTTATCTGTTGATTGGAAAATTCAACCATTTTGTTATGTATCCGAACTTGGTATGTTCAGAACAGCCTACAGGTAAAAAATATTGTAATTTCGGTCGGCGTGATGCGATCGGACAAATTGACTAACACCTCGTGCCTAAGAACACCAATCTATCCCAACAAAATAACCAAGCTGCACAAAGAGTACAGGTCAAGTCGTCGGTGGATAGCAGAGTGATTAGACAATCAAATCAGAACTATAAAAAAAACGAGACACTGAAATAAGACCGAGCACTATTAGGTCCGGTATCAACCTTGGCACAGGCAGGGAAGGACGTTGATCAAGTAACAAAATTTGGTGTTAATCCTTAATCATGGTCACAATATGGTGACTCTGTTAGGGCCAAACACTAGTCATTCGATAACTGGCCGACTCCAATTCAAAAAATTGAGTATCTAACGTAAGATACAAGTGGATAAGATCAGAATTGGCCGTCTATTAAAAGCCCACCATCCTGAGATTGGCCTTGACTACGATTTGCTTGNGCAGTAGGAGCCGCAGGCTTTTGTTTAGGTTCAGTTGGAGCAGCTGGTTCCTGCTGCGTTTTGCTGGACTCCTGCGCTGCTTTGGGTGATTCACTTTCAGCCGACTGACTTGGCATGAGTGGAGTTAGTGCGGTCAATGAAACTTCAGACATGGGGACCTCTCTATATTCGGTTCCCTATATGATATTACCGTAGCGAAATAATTGCAAAGNATTTCTGTCCAAAGAACGAAATTCTTTTTTACTGATACCTTACTAATGTTTTCGGAACAGATGTGTTACCGAACCAACTATGAAAATTATGAGTATTATTCCGACCGGCTAGTAGATACCCAGTTAAGAAAATACTGCCTGAGACCCACAACTGTTCGTTCAGACTCTTGAGAAGCTTTTTCAATAAATTTACGATAATCCGTTACATCATCGTGAGTCTGATAAGCGTTGGTTAACAAACCTTTCTCTTCGCTATAGACTAGTTGGTGTGGGGAACTTCCATCTGAATAAAATATCTTGGTGATCAATCTTTTGGCTGTAGGNTTATTGATACGCCGACTGGAAGAGTCTTCNCCTTCGACACGTAAAAATACAAATAAATTAATAGAACAGAATTGGGATTCAGCTACTCCATTCTGTTGACAAATTTGGTCATGGGCTTGGTCGATATCATCAACATGCATATTGCCAACCAGCATATGCCCAAGTTCTGAAAGATTGAAAAACTCACGCAAATCGTTTCCCCAAAGATAGCCGGGAGGCCTATGATTACTGAGTTCATGTGAAATGACACAATGAGGGGAATCAAACGTACCCGTAATTTGGCCTGGTAAAGCAATTCCAAAAGGCCGATCTTCTGGTACAACACTGAGCAAGGCTCTCATTGTTGTTGTTTTTCCTACTCCACCTGGACCTGCACCAATGATATATGATGCTCCCTGCGAAACGTGAGATATCAGCCACGCTGATAACTCTAAGTCAAGAGTTTGACCTTCGAGGAGATCCATCAAAGAAAGTGAATGACCTCCTTGTTTCGATCGACATAGGTCTTCTAAAATGGCTATGTCGCTTTGATTTTCTGTCTGCATTCTTTGATTCTCCAACAGTCTTTATATTTCATAAATCAGTTGGNCTATTATAACCATAAAGGTTCCATGAAAAAAGAATTTTACTTTTTGTTTATCACCTAAATCATGTAATTCCATTATTTAGATTGAGATGATAAATCATCTGCCTTACCTTGATAAACTCTGATTAGTGATTTGAAGGTATTACATGNCGTGTAAGCCATTGATAGTTCAGCTTAAAAAACGAAGCACACAGATGTTTAATTTTCCTATACAAAAAATAATAATCAATAAATTGCTGCTATGATGTGTGAAAAAGAGTGCCTGCCTTAATAAAAAATTGGTCTCTTGTAGACATAGAAATATAAAAAGATAGTTTGACATAGATCAAACAATTAAGCACAAATAATCACAGACCTTTGATAACAATATCTAAACAATGTAATATGTTTTCTGACGAAAAATGTAAGATTAAGGAGGGTACATGGAAAATATCATTTTGAATTCTAATGAAATCGACACGTTCAGATCACAAGGGTATTTAGGACCTTATTCTCTTTGTTCTGCTGATGAGATGATNCAGACNGCNAAACAGATCGAATCAGTTCTAAATACNGATCCACCAGATCATAAAAATCGGGTCCATAATCGNCACCTTGATAATCAATTAATTCACCAANTNTCAACTGATCCTCAGATTGTNAAACGTATGGCTTGTTTATATGGTGATGANCTTTTGTTNTGGCGTACAAATTTCTTTGTAAAGGAAAGTGGAGCTAAGGAAATTCCATGGCACCAGGACTTTAACTATTGGCCTTTAGAACCACCGATTATAGTTTCAGCTTGGATTGCAATTGACCAAAGTACTGTTGAAAATGGCTGCCTAAAAATAATACCAGGATCTCACCGACGTGTAATCCCCCATATCGAATCCAAGCCAAATGTTCAATTTAACCGGATGGGTGATCCAGATTATATTGATCTCAATAATGTTGTGACGTTGGAGATGGAGCCCGGTGAATTCATTCTTTTCAACGAAAGGACGTTACACCAATCTGATCCCAATCATTCTAGTATGCGCAGAATAGGACTGGCTGTAAGAGTAGTTATTCCGATTGTCAAAGTACTTGATTGGGATTCTCCGGAACATTCGCTGGTGACAATTAGTGGTAAAGATCGTATGAAAATTAATGACCGTAGTCAAAATGGATCCACTTCTCACTGTTAATCCTCAAAGATTCTTAATTACATAGCCACAATTTAATGGATTTACTCTAACCAATCTAGTACAGATATCTGCTGAACTTTAGACAGANNNTCTCNCTATTGATCAAATAGGGGCAAACCTAAGTTCAATCAGTTCGCCATAATTGCTTTGTGTCGNTTATCTGNGTACAAGAAAAGTAAGCTAAATTAAATTCTAGGTAGTCAAAGAAGAAATTTTAATTTAGCTGTCAATCATATGTTGCCTGACTGTTTCCTGCGACAAAAACCGATAAGCCCTTGGTGCCCAGAAACATTTTTTAATTAATAATAGTGCAAAATTAGATCCGTTGGTCGAAAAATTATAATTTCAATGAATATAAGCAGCCATCGCTTCAAATACCATCCCCAAATTTTCGTTTCTATCGCCTATTTTTCTGCTTTTATCGGGCTTGGACTATTAGTAGCTTCACTAGGACCAACCCTAAGTCGGCTTGCCGATAATACTCAGTCAGACCTAGGTCAAATTAGTTACTTATTCACCGCCAAAGCTTTGGGATTCATTCTGGGCTCATTGGCTGGTGGTTACATCTATGACCGTATCCCTGGCCATCCGATCATGGCAGCTATGTTTTTTCTGATTGCACTTAGCTTATCTTTAGTACCAATTATCTCCGTCCTATGGTTGCTCATCCTAAATATGTTTCTGATCGGTATCTTTGTCGGTGCAGCTGATGTTGGCGGTAATACATTACTGGTCTGGTTACACGGTCAAAAAGTTCAGCCTTATATGAATGGACTTCATTTCTTTTTTGGTTTAGGTGCTGCTTTATCTCCAATTATCTTTGCTCAATTTTTAAGATTAACTGGAGATGTAACTTGGGGTTACTGGACGATTGGGCTACTGATCATTCCTGTATCCTTTTGGATCTTATGTTTACCCAGCCCAGAACGACCAAAGGTGCAACAAGAAACTACTTCAAAACCAATAATGGATATTTACCTGTTACTCTTGATCATTACCCTCTTCTTCTTATTTGTTTCAGCTGAAGTTAGTGTAGGTGGTTGGATAGCGACCTATGTCTTGAAGAGCCATTTAGCTGATGAGGCTTCAGCAGCTGATCTAACTTTTATATTCTGGTTTTCACTAACCATTGGTCGCCTTTTGAGCATCCCGATTTCTACACGAATACACGTCAAATATATTCTTGGCGTTGACTTATTATTATGCTTAATTGGTGTTGGATTGATCATGGTTTGGCCTGCATCATTGAAGGTTATTTGGGTGGGAACTGGTATCTTTGGACTGGGAGTAGCCTCGATGTTTCCCATCGGTATCTCCATAACTGAGAAGTATCTGACTGTATCTGGTCAGATCACCAGTCTATTATTTGTCGGTGGTGCCCTAGGTGGAATAGTTATTCCCTGGCTAATTGGTCAATCGTTTGGCAATTATGGACCTGTCAGCTTAATTTGGATTGTGTTATCTATAGTGGCTGCTGCGATATGCGTATACGGCTTACTTATGCGCAGGATATAATTGGTTCCCTGATTGATTTTTTGTTGTTCTATCCCAGAAAAGAAAGGTGCCTGATAAAAACCATCATTTTTAGTACTCTAAATAACCCTAGGCTCAGATAAACCGCCCAGAAAACACATATCCGCTTAGTCTATTTTTCATTTTCTCAAAACAAAAGGATCAATCAAGGTCTGCTTAAATAATGATTGCCATTTTGCTGACAATTCCATCACTAAGATGAGACCGAAGGCCGTTCGTGATGATAAATCACGTCACTTTCGCCAGTTTCATTTTGGCATAGCCCGTGACGTTAATTGAATCGTTCACCCACTCTCCTTGATAGGCATTACTAGTGGTTGGGGGGGTACAGTCCACTGTGCACGCCGTTTTTTATTTGCGACTCAGAGATTATTTTGATGATTAATTAGTAATCTACCAAACAGTTAAATTTAAAACAGATCTTTTGGTACATCCAAAAGCAGACCGAATAAGAAAGAAACTGATCACCCTAAGATAAAGTATAATCCGAAAGCTAGAATTGATCTATCAAACCAGCTAGGCCAAAACTTCAGTGGTTGGCGGTCTATTATTACTATTTACGACGTTTCTATAGATAAAAAACCTTAGCCTGGAAATTGACGAATGATTCAGACTAAAATTTTCTGAAATACATTTCCCATCGAACTCTGCCATATAGTCACAGTCCAATAGACCTGTTTTCTTAATAAATAACCCCAACTTCTTTACGCCACTCATCTAATAACTGCATATTAGAAAGTGTATCGTCCCAAGTCATAGCAGGTGCTTGCCGGTCCTCAATATGATCAGCTACCATGTCGGCTTCATAGCTAAATAGATCACGATCCACGTCAACCATAATTTCAGATACAGCTCCTTGATTCGTTTGAATGATAATTTTTGATGATGGAAAATCTGTATCCAGTGGTAAGGGGCGAGTAGCATTCCGACAAGGAGTTGAAGGTAACCAAGGTGTTGGGATGGTTATGGTCCCTTTAGAACCATAGATGGTTACACTGCTGCCCAAACTACATTCAACTGACGCAATTATCTCACCAATGATGCCATTTTCAAACTTAAGCGTTGCGGCTGCAATATGGTCAACGCCAGTGGGACCAACCTTACCATTACCCTTAATCGAGGTAGGATGTAGAAACAGATTATTCTCTACGGCTCCAGCAATCTTCCTAACCATAGAAGATGGATAACATCCAATATCAAGAATTCCACCCCCTCCCATTTCATGACTATATACACGGCTTTTTGGATTAAATTCGGCCGTATAACCGAACATAGCCCGAACCACCTGTATATCACCTATTACTCCATCCTGTATCAGATTCACCACTCGATTCATTTGAGGGTGGCAACGATACATAAAGGCTTCCATCAGAAATACATCATGCTCTTGAGCCGCTTGGATCATAGCTTCAGCCTCAGCGTAATTCATACTGATTGGTTTTTCTACCAAAATATGTTTTTTCGCTTGAGCAGACTTGATGGCCCACTCAGCATGAAATGGGTGAATGGTGGAAATGTAAACGGCATCAATATCTTCATCTTCCAACATTGTTTCATAGCTATCATATTGTCGAGAAATACCAAAATCGTTTGCTAATTTTTCCGCACGGGACGGAGTATGACTGGCTACAGCCAAGATTTCACCTGTATTTGTAAAACGCATCCCATTGCAGAACACATAGGCTATGCCTCCAGCTCCCATAACTCCCCAGTTTAACATCTCTTTCCTCTTTGTTTTAATATTGGAATTTATTAATAATTCTGTACATTTGACTGATAATTTGATGAGATCGATTAGTCTATTCCTAAGTTAGAATCTAGCTGAATCGAGAACAAAACCATATGATATATGCGCAACGGTCAAATCGTCTTGTCTACTTGCATTCTAAATCAATTAAGACTAAAGATCAATATGATCCGAAGTTGTTAGAATCTTTTGCCGAAGAATTATCAAACAATCCAGATATTTAAAAAATGTAGCTAAGTAAACAATTAGTAACGAATTCATCATACCCACCAACTAAAATCGTCCTTGTATCCAGAAACAGAAAATCGGATTAATTTGTACAAAGTCAAAAACTACAGAACGGAAAAGAAAAAATTCTGCAACGTAATTAGCCTGAAGTAACTTCCCAAAAACTCTAAATAGGGGATTGAACCTAACCCAGTAAAAATGTGTATTCGAATCTAGACAACTTCAAAGTAACGAGACTGAAAGCTGAACATCAGCAATTAGCCGAGATGAGGGGGAGATCGTTGTTCCAATGGTTAAAGGCGGTTCTGGTGGCTAATCCTTAACCAAACTAGATCAGTTTCTCGCCGTCTTTGTGGACAGTTATGTTACGACTAAGGCATCGCCTAGACCCGCAATCATCGGATCAGGGGTAAAAAAGTTCCGCTATATTACCAGCAGGGGAGACCTTCATTGAGAAGACAGAAATAACATAGGTGCTACCGAACCGTATAAATATGGCTTCAGCCGCTTCTTACTGTCATATTCAATTCCCAGCCCAAGCGGAGAAGGAATGAACAGTTTGCCACGGAAGGAACTGACTTTAGTACTGGGTTGCCAAGCCCGACCAACCCCAACCCCAATAGGCCACAAGCCGACTTGGAGGTCAACATAGAGATTGTTTGGATGCCCCAAAATCAATTGGTAGCCAAAGGTAGCCCCCACCATTGGAACAACCCCCTCCTCATGGCTCATCCACCCACCCATAGAGTCAGTAAAAACCATACCACCCGTCCCCTGTACCGATAAGGAAGGATAGAATTCAAGTCCGTCGCCTCCGCCAAAGTCAAAATTTATTCCCAGTAGCAAAGCCGGTGAAACATAAAGAAGCCCACTATCTAACTCTAGTACCTGAGCCTCAGCGTTAGGCATCAGATGAAAGACAACTAATACCAACAGAACACCAATCAAAGACAAATACTTTCTCATTTCAATTCTCCTGTTACACTATGGATTAGGATCGGGGGTTGGTTAGAATATAACAAGAATACTGACGTATGTATAATCACCACTCGATCAGTCGCAACACTAACGGGAAGCCGTTATCAAGCTGAAATTAGCCGAGATGCGGGATCGGTCGATTCTGCAACGCCTGAAAGCCGTGTTTGTGGCCGATTGACTCGGTGGTAACAGGGTAATTAATTCGATCCTGACACTTTCGGTCTGTCATCACTTCCACTGATAGGTGAGAGAAAATTCTGGAAGTAACAGGTTATATTAGAATTACCTACCTTGGCAAATTTAGCTCAGAGGAACTGATTGCTACAATTCCTTATTTCAGCACTAGATAAGTTTTGAATACCTTTTAACTAGAAGCTATATCCAATACTAGCTCCAAACCAAGTTAGCAATACCAAGCTATTATTTAAACCAATCATTGGTGTGTAAGCTAAACGAAAGCTAACTGGGCTGTTGGTATTTTGAAATCGATACCCCCAAATACCAGTAGCAAAAATAGAAAATAATTGTTTGAATTGATCTCCATCACTGGTTTCTATGTAGCTTTCCCTACTAGGTACGACCCCTCCCCCAATTTCCATCTGCTGTTGATTGGAATCAAACAAATAACTCACCGTGATAGGCACCAAAGTGGATTTAAAGTCAGTTGTTGAGACCGAACCCATTGAAAATTGATCCAGTTTGAGACGAGAATAACCAACTCTAAAGATCGTCTTAGGAAAAATCAGTCGGTCATAGTTAATCGAATAATAAAAAGCGTTTCCAAACATTTCGAGGTAAAGCCTATTCGGTCCCATTTTAGATTGGTTCTGAGTTTCGGAATCAAGATACTCTACTTTAGGTTTGATGTCGGCCAGTGAATAACCTGATAGTAATATCAGGCTCCAACTCAAAATTATTCTCACCATTAGCTTGTTATGAAGTTCATCAGCGATTTTCAATGCCTAGTGTGTAATCTAGATACTCTAAACCTTTTTCTAGATTAGTAAAGTATCCATCCGAAAATGGCTTGACGTAATCGTAGGCATGCGAATGGTGATCACCTTGATTAATAAACAGAATTCTTTTGGCCATCGTACTGGCATAGCCTACTGATAATGGAATGTTAAACAGACGTCGCTCTGGTGAACTTCGAAAGGCAAATAAAATGTCGCTAGTTGCTAAGCTATTCCAATCAGTTCCAGTACAAAACTGTACGGAGGGATAAGANCNATAGTGANTTTNTATGGTTTCTAACCAATCAGTCGATTGGTCTTCTCCTTCCAGATAAACTTGGTGGCTTAATTGTTCCGTACCTNTTTGCCCCANCGAATAATTAATTTGATTTGNATTAACTACTGGTTCGGCTAACATCTGTTCTAAATAAGTCAAACCTTGATCTAGNCTGGTGAAATATTCGTCTACGTGGGTAATAGCCAATCTTAATTCCTCGTCTAGACTNCTAGCTTCGTTGACTAGTAANATTTTTTTGCCCCACGCATGGGCCAGACCAATTTCCAACATNATATTAAATGACCGATAACGGTCANTAGGAATATAACCAAANAAAATTTGGCTTTTGCTNAACATCTGAGTGATACGCAGTTTATGTCCGGGTCTTGAGTCTCCCGGTGCTCCCATGGCATCACTTAGCCCATGTTGTTCACAAGGACCAACCAAGATAACGTTTGCGTTATTCTGATATTTGGCTCTAACCTCATTTCTCCAATCACTATGGGCACTACTAGACAGATAAACTACATTTGGTCGATTCACTTAATTCTCCATTCTTATTCAGTCTTTTATAATTATTTTTTAAATTGGATTGATAGCAACGATAATTGGTAAACATAGCATTCAAAATATATGGTATAGATAGATGATGTATTTTCTTCCCGATTTGGGCTATCCGATCATACGGTCAGAAATTCGCAATTTAGTTGAGATTTCACTCGCAATCCCCTGCATTAATCGGTGTGCGATCCAAGCATTCTCTTGCTGTAAATTCAGGAAATCTGCATAACTCATCTTCCGGTATTTTACCTCACCCAAGGCAGAATGGTGATGACAATTGCTCAAAATCTTCATTTTCCAATTTTATATGGGCCAACATATATCTGCTTATTTGGTTGGACATCAACTGAGATTTAGTTTCAGCTATTCGAGATAATCTAGATCTGACACCTTTAATATCATTTGTTACCTATGTCACAATTTGCTACTATGGTATCCAATAGCGACTCTGATGAAAGAGAGCAAGGAGTGTATATTGATTCGCGTTATTAAGGCTGCGGGTGTGGGAAACATCCAGTTAGAAGAGGTGCCGACGCCTAGGCCAGACAGTCATCAAATCCTAGTTAGAACAGCTAAAACCTTAATCAGTCGAGGCTCAGAACTATTTCGACGATATATCATGGAGACAGCCGTTGATCCTTCGATTATGGGTTATTCGTTAACAGGCGTAGTAGAGCAAGTTGGGACAGAAGTTACCGAATACCAAATCGGTCAGCGAGTCATGGTAGTTGCACCACATGCCCAGTATGCCATTGGCCACACTGGTTCAGTAGTCAAGGGAAGTATGTTCAAACTTCCAGACAGTATCTCATTCGAGGAAGGCACCTTCTTGCTTTTGGCCAAAGAGGCAACATCCTGGGTAGATTCATCTGGGGTTAAGGCTGGCGATCGAGTTGTCGTTTTAGGACAAGGTATTGTAGGTAGTTTGGTTATGCAATTACTTCGTCCACATCAACCGGAACAGGTCATTACGGTTGACGCACTGCCAAATCGCTGCCAACTTTCTCGACAGTTAGGAGCAGATGAAGTCATTAATGCGGCCGATGTTGATCCCATCCAAATGGTTAAAGACTTGACTAATGGGCGAGGCGCAGATTTAGTAATTGACTGTGTGGGCGGGTATGCGGGCGTCAAATCTTTTGAACAAGCTCAAGAAATGGTAGCTGCTCGGGGTACTATTCAATTGATTGCTCTTTATCAACAACAAGCCTTACCTCTCCATGCCAGTAAGATCATGAATAAGCGACTGATAGCTGGAAGTTTGATGGACGAAGCGCCAGTTAAGACTATCAAACGAGCTATTGATAGCATGGAGCAAGGTGTAATCCAAATCAAAGAGATGATTACTCACCGGTTTGCCTATACCGAGGCTAAGTCTGCTTTTGATTTTCTGTGGCAAACACCAGAAAAAGGACTGGGTGTTTTATTGGATTGGCAAACCTAATCGTCGTAGATAATTAGCTATATCAGCAGGTCATTTTGAGTGAACGTTTTTACAAAACGGCTTTTCTTATAGATTTATTGGACGATTTAGCCATGACAGGTTGGACTTATCCACAATTATCAGATCTAAATTTAAGTTTCCGAATGAACAAAGACCAATCAAAACTATTCGGATTATCAAATTGAGAACAGAATATGAGATTGGTTGATGCCCAGCTGGGAAAAATTAGTTTTTCTTTTGATACACACGAACATAGTCAATCTCATATCGACTAGGGAAGGGCGTCTGATCCGGTTCTCCTCCATTTTTTCCACCCACAGCTAAATTGAGTAGTAAATAGTGTGGCTGGTGAAAAGGATTTTTAGGTCCTCTATCGCTTAAATTGTTAGTCTGATTTAAATTGATGGTGTTTAATACCTTACCGTCCATTGATAGAACAATTTTTTGCGCATTCCATTCCATACGCCAGACATGAAAGTAATCGTCCCAGTCTGCTTGATTGAAGGAAGCTACCGAATGCTTACTGGTATCCCACCTAGGCTGCCATCTCTCAACTTGTCCCCAACAGACATTAGCTAGAATGTTGCCTTGGTAGTATTCCATCAAGTCTATTTCTCCACAGCTGGGCCATTCTCCTGATTGACCCAAAAACCAGGTAGCTGGCCAAAGCCCATTTTGAGTTTTGATTCTAGCTCTAATTTCAAAGATGCCATATTTCCAACTCAATCGATTTCTAGTAGTGATGCAAGCCGAGGTATATTCTATTTTTTCTCGATTTAACTTCCAGTTTCTGCTGCCAGCCTGAAAATTTGGGTTATCTCTATTTTCTCTTCGTGCTTCTATAATTAGCTTACCTTGCTGACAGAAAGCGTTCTCAGCCTGATACCACTGTAGTTCCTCATTTCTGACAAATCCTTCCTCATAAGCCCAGTAGCGTGAATCTGCAACTCCGTCCACCTCAAATTCATCGTTCCAAACTAACTTATATTCGGTCGGAACCGGTTGAAACACAGCGGTAGAAATAGCACTCAGCATAAATAAAGCTAACATTGATTAATCAAGAGAAGTTATGATCTTTGTCCTAATGAGATAAAGCCTGAAGCGAAATGAATACCAATTTAGCCCCTCCTGATCCATCCTACCTAATTTCTTTGGAATAGATCCAACTGAGATCTGTTTTCTGACCACCAGCCAGACACACTCAGCCCTAATAAGCGGACACCTTTATCTAAAGCTGATGTTTTCGCTAGTAGTTGATGGCTAATCTGTCTAATCTTACTTTCTGGTAACCAGCCGCCGGGCTGACTATAACTCCTAGTCTGAATTTGGAAGTCGGCATATCTAACTTTCAAGGTCACTTTCCTTCCTTTTAGCTTTTCATTAGTTAATACTTGCCAGACTTCCATACTCAACTGGTTTAATTCTTGTTCCATTCGTTGGCTTGAAAATAGATCTTGAGCGAAGGTCGTCTCTCGACTGACTGATTTTCGATCCTCGGATGGATCTACCGGCTCGTCATCAACTCCCCGAGCTAATTGATATAGGCGTGTTCCCCTTTTACCCCACAATCGTTGCATCTCCCTTAGAGACAGCTGCCTCAATTGTTCTACCGTCGAAATTTTTTTTTCTTTTAGTTGTTGGTGGGTAACTGGTCCTATGCCCCAAATCTTATTCACCGGCAGCTCTCGTAAAAAGTCATCTACTTGATGTGGTTTGATGACGGTTAATCCGTCTGGTTTTTGCATATCGGAAGCAATTTTAGCCAGAAACTTATTAGTTGCCACGCCGGCTGACGCCGTTAATTTTAATTTTTGTCTGATTTGTTTCTTGATAGTTTGAGCCGTCTCAGTAGCGGTAGGAATCGATTGACGGTTATGAGTAACATCAAGATAACATTCATCCAAGGCTACTGCTTCTACTAAATCAGTGTATTGCAGGAATATGTCGCGGATCAAAGAGGATTGTTGGCGGTAAACCTTCATTCTCCGTGGCAGGATAACCAGTTCTGGACATAGTCGGACAGCCGTTTTCATCGGCATTGCGCTGTGAATACCGAAGCGGCGGGCCTGATAACTAGCCGCCGCGACTACTCCTCGAGACTCAGGTTGACCACCTACTACTACTGGTTGGTCGGCCAATTGAGGATTATCTCTTTGTTCGACTGAAGTGTAGAAAGCGTCTAGATCAATATGAATAATTTTTCGCATAGCTGACACTTAATAATCTAACAAACTACACAAAACTACGGTAATACTTTTTTAGGCAAACGGGAACAGTCAGAGGATAGATCTTGTTTTTTCCTACCTAATTCAGCCCATCCCAGTATTGCCACATATTATCCGGGGTTTCGAACTTTATCTCCCGGGTATTTTTCCAGCGAAGTCGGCTGACTGTAGCCATACGAATCTCTGTTTGGCAATTTTTGCTTGCCTCATGCATCAAGTAGTGGTGCCAGAAACAGGTTGTACCTGGAGGTCCAAAAATTTCGACTGGTTGAGGCAGCTGATCACCGTAGGCTTTTTTACCATCTAACAAAGAGTGAGATTTAAAATATTCGGCCGCAATGATATGAGTGCCAGGCCAAACTGTAAATCCTCCACCTTGATGCTTAACATTATTTAGGTTCATGGTGATACCTAAAGTAAAGGTATCCACATGACCGGGACGAATATAACCATCCATATGTCCCCGTTCTGGTAACTGCCAATCGCTTTCACCAGTAGGATAAATCATTTTGCAAAATGGATAGTTAGCTACTTCAAGTCGATCTTCACCCACCAGTTCTTCCGCCATGGCAAGCTGTTGGCTATTATTAATTAATGCTTTAATGTCCGGGTGGTCAGTACATGGAAGGTTTCCTTTCGGGCCAGCATTAATCCAACTCTCGGCCTGATTTCGGTCGGCATCAATATGTTGCCAAACCACTTCTAGGGCTTGTTGAATCAATTGGATGGAAATAGTATTTTGTTTCACGATATAGCCGTTCTTCTTGAAAAACTCTTTCTCTTCGTTACTAAAATAAGTCATATGTTCCTTTTCTGATTTTTAGATTTACCACAATACTTTACTTACAGTACCGATCTATAATCAATCTTCGAGATCGAATTACTCCGGAACTGTATTTGCTTAGGATACATAGGAATGATTTCTGGCAGGTGATGATATATAACGGTTATCATAGTCGGTAGTTGAAATTAACCGAATTTTTCTTTACTATCACAACTATGAAAAGATTTTGCTGAAATAACACCAAAGGAAAACGAATTTGACTGATATGGTATTTGAATAGAAATCCAGTTCAATCGCCTATCTCAACCATCTCCAGATGCAACACAAATCCAGATCCTATTACGACGAAAATGTAGTTATCAAGCATCTATCTAATTCGTCATTGTTACACTAGTAAAGAAAAATATCAACGGGCGTTGATATTGTACGGTTTCGTCCTCAAATATTACTTATAGATCTTGTACGAATCCCTGACCACAAATTTCTAGTCAATGATCGCCTGTGTTATCAGTTGATTAAATCCGAGAACCAGCATCGGGTAGGCTCCACTCGGTCGTAACTGGGTCCAAATCATCGAGACTATATCGGTTTCGAAGTCAATGAAGAAATAGGTATTGGCAATTCCTGCCCAGCCTCTAATCCCACGGCTCCAGATTCCAAATCCTAATCCAAATCCTGATAACATATAGTTCTTGCGACCTCTTTCGAAATCTACATCTGCTGAAATATGATTTTTTACCATCAATTCTACTGTTTCTTCAGACAGCAATCTGATCCCATCTAATTGACCTTTGTTTAATATCATTTGGGCGAATCGTATGTAGTCAGAAACTGTCGAGTATAAACCAGCACCACCTGAAAGTATCTTTGGTAACTTTGACACTTCGTTTATATCTATCGGGTTTTCTGGCTTCAGTTCCTCGTTTTCTTTTACATAAATTGTGGCTAAACGTTCTACTTTTTCTTTAGGAACATAAAAATCCGTATCTTTCATCATTAACGGTAAGAAAATATTTTCTTTGAAAAAATCAGCCAATGACTGCCCTGATACTTGTTCAATAATATAACCAAGAAGATCTGTAGATAAACCATAAGCCCACTTCTCACCTGGATGATATCGAAGCGTCAAATCTTTGAATTCATTTATCATTTCAGAATGTGAGTAATCGGCATATAGTAATTTCTGATATTGAAAATCAATCGGAGAACCTTCCCATCCATAGATTAGTCCTGAAGTATGGGTTAGTAAATCTGTAATGGTCATTTCCCGTTTATTTTTCTGCAGGACTATTTCTGCCCCACTACCACTAATATAAACTTCAAAATCTTCTATTTCAGGAGCGTAGCTTGAAACCGGCTTATTTAGTTCAATTTTACCTTTTTCGTACAACATCATCACCGCTACGCTGGTAATGGGTTTAGTCATCGAATATATTCGATATATGGAATCAAGATTCATCTTTTTATTTGATTCTATATTTCTGAAACCATAGGTTTCTAAATGAGCAATTTTTCCTCTTCGAGCAATTACAGTTGTTGCGCCAGCGATTTTTTTTTGATCCACGAAAGATTGGACCGATTTTTTAATCAAATTCAGCTTTTCACTGGATAAACCAACTGATTCAGGTTTCGCCATCAATAGCTCTTGACTGTCAACGTCAGTATAAAAAGTGTTCATCACTACTAAACCACATACGAAGATGAAATTTTTGCAATCAAGACTTGATTCAATAAACGTGCTATTTATGTTTCTAGTAAGGGCAAAAAACTGTGAAATAAAATTTCTCACTCCAATTTCTCCATCTACCAATATCAAATCATTCCATTAGCAGTAAAATATTGTATTCTTGGCAGATTTCTCACCAAATACTGATAAAGAGAAGTTAGACATTTCTTTTCCTTCTAATCCAAGTTATATAACTGAGACCAAAAGGAACTTTAGGAGTCCTTGTCTCGCATTCAATTTGTATCATCTAGCTTTTAGGAAAAATACCTAAAGAACGTAAATAGCCAAGAATTTTTAAAAGACCCCACAATACAGCCAATAAAACTACTACACCAAAAACTACTTGAATAACACCTCCAACTACAAAAGCAATCAAGGGAAATACAATTCCAACCAGAATTTTCCAAACTATCCAAAGTACAAACAACGCCAAAACAGCAAAACCAAGCAGATACAATAGATACTTCTTCATATTAAATTTACGTTATAAATCCATCCTGCGGACGGGTAGAAGATAAGTGATTTGATACTGACACATATGAGGATTTTGATGGTATTGCCACAAAATTACTTCACTTATAACTACTCAGGTTTTCCGAAATTTGAACTAAGTCGGATAACCAAATAGTAAGACCGATGGCTACTAAGTCTCTCATAGTTAATTTATTTTCATGTCGTCAAATCGGAAGTCCAAGATTTCTACTGTTTAATTATTCAAAATTAATAAGGTATCTCATTAGTTAGAATAAGTTTCTAGTAGTGGATTAAATAAGAACGAAATCCAGTCCTACGATGTTCACGCCATGAGGGTTTTTGCTCAGCATCCTGTAGTTGACTGAGTACAGCGAAACGACGAGCATCTATAAATTGGAGCAAACGTCTAGTAGATTGCTCAAAATCTTCTACACGACGATGTTGGTATTTTTTCCCCAATTCTTTTACAAGATATGGGTGAATCAGCCGATAAATTTCAGCAATTTGTGATTTTATCTTGGATTCGTCCCAGACCTGATCTAATAGTTGTTGCATCACTTGATGGTAAATTTCTCTGCCCGAACCTGTTTCTATCAGGGCACGACTCAGGATACCTCCTTGATCACGGAAAATATCTCCTCTTAAATCCTGGAAGAGCTGATCAGCACCATGTGGAAAGAACTCGAATTTCTTTGTCTCTGGATTGTGATACATCCTGTAGTTATTAGTCTGAGTATAACCATCCCAATGGTTAACTAATTGTTCAAGTGCAATGAAACGAGAGAAGTTACCTTGATCAACCAAACCTTTGAGTGATTCCCACGGATTATTTTCATCGGCTTGTTCTATGGATTTCGCCAAACGTCGTAGATCTCGGCGGTTTTCTCTTCCCTGGTTGCTGTCCAAATCCATCTCTCTCCACTCGGTAACGTCCATTGGCCCTTCGTAAAGGTTGCCTTCCGTCTTTGTATACCATCGTTTCAGGAAATCTTTACTGACAGCTTCAACCTGAACATACATTCCATATGGCTCTTGATTGATGGCCAGCATCGCATACCCGATACGTGGAGCCGGAACACCTGCGCGACGAAAGAGACTATAACCAATATATTCAGACATATATGTTGGATCCTGAACAGCGTTGTTCAGAATAATTCGACGAAGTCCATGGAACCGTTGACCTTGAACGAAATGATTGAATTTGATGGTAAAAGCAGCCTTCGAGTTCCCATCTAACATTCGAAAACTTCCATGACCACCTTTCAACCTGACTCCGACGTCTTCGTAAATATCATCACCTTCACGAAATGTTCCACGAACGTAATGCTTTGGATCTTCATGTAGTTGCTGGATTGATTCATTGGAAAGTTCTAGATGGTAACTATGAACTTTTTCTAAACCAAACAGGTTCTCACCGTTTCCATTTTTCAAAATGCTTCTAGACTCCAGTTTGTTGGTGCTCGGAATAGATAAATCATTGATCAAATCATGTGCTTTCTTGATCAATTTAGAATCAGAAGCAGATTTGATTACGAGATTGGCTAAAATATGAGCTGAAATACTGTTGTCGTGGGCAATTTCACCTGCATGATCCAATATTCGTGGTATCAGTTGTTCGACGTCGAATTCATTTCTATTTTCTTCCCATTCATCATGTTTTTCTACCCATATTTCGAATGGACGACGGTGGTGATCTGAATGTCGATCTTCATCCGTATATAGTGCTGAATGCCGAAATAGCATTTCCGCCATCTCACTAGATTCTCGGTCTATGGACCGTAAAAGTCGAGATTGAAATTTCAGTTGATTCATTTCATGACCAGCTTGTAATGCTTTCAACAATTTGTCGTTGGCACCATTACCTTGGTGGTAGAGTAAGTCGATCGAAAAATGGAAGCCATCAAGGATTTCGCCCCATTTTTCTTTCATGGTAGTCTCGTTGTTTTTTGCCGATTCTTGTCTTAATAGGGTAGAAGCCTCAGCATACAATCCTAATTCAATCAGGTTTCTAACGTGTGCCACATTGGAACGACTTTGGTTAGTCTTTCGCCTTGCCTCGGCGATTTTTTTGTTAATGTCTTGAATGTTCCCCTGTTGAATCTGTTCAATAGTAATATCCCATTCATTCAATATTTGGTGAGCATGATTTCCAAAATCGGTGTTTGCAGCCCGTGAAGCAATGGATGCCAGAACGCGAGCTGCTTCGTAGCCTGCCCCCAGATCAGCTAACATATGTGCATAATGAATGGCTTCATTGACTCGGTGATAGTCTTCTTCAAAACCTGTTAAATTGATCGGAGATAGATCATCTTCGGACTCTAACCGTAATAAACAAATTTGAAAAATCAAGATAATGATCAGTAAAAAACTTAACTTTTTCACTTTAGTTTTCTCCTGTTTCAGGCTAAATTCTGCCTATCATTATTTAATGATAGTCAACCTTACAGACAAAAAATTTATTATAAACACAATATACTATAGTTTATTAATATTGGTGGTTGTCCAATTTTTCTATAGTCCCCATTAATAGATCTTTGTTGATTAGAATGAAAAACACGGCTTCATGTTTTCATGTTTTTTTCTTTCTCTTTTTGCTTTGTACACTTACTTTTAATTGACATTCTGTTTGTGCTTTATCATGAAATTTTGTCAAGTCTACGTGATGAATTTTGGCCCCTCAAACTAAATTAGTTCAACCAGACTATTTTAACTTATCTTTTCTCTAATTTAAGTCCTTAGCCCACATACTAGTTCACAAAATTCTGCGGATACACTTGGGTAGATTAAACATAAGTTGGTATCTACTAATCCGAATTCCTTTTCTTATCTTCTTGGTATTTTACCCGTACAGACATAAATGTTTAAACGTAGAAAGGTAATAAAATTGTTTTGACTCTCTGAAATCAGCTTTGTCGAAATGGCGGATGAAAGAAATTTCAAACCTTTACAATTACCCTTTGTAGGTTTGAAGAGATACTTTGGAGGGACCAAGTTGATTGACTAACTGATATAAGATCAGTATTAATTCATTTCATTCGTACTACTATTTCACTAGAAAGAAAATACTCAGACTGGTCGTAATAGAAACGAACTAAAAGAAACTTCTTCTTATCACAATAACTCAGATCAACAACTAGCCTTCTTCTCCTCTCAGACTGATTCTATTCATTCAGATCAGGATTACCAACAGCTTAAACTAATAACCCTTCAACTGCGGCAGGATCAACACCAAAAATTGGGTAACCCTCTTCCTTCCAACGCTGATCTTTATCAAATCATGCGACAGGATCATCCCCTCGGTATTGATACTTTCGTCTCTCAGGTTTGCCAATTTAGCCCTCATGTCAACTCCATTCAAGCCCTTCAGTTGCTTTAGGAGTGTGTATTATATTAGATCATGCCCCAACTGGTGCCACTGTTCACCCCGTTGTACGGCCCGGCTGGTTCCTGCTCGCCCCCTCTGACACCTTCTTCAAGCGCGCCTGATTAGCTAACGGATGGTATCTGACCTACTAAAAACTATTTTTAGCGTTGAGAATGATGTACGCTTTGATCCATCTTAACTCACTTCCACCCGTACCCGACCCGTTAATAATTCCTGCATTAAGGACTTCTTCAGGTTTTTGGCCTGTCTTAGTTTCTGTTGTTTTTGCTTTATGTTATTTTCTATGGAGGTTAAAATATTATTTATTTTTTGTTGTTCTGATATCGGTGGAATCGGTATGTAGAAATCTTTAAAGTCTTTCGTATTAATATGTTGAATTACAGAACCAACAAAAATCTGTTTTAGCCTCATCTTGCCTAAATCTGAATTTAGATATTGAGACACAAACTCAGATTGAACCTGATCTGAATCAAAGCGACTTAATATGACTGAATGACAGTTTGCATTTTCTAAAGATTTTGGGACAACGGACGACGTTCCGGTGTGCCCCGACTGTACTGTTAACAAATCACCTGCTTTTAGTATTGAACGTTCGTTTCGTCGATGAAATTCCTGCGAGACATAAATCAGATTTCGCATATCTATAAGATTTGGACGAATATTGAGCGACCTAATATATGCAATACCTTCCGAAACATAATGAGGACTCGCGGTGCCGACAAACCCGTTTATCATTATTTTAGTCACTGATTTTAATGGGAACACACTCCACCGTCGAGGAATTCTACCGACTTGACTATTCTTAAATTGAGTATGCTCAACCCCATTAGTCAGCAAATCTTTTACTACACCTTTTTTTAATTTTTGTAGTTTGCTGATTTGGCGTTCAGTTTTCTCGATTACTCGATCAACTGAAGTCAGAATATCTGCAATTTTTTGTTGCTCTTTCAGATTAGGTAATGGAATACAAATTTTTTCTAAAGAAGCCTTATTTACGAATTTAGTTGCGTTTCCATTCGATAATGATCTGTAGTACCGTTGCTCATCAAGACATTCAAAGATAAACTTAAGATACCTTGAAATTACTTTTTCATTGGTTGAAATCAAAAAAATGTTCCAAGCGATCAGGAACTCAGAATCTGTCAAGACTATTGCGGTTTTACCAATTGTTCCTATATTGGCGAATAAGATATCATCCTTCTGGGGATTGAACTTTCCTTTATAACGAATATAATCCCCCCTACTTAAGCGACGTGCTTCCGCAAAATCAATACTACCAGTTGTAATATGCTTAGTTTGCAGAATAGCTACACCTGTCTGAGTATATTCGATTTTATCCGCAGCTGTGTTAATTCCCTGATGGAATTTTTGCACGCAATCCTTCAATGGAATGAGGCTCCACTCTTGAATAACTTGTCCGACACAACTTTTCTTGAACAAAATTTTATCCGATATGTCATTCATAACCTAACTCAGATAGATAATTATTCATCGCTCGTTCCGCTTCTTGCAATTCCTCATCCAGCTGGTGCAAGGGTACCCCATATTTATCCCACCATCTTTCAAACTGTTCTATGACTTTCTGTTCTTTTGTCTGTAAATGATCCTTTATTGATTCTTTGGTTTTGATTTTGGATTTGAATTGGTAATAATTCTCGTCTTTTAACTCAAATACAACAGATACATCCATACCCTGCAAGATTTCTTGGATGTATTCATCTTCTACTTCTGAAATTGGTATACCACCATGAAGAATAGCATACACATCAAATTTTTCGGGGGGAGGTGAATTGTCGGCATATCGTCTGATGTTGAGTGTATAGTCGTTTTCCCTGATCTCTTCTATACCAACGATCTTGGAATACCGTTTGATATCCTGATACTGATCAAAGGTTTCTACTATCTTATCAATATCTTTGGTCCTTAGCCTGTTCTGGTTTTTACCTTCCTCATATTCCAGTTCCGAGTTAATAAACAAGACCTTCCATTTCCTGTGTTTTGGTTTCTGTTTGTTGATAACTAGCACGACAGCAGGAATACTAGTTCCATAAAATAAGTTGGCAGGAAGACCAATTACCGTTTCGAGTAAGTCATCTTCCAAGATACCTTGACGGATCTTTTTTTCACTACCACCTCTAAATAGTACACCGTGTGGTACGACTACCCCCATCACACCGTCTGGTCGTAAAGAAGTAATCATGTGTTGTACAAAGGCCAAATCCCCAAAATCCTTGGGAGGTATACCATATGAGTACCTACCATAAGGATCATCATCTGCAAACTCTTTACCCCATTTTTTCAGACTGAAAGGAGGATTAGCAATTACTCGATCAAAGGTCATTAACATATTACCCTCGACGTGTTTGGGATCTCCGAGGGTGTCTCCATGTTGGATATTAGCACTCATAAACCCATGCAAGAACATGTTCAGTCTACAAATTGTCCAAGTACCCAAATTATTTTCTTGTCCAAATAGTTTGATATCAAAAGTATCAGCTCCATTTTGTAACAGGTAATTTTTAGACTGGATTAACATTCCACCCGATCCCACAGTCGGATCATAGATACTCATTCCTTTTTCTGGTTTGATTAGTGCTACCAACAGTTTGACTACTTCGTTCGGTGTGTAAAATTCTCCTCCTTTCTTACCTGATGAATCAGCAAACATTTTGATTAAGTATTCATAAGCACTACCTAGTAAATCTGGGGTCTCAAAGTCAGTGTTACGCAGTCGATAACGGCAAAAATGAGTCAACATATCCTTCAAATTTTTGTCAGTCAGTTTATTCTTGATATCAAAGTCAATAGTAGTTAATACCCCTTTTATGACCGGATTCTGTTGCTCAATTTCTTTAGCTGCTATGTTCAGGTTAGTACCGATATCCTGGCTTAGGTTTTTCAGGTTATTCCATCGAGCAGATTCTGGGACAAAGAAGGTCCAAATATCTTCATCTTGTTCTACTAATTTCTGTTCTGCCTCTTCTTGACCAAGACCTTGATCGACCAATGACTGGACTATTATCTCTCGTTCCTCATCAAAAGTATCTGATAATCGTTTCAAGAAAAGCATACCAAAGATGTAATGCTTAAATTCAGATGCATCCATTCTACCCCGGATAATATCAGCACTACTCCATAGAAAAGATTCCAACTGCTGCAGTGTTATT
>PBVO01000052.1 GCA_002729015.1 Candidatus Poribacteria bacterium
CCAATGTAAACTTGGTTTAGTCTCAATCAAATTAACCAGCCAACTTCTGCTAATCGAGACTGCTGCAAGCAGAGCTTTTATCGTTCAAGTTAACAAAATTCAGGTAGCCTTTTAATAGACCAAAGTTAAAAACTATTACGGTCAATGGTCTGTAAAGAAGAAATGAATCAATCGCTGTATGAGTATGATGTAGTAACGCGTTTTGAATATTTAGCTTGATCAAAAGCCTACTAAACTATGGTTAGTGTGTCATTAAATTACGCCATTTCACATTCCATGAGCTAAAAGTACATTCAATTTCGCTCCTATTCATATTATTCCTATTCCGCTTAAATGTTACTACCTAATATAGTATAATTTAGTATATTAACTATTTAGTATTACAATTTGCTGTTAAAACAGAGAAAAGTCGCAATTCACATTGNTTTTTTGAGAATGATGGCATTCATAAGCTTCAGTTCTCAGGAAATTCATTTAGAATAAAAAGTTCGGTTTTCTGTATTCAAAAGTAGAAGACAATTCTTCANGTAGTATTGCTTCTAACAAAGCAGCCTAGNAATTTATAGCTGGNACTAANAACTTGTNTCCCATATTTCCCTAACAATAGGCATAATNGATGAGTTGGCGTGCTGAAACTAAAAAGCCTGATTTGTTTTAGGTTGAAGAATATACGATATAATGAGAAAGTTCGAATTGGTATCTGACTTCATACCCAAAGGTGATCAACCAGGGGCGATTTCTAAGTTAACAGATGGTCTACAAGAAGATTATCCACTTCAAACACTGTTAGGTGTAACTGGNTCAGGTAAGACCTTCACTATGGCTCATGTGATCCAAAACTTACAAAGACCNGCTTTGGTCATTTCTCCTAATAAAACCCTAGCAGCTCAATTATTTAGCGAATTTCGTCATTTCTTNCCAAACAATGCAATTCACTATTTCGTTAGTTATTATGACCATTATCGGCCTGAAGCGTANATGCCTGCCAGTGATACTTTCCTAGAAAAAGAAGCTCAAGTCAATGAGGAAATCAACAGGTTCCGCTTGGCCTCTACTACATCCTTACTAACGCGACGGGATGTAATTGTAGTTGCAAGTGTCTCTTGTATTTATGGTTTGGGAGATCCTGAAAATTACAGTGAACAATGTATAACAGTCAAGATAGGTGACAACATTAAGCGAAGAGATCTTCTGTCAGCTTTATTGGATCTACAATATTCTCGTAATGAGGTCGGTTTTTGGCGTGGTAATTTTAGGTCTAAAGGCGATGTTGTTGAAGTNTTTCCTGCTTATGCCGAAATTGCTTATCGAATTGAACTCTTCGGGGATGAGGTTGACCGAATCACTGAAATTGACACCTTGACTGGTGAGATATTAGGAAACCACGAGGAGNTTTCTGTTTTTCCAGCTAAGCATTTTATGACGGATGAAGAACGGTTCGAGCAAGCTCTTCTAGATATTGAAACCGAAATGCAAACACAAATAGAGTATTTTCGATCTAATCAGAAATACCTCGAAGCCCAACGAATTGAGAGTCGTACTCGATACGATCTTGAAATGNTACGTGAGGCGGGTTATTGTAATGGAATCGAAAATTATTCGAGACATTTTACTGATCAACAACCTGGGCAGCCACCTTATTGCCTAATTGACTATTTCCCTGATGATGCGCTTATTATTATTGACGAATCACATGTAACAATTCCACAACTNGGTGGTATGTATCGAGGGGATCGTTCGCGAAANGAAACCTTGGTCGAATATGGATTTAGATTGCCATGTGCATTGGATAACCGTCCTCTCCGATTCGAAGAATTTCAAGAAAAAGTGATGCCGAGTAGGGAACAGGATAATTCATCTACGGTACGCCAATTGGTTTGTGTATCAGCTACACCTGGTTCATACGAAATGGATAATAGCAACCAAGTTGTGGAACAAATCATTCGGCCAACAGGTTTGATTGATCCAGAAATCACACTTCATCCAGTTGAAGGGCAGATTGACCACCTGATTGGATCTATAAACGAGCGAACTGAAAAACAGCAACGGGTAATAGTTACAACTCTAACCAAGAGAATGGCTGAAGACCTTAGTGAGTATCTGACTGAAGCCGGCATTCGTTCGAAATATCTTCATTCTGACATTGATACTTTGGAGCGTGCATCAATTTTGAAGGATCTACGATCCGGTATCTTTGATGTCATAATTGGTATCAACTTACTTAGAGAAGGACTTGACTTGCCAGAGGTTTCTCTTGTGGCGATCTTGGATGCTGATCGTGCTGGTTTTCTACGTTCAGAACGTTCATTGATCCAGACCGCTGGACGTGCGGCTCGAAATATTGACGGCGAAGTTATATTTTATGCTGATACTATTACACCTGCGATTCAATACACAATCGAAGAAACAAAGCGCCGACGAAAAGTTCAATTGGCTTATAATAAAGCTAACAATATTACCCCCTCTACTATCGAAAAAGTCATTCAAGATCTTATAGCAGCAGAATCCACTGAATTGGCACAAGACCAAATAATACAAGAAAAAACCACGAAGCCAAATGATTTAGTGAGCTTATCTGAACAGATTCAAATTTTGGAGNATGAAATGAATCGAGCTGCGAAGCAAATGGACTTTGAGAGAGCTGCGGTGCTTAGAGACCAAGTATCAGAGCTCAAACTTCAGAAACTGTCACACTAAAGTCTAGTTTTCAAGTATGAGAAGCACCCAACTTGCCACTGACCTAATTAACTACATTCGTCGTAATTTGCTAAAAATCGTAGCGTTCCCACCACACCAACAGACAACTGCGCATTTGTGGAANCTGCGTAGTCACCTTCATGCTATTCATCATTTCAGCCAACAAGCGGAAGCTGACGTTACATTCGTGGAATCGATTGATAATTTGCTAATAACTGGCGCTAATTATTGGAAATTGATTTCCGAAAACCAATCGGCTGTTACTAATCTCAAAGCTTATACCAAAGTGCGTACATTGTCGGCGGAAGCCGAAGGTTTAGTAAATTTAGAAGAACTCTTATCTGGTGAGGACACCTTACGCGATTTGATTATCAATAGTGTAGCCTTTTTCCTGAATTGGAAGTCGAACACAATTTGGGTTGACAGTGCCAAAAGAAGCCATCAAGAACTAGCTCGAAATTTCATGATTGAAATTCAAGATCAGATTTGGAATTTCATTCGGGAGAGTGCAGATTTCACCGGTGAACCAGATTTAAGTAAAATTGACCAAATCCGAAGACGTGCTGATGGNTTCATGCGNCTTATACAAGATGAGGAGCTTTCTACTGAAGGACAAATNCTGCTCCTACTTCAGATTTATCATCTTTTATTGCAATTACAAACAGGAAAAATTCTTCTCAAATTAGAAGCAATAGCTAGTAACGATCAACCTATTAATTCAATCTGAGCTCTGATTTAATCAGTTTTTATCGGCATGTTGGATGGATCATGAAACTGGGCTAGCAGTTTTTCTTGTCTATGNGTTAACTCATTTGGTAAGCGTACCTTGATTTTAACNAGAAGATCACCACTTCCTTTTTCCCCGTTTGACTTGGGAAGCCCATGACGTGGAATAGATANNGTTTGTTCAGGTTGNATGCCAGGAGGTACTAGCAAATCAAGAGTATCGTCNAGTGTGTTAATCTTTACTCGAGTACCCAAAATCGCTTGAGTNAAGTCTAGTTCTATTTGACAGATTAGGTGGTCNCCTTGCCGGGAAAANCGTTCATCAACAGCCTGACGAATGGTAAAGTATAGGTTNCCATTCGAACCACCATTNAAACCACTCTTTCCATGATGAGCTATTTTTAAAACAGTTCCTTCTTGAATACCTGCANTNATATTGATACTAATTTGCCGCTTCTGTTCTATCATTCCCTTACCAGAACATTGATGGCANAAATGATCAATAATGGAACTTGACCCCTGACAACTTGGGCAAATTTCTTTTACCTCGTAATCACCTTTCAAGCTGGAGATACTACCAGTTCCGCTGCATCTGTTACAGCGGCGAGGAGTTGCCTGTTTTTGTGAGCCCGTACCCATACAATTTAGGCATGTGTCATCGTAGGTAATAGGGACGGTCTTTTTTATGCCTTTAGCAATTTCTTGAATTGTGAGCTCAATATCTTGATATAAATCTCCCCCATTGATTGGTTTTNATTTTGGTTGAATGTTTGNATGGATTTGCTTCCGATTCCACCATTTAGGCGAATTCCGTTTCTTTTTAGTCTTTTTTGAATTACTTGATGTTGGTTTACGTTTTTCAGTGGTAGAAAACCCAAACCAACGTGGTAAAGTTAATGCCCCTCTGATGTTTCGTCGGGCCATTTTTTTGTTAGGAGGAGTAATTGGATTTGTTGTGGCGGATTTTCTAGTCGAACTGTTGAGGACTCTCTCTTGATCGAAGTTGCTACGAGTTTTAGAATTAGAAAGAATCGTGTAGGCCTCTGAAATGAGCTGGAATTGAGCGTGGGCGTTCTGTTCGGAATTTTTGTCAGGGTGAAAACTAAGAGCTAAATCNCGATAGGCTTTNTTGATCTCTGCTTCGGATGCTGTATGATCGAGGCCTAAAACTTGGTAGTAGTCAATCATAAAACNGTCAAGATACGATTCTGTATTTNAAAAAATCTGTAACCAACAACCTGATGTTACCTTTCAGGTATTTTCGTCTTGTTTTTGCATAATATACTATACTGAGTGCTTAAACTTATCATTATAGTAAGAGTAAGCATATACTCGGTTAGATAATGTAACATACAATGACGCCTGTCTTATGGAACTTTGATCTACTNTCAGCTATTATTATCATATCCCGTAATAAACTTTGCCTGAAATTCATCCTCAAAGATAATTTTTCCTGTTTTCGTGTATCTAATCTTACTTTTGAAGTTCAGTGATCGTTTCTGTTTTTCAGATGTCTGTCAAGATAACTCAAGTACCCACTTGTACCGCTTGTATGTAAACTAATTGATGCGCTAGTATACAATCCTCAGCGATAGAAGTAAAAATGATTCGACTGATTTCATATTTCTATTTCAATTTTTTGCCGATATGCTAGAATGTTTTCTGCAAAATTACCATTCTGCTGGTTTTTATATTGGTAATTTACTCTTCTTTTCTTTATAGATAGATCATTTTTTCACTCTAGATTTTGGCTGAAATTGAAGGAAGAATTTATGAGACCAAATATAATATTTTCGATGTGCGATGACCAGCGATATGACTGTATGAGTTGTGCAGATCATCCATTTATTGCCACACCAAATATGGATCGGCTAGCAGAAGAAGGAGTCCGATTTACTAATGGATTCACGGGGATTCCGCTTTGTGCTCCTAGCCGAGCGACCCATTTGACGGGGCTCTATCCTCATCAGCATGGTGTGATACATAATCGTGCTCAACTCAAGACTGAAGTAGACACCTGGCCAGAACTATTGCAAAAGGCCGGTTATCGAACTGGTTTTTTTGGCAAAATTCACTACAGCACTACTACTCAACCTAGTGGAATGCCCCAAGCTGGTTTTGACCGATGGGTTAGTTTTCAAGGACAAGGTGAATACAATGACCCAATACTAATTGTTGATGGTNAATCNATCAGACACCAAGGTTATAATACTGATCTTCTAGCTGATTACGCCAACNGATTCATTATGAACGAAGATGAGCGGCCTTGGGCGATTTGTATTTGGTTTAAGGCACCTCATGGACCATTCACGCCACCTTCTAGGTATGCTGATAGTTATGCAGATGCNGAATTAGATTTACCAAAGGCTTTTAATGCGTCTACAATTGGTAAACCATTGTCCCTGAGGACGGGAAAACCAATGGGACATGAGCACGGATGGTATCCGGACGGAACATTCATTCGAGACAAATATTGGGACCAATTTATGCGTGATTACGTCCGAACTGTTCAGGGTGTGGACGATGCATTAGGTTCTCTGCTGAATACTCTTGATCAAAATGGATTAACCGAGAATACTATGGTTATCCACACTAGTGATCATGGNTATTTTCACGGTGAATTTGGTTTAGCTGACAAGCGTTGGATGTACGATCCCTCAATTCGTATTCCCTATTTGATTCGCTATCCAAATTTAGTTCGGTCTGTTGGACAAAATGTTGATGATCTGGTCCTAAGCCTTGATATTCCGGCTACTATTATGGACTTTTGTGGCTTAGGTGTTCCGGACAATTACCAAGGATATTCGCTACGGCCTCTTTTGATTAAAGATGGAAAATGGAATCGTCAGAATGTTTTTATTGAATACTTTGAAGATCCTCCGTTCCCAGACATACCCTCAACGCTTTGTCTTAGGACACAAACAAGAAAATTAATCCGTTACCTTCGTTCGGATGAAGGAGACGAGTTTTATGCTTTAGATCAAGATCCAGAAGAGCGACATAACGTTATAAACGAGCCAAATTATGCAGCACAAGTGGAAAATCTGCAAAGACAACTTGATTCAGCCAAGTTNCGCTACAACTTTGCTCAACCAGAATCAATAAGATGAATGTAGTTAAATCTTAAAACGACAAAATATTATCTTGAATATTTCTACAATTTTACATTATTTAGAAACACCGGAATGTGCTTCTTAAACTACCGTTGAATTCTGTTTAGCTAACAATTACAATCGGAAGTATGAGACTTAATAAGACATATACAATAAATAAGTAGGATCTGCGNTTGGATACACCAAATATTGTTATAATTTTGACTGACGATCTTGGGTATGGTGATCTATCTTGTCAGGGGCATCCTCTCATTCGTACTCCGAATATTGATCAAATGGCAAATAATGGCCAACGTTGGACGTCTTTTTANGCTTCTAGTCCTCTTTGCAATCCCAGTCGAGTTGCTTTGATGACAGGTCGCTTGCCCATTCGTATTAATGGTAGTAGGAAAAATTCATGGGCTGATTTACCTTACTCAGAAATGACTATTGCTGATTTACTTAAGCAGAAAAAGTATGCTACTTGTTATGTCGGTAAGTGGGGGTTGTGTGATAGTTTTGAGACAGGTGGGCGACACCCAAATGATGCTGGTTTTGACCGATTTTACGGCTTAGTAGGTAGTAATGACGCACCACTCAGAAATGGTTTGAATCGAACGTATGATAATATCAAGCATGCTAGTAGTCAAGATTTCCCGATTTCGTTATATTCTCAAAGAAAAGTTATTGAAAATCCTGTCTGGCAGCCAACTTTGACCCAACGTTACACAAAAGAATCTGTCTCTTGGATTAAACAACGGGCCGAGAGAGACGAACCTTTTTTTCTATTTTTATCTCACACTATGCCNCATGTGCCGATCTTTTCGTCCCCTAATTTTGAAAACCATAGCCAAGCTGGTTTGTATGGTGATGTGATCGAAGAAATTGATTGGTCCGTAGGTCAAATCACCACAACTTTAGAGCAATCTGGATTAGCTGAAAATACCTTGGTTGTTTTTACTAGTGATAATGGACCTTGGTTGACGTATTACGATTTGGCTGGCACTCCTGGTCCTTGGAGGGATGGTAAAATCACTGCTTGGGAAGGTGGTTTTCGAGTCCCGGCCATTTTNTGGTGGCCTAGAACCATTCAACCCAGCGTAGTTTCTGGAATTGGGGTCAATATCGACTTGATAAAGACTATTTCTACGATAACTCATACTAATTTGCCTAAATATCGTTATTTTGACGCTATAGACTTGGCGCCAACNTTGTTGTNGGGTGAGCCAAGTCCTCGTCAGCAATGGTTTTTCTATGGTCAACCAGGCAATCTATGGGCAGCCCGATCAGAAAATTATAAACTCGTGCTGGAATCATGGGAATCACTGGGACGTGAAGAAGAAAGAGGNTGGCGTGGGTACGACAATCATAAAAAACATAACCCACCATTGTTGTTTGACATTAGTACTGATACTGCCGAACGCAATGATATTGCAAGTAAAAAACCCGATGTTNTCGCGCGAATCCAGTCGATTATCAAACAGCATCAACAATCATTAATCTGAATCGATATAGTAGATAACTTTTGATTATCAGNACGATAAACGAAACTACCTGTGATTAGTTGTTGGTTTAAAACAAGAGGTAACCAATAACTAGCATCCGCCCACATTTGATCATAGGGAATTTCAGAAACTGAAAACCATAAAGGCTGAATTTCTTCAGTTTCATGTGCTATACCGGACCAANTTTCTGCCACGAACACTTTGACTAAATGATTCCAAGCTGGTTGTGCTGGAAATTTGAAGTCTAATTTAGCTCTTAAAAGCAGATCATCCAGTTTAACTGACAATCTTGATTCTTCCATTAATTCTCTAGCCGTTGCTTCGAGCGCTGTTTCACCTACTTCAATGCCACCTCCAATACCCACGATCTTGCCTTTACCGAAACCTACTTTCTTAATTGCTAACAATACGTCAGTTATTTGACCTGTTTCGTTGTTGGCACAAAATGGTAAGCAAAGGGTTGCGTGCCTCATGAATTATCTTTCGGTAACCATTATCAAAAACTATTGGCGAGAGATAACTTCATGTAGATTAAGAACGGTACGAGCTACTGAGGTCCAAGCAGCTAAATCGCTTTCGTTTAAACCTAAAACGGTCTCTTTCTCTCCAGACGAAGCTAATAATTGAGCGGCTTCCTTATCTTTTTCAAAATCATTTTGATGCTGATTAAACAGGGCCAAAACTATAGATTGCTCTGTTAAGGAAGCAGGACGCGACAATGCTCTCTGAAAAGCCCAATTAATTCGTTCTTTGGCTGACANTTTTTTCTGATTTAAAATATCTTCAGCAAAAACCCGGGCTGATTCAACGTAGCTTGGGTCATTGAGTAGAGTCAAGGCTTGAATAGGTGTATTCGAATTAGGTCTTTCAGCGGTACATTCTTGCCGACTTGGAGCATCGAAGGCCATCATGCTTGGATGTGGAAATGTCCTCTGCCAATGGGTGTACATCCCCCTGCGATATTGTTTCTCACCAGATTGATGTTGATATACTCGTTTAGGGAAATTTAGATTGGCATAGTAGCCCTTAGGCTGATAGGGCTTGACACTTGGACCTCCAATATCTCGGACTAATAATCCGCTGACAGCCAGNGCNTTATCCCGAATNACCTCAGCATTGAAACGGAATCGCGACTGGCGAGCCAATAATCGATTGAAAGGATCTCGATCTTTTAGTTCCATTCTAAATGCAGATACCTGCTGGTAGGTTTGTGAGGATACAATTTTTTTGACTAGATGTTTAATATCCCAACCACTATCAACGAACTCGACTGCTAACCAGTCTAGTANTTCCGGGTGAAATGGAGATTCACCTTGNGCNCCCAGATCATCTAACACTTTAGAGATCCCAGTACCGAAAAATAGATACCATAAGCGGTTGACGAAAACACGAGCAGTCATTGGATTTCTTCCAGATACTAACCAGTTTGCCAAGTCCAGTCGAGTCAGGCGTTCTTCGGGAGATTTTTGTGGAATAGATGGTAAAAAGTGAGGTGTGTCGGGTGTCACGATTGAGCCAGAATCGTCCATCCAATTCCCGCGAGGTAGAACCCGAATAGTCCGCGGTTCAACTGACTCAACAGACAACGAATAAGGTACTGATTCGATCAGTCNTTCCTTGTCTAAATTCAATTTTTTGATTCTATCTCTTAGTGATTTTAGCTCTGGAGCAACTGTACGATAGTAGTCAGACAGTTGTTGTTTCTGTTCCTTTGTAGTTATTTTTTCCGACTGCAAAATGGACAAGATTTCTTCCGGATGGGTAGCCTGAGTTTGATTAGCAACGGTGGTATGAATTCCAGCTTTGTCCCAGTAGGCTAATCCTCCAAACTGTACAAATGATAACCCACTGAGCTTGCTACCTGCNTTTAGACCAACTGATTGTGGATCGACCTCTAGGCGAATCCATGTTGCCTTAGACGGTAATTCACCCATAAATCGGTGGTCAGGCTGATTACTACCAATACGGCCAAACCCTATTTTATCGGCGCCCCAAAATGCTCGATGGTTCCAATCACCATCGTTGAACTGGAGCATTAAAGTTTCTGGTGGATCGTTTGGGTCCAGCCAAATATAGGCGAAGAACATATCGCTATCGCTNATAGTGAATGTCTTTTCAGCATTGTGGAAATAGTGTTGTAGTGTCNCATTTCCACTTTGTAATCGTGAAAACTGGCCACTGTAAACAGGGGCTTTATCTTTTTCAACAAATTGCCATTTTCCATTTGTGCTACCACCATTATCTTGTTGATCATCAACCCAAGAAAAATCAGTGGCTTGATCAGAATTTAGATTTTTCAGCGTCCGTTTTTGCCATTCTGTTTGGGATGTAGATAATTCCGGATGCGGTCCTTGAAANTGCGCTTTAGTGCTTTTTATCTCTTGGGTTAATTGGTCATGTTCTGCCTGCTGGTGTTGATCCAAAATGCGTACAATTGGTTCGCGTTTACTGTTACCACCATAGACACCAACCTCCTTTATATCAGCAAAAAAAGCAGAAAAACGATAGAAATCTTTAATTGTATAAGGGTCAAACTTGTGATCGTGGCACTGAGCNCAACTCATAGTTGCACCCATCCAAACTGAAGCTGTTGTACGAACTCGATCGGCAGAGTAAATGGCCAGATATTCCTTGGCTTGGGCCCCTCCTTCAGCAGTAGTTTGATTAAGCCGATTATANCCAGCAGCTACTTTTTGCCTAGTAGTTGGNTTTTCAAGAAGGTCGCCGGCTAAATTTTCTCGTGTAAANTGNTCAAAAGGCATNTTTTCGTTGAAGGCTTTAATCACGTAGTCTCGNTAAGGCCAGATACTNATATCCTCGTCTGAATGGTACCCNGTCGTATCAGCATAACGAACTAGATCTAGCCAGTAGAGAGCCATCCGCTCNCCATAATGNGGAGAAGCCAATAGTTGGTCAACAACTTTCTCGTAGGCCTCAGGACTTTTATCTTCTATAAATGCTTTTACTTCTGTATAATCCGGTGGTAATCCCGTGAGATCGAAGCTCAACCGGCGAATCAACGTCGAGCGATCTGCTTTTGGAGATGGGGTTATCGTCTCATTTTCTAGACGATTCAAGACAAACGAATCAACTTCATTTTTGAGCCAAGACTTATCTTTGACTTTTGGTAGTAGCGGACGAGATGGAGGGTTATAAAGCCAATGATCTTCCCAATTAGCACCTTCCTCAATCCACTGGGCTAGTAGTTCTCGGTCTTCGCTGGTCAATTTACGATTGTAACTAGCCGGAGGCATTCGTTGGCTAGTGTCACCAGCATTAATACGTTGAATTAAAAGGCTTTCGCTAGGTTTATGGGGAATGATGACCGGATTTTCTTGTCTGTCAAAGGCACCAGCTTTTGTATCCAGCCTTAGGTTTGCTTGGCGTTGTTTCGCATCAGGCCCATGGCATGCGTAACATTTATCAGATAGAATTGGCCTAATATCGCGATCGAATCGTATTTTTTTTTCTTGTACTGCTAGCAACGTCAGAGAAGCAAAGAAAAACATAAATAGAACTAAAAACCGGCTGAAATTCTGAAAAGAACATACCTTCATAGTTATCCCCTTCTTAACTATTTTCTTTCTATTTTTATTGCCGTCGCCTTTTTCTCCTAGGCCGTTTGGTTGGTTGATTCTTACTGGCTCTTCTTTTTTGCATTACGGCCATAATAGAAGCAGCTGGTTGGCCTCGTTCNAGAGCTGCGGCCATCAACTTCATGGGTTGATCAATATGATTAAAAAAGTGCCGGTACCCTTGGCANAAATAATTGAGACCGTCTTCACCATCNGGTGTTTTGATAAATCGGTTTTTAGGACATCCACCATTGCACATAAACTTAACTTCACAATCCAAACAGTACTGAGGCAATGTATCCTTTTTATCATTACCAAATTTAATCTGAAAATCAGATTCTATCAACTCTTGCATGGTTTGATGGTTGATATTACCAACNAAGTATTCAGGCTCAACATAATGATCACAGCTGTATAAATCTCCGTTATGNTCNAGTGCTAANGCACTACCACAAGTTTCATTAAATATGCAGAGGCTTGGATTGTAGCCCAACCAAGCTTCTAGTGCGATATCAAAAATCTGGACAAAAATTTTGCCAATATCTTTCTGTACCCACTCATCAAAAATAGCTGATAAAAATTGGCCGTATTGTTTTGCTCCAACAGAGCGAGGGGAAACTTGATCACCGTCTCCAAAGTGCTCAACAATTGGAATAAACTGCATGTATTCAACATCCAATGACTTAATATAGTTGTAGACCTCAACAGGTTTCTGAGCATTACACTCATTAACAACGCATAGGATATTATAGTCAACCTGATGGGCTTGGAGGCAGCGTATGCCATCCACAACCTGCTGATGTGACGGACGTCCTTGTTTATCAAATCGATATTTGTCATGCAAATTTGGTGGACCATCCAAGCTAATTCCAACCAAAAATTTATGCTTTTTGAGAAAGGTTGCCCAGTCATCGTTTAATAATGTTCCGTTGGTTTGTAANGTGTTTTGGATGGTCATCCCACGTCGCTTATACTGTTTTTGATAAGCAACGACTTTTTCAAAAAAACGTAGCCCCATCAGTGTAGGCTCCCCACCCTGAAAGGCAAAAACTACCTCATTCGTTGGTTGAGCTTCGATGTAGCCACGTACATAATTTTCTAAGACTTCATCGGTCATCCGGAAAGACTTTGTTTCTGGGTATAAATCTTCTTTTTTCAGGTAAAAACAGTATTCACAGTCTANGTTACAAATAGGACCAATTGGCTTGGTCATCACATGAAAGGGTTGCTGAGTTTTCACTTTTTTTGATTNAATTCAAATATTTAATTTTTTAGTTGGTGAGAATATATCAAATATCAAGTAAGACTGCAAATAACAATCTCTTGATAATTTTTCTTACTTCATTGACTGAATTAAGTCTATAGGAACTAAACACATTTGGTCAGGAAATAAATNTTTTTAGCGATACTGTTCTATTTTGTATAGTTACTAAAATCATAATTAGTGATAGGATCATCACATAAACCAGTTCGTGGGTGAATAGTATGGTGCTGATGGGCTAATGGGTTGCAACGGAATAATCGGTCCCCAATCAGTAAACAGCCCTTGAATAGACCGTAACGTAGGATAACCTGCTGTCCAAAGTGTGAGCAGCTGGGGGTGAAATTGCAGACTTGCATGTCCTGAGAAGAAACAAATCTTTGGTANTAGTAGATCAGATTATTAAAAAACAAACGTGGNTATTTATACCAAGCGATTGTTTTTTTTTGTTTCTTNGTTCCTTCNGTTAAATTCACAAAATTCTGGTCTCGGCTTTCGCGGATGAGGTTCAAAATTAGTAGATTTTCATCGACCGAATTTGGTGCCGATNCGGCTAAACACCAAGAACTAAACAAAAACGAAAATAAAAAACTGAATTGGATAAAGAAGAATTGTACTTGTCCGATTTTATTATAGTTTAATTTTCTAAAATAATCATTCAAGGGTAGCCTCGATTGGGTTCATNGTATTTCCCTCANATTTTCGTTCAATTTTTCTTTGTCTCATNAGTNGTTTTATCTGAAAGTGGTTAGTCGTTATCAGATAGAGATGAATNTTTTTTCGCCTAATGGANTGGCAAAATATCGGCAGGNAGCGTTACTTCGTAGATCTGCGACCAACCAGAACGATCAGATGTAAAAACTATTAATTTACCATCGGNGCTGAAAGATGGATGAGGATGGGTGTGTTGAGGTGCATAAACATTGATTGGCCCATTTGCATAGGGAAAAGNACCTTTCCAATGGTCTCCAACAGAAGTTGCACCAGATTGGCAAATAATAGTTGGTTTACCTACTCCATCCCTTGGATCAAACAGTTGAATGCCAATGTCAGGATAGTTAGTATCAGCAACCATTAAGGTTCCATCGGGACTACAAACAGCATGCCAAGCATTGAAGGTTGCCACACGTCTTTCGGCTCCATTATCAACATTGATACAACGAATACCGTTAGGCCAATCGACAAAAGCAAGCTCACGAGTCCTCGGAATCCAGGATTCATGAGTAATCCATTCATTTAATATTCCATCCCTAGCATACAAGCGGCGATTATTAGAACCGTCTCGATTAATAACCCAAATTCGGTCCGTTAATGGCCCAGCGTAATATAGAAGGTTAGGATCATCAGGACAAAACTGCATGTGGCTAATGCTATCCCTTTGCAAAATGGTCTCCATTTGCCCAGTTTTCGTATCAACCATAGCGATTGCGGATTGGGGGGAATCGGATTTTTCAGTATTGGTGTTATAGCGAATTGCCCACCATCGATCGTCGCCGCTTAAGGCTGTTGTACCCATTGCTGCNGCTACCGTACCCTGTTCTCGTAAATGGTCAACAGACATATTGACTAACTCAACTTCTTCCAGTGTATCTAGGTCGATTCGCCAACCACTAGTACCTGCAGTAAAAAAGACTGATTCTCCATCGTGAGACGGATAAATTGACCAAGGGCTAAGATTGTCCCTTTCAGTTAATTGGAGTAATTCACCACTTTGGCGAATCTCAGCGAAAATCTGTGGTTTACCTGATCGTTCGGAGATGAAAAACAGCCGTTTCATTAAGTCATCATANGCAGGAACNATAAAAAAGGGGTGGTGNTGATTAGAAAAATCGGTTGTTACTTGGCGAATTTGAACGCCCGTTTCACTATCCCGAAAATTTAGANATTCTGGAGGGTAAATTTCTCCTTTTGCCATATCTGATTTCCTTAATGCTGTTTGTATATTCCTTTGCTAAACTGACAACTTCCTATTCCGTAATTGTNTCCTAGAATTGGTTCAGACAAGTTGAATGTCAGTTTTAAATTATTTTTCGCATTGGTAACCAATAGCTTCTAGACGTTGGCGTATATCACCGACTGTATTTGGCGACAACTGACGCAGCGGACGCCTCATAGTCATAGAAGGNAAACGACCCATCAACCATCTTGCACACTTCATTCGTTGGTGAGCATCGCTACTCGGTTCGCCAAAATTATAAACAATTCGAGCTAATGGATCCACCAGTTGCCGAGCTTTTCTGGCACCGACTAAATCAGCATTCAAAGCCGCGTGTACAACCTCNACCATCAANTCTGGTACAAAGCCTGCAAAACCAATTAAGGCACCATCGCAACCTTCGAGTAGGCTAGCTAATAGATATTCATCGTGACAAGTAAGTACTGGTACATCGGGTGCNGCCAGTTTCAGTTGTTCGTAATCCCAACGCCATCTTGCCATATCACGAGTACCCATTTTGATACAAACTACTTGTGGGATTTTGACTATTTCTAGCATTTCTTCCAAACTATAACCAGCTTTGGTCCAAGCGGGATATTGATGCACTATGATCGGTAAATCAGCCCCTTCAGCTACATCTTCAAAGAAGCCAACAGCAGTCTCGAAAGTCCGACCGAAACGTAACCAGTGATGAGGTGGCATCAATAAAACTGCATCTGCACCGACTGATTTCGCTGCTTGTGCTTGATCTATAGCGGAGCTACTTCCTTCGCCACTAACACCTGAAATCACTTTGACTTTATCACCGACTGCGTTAGCGCTGATCTGGGTAACTTGAGCCCTTTCATTGTCTTTTAATGACATTATCTCGCCTGTATGACCGTTACAAACAACCCCTTTAATTCCATCGATATCAGCCAGGCCTTTCATGTAGCTTGCCAACCCTTCTGTGTCAATTGATTCGTCAGGGTTAAATGGACACAGGGTTGCTGGAAATACACCAGCCCACGGATGATTTTTCCAATCAATCATAATTATTGTTCCTCGAAAGATTATATTTGCTAGGTCAGCCAAAAACAGCCTACATTATACACTAAAGATAGGACAAGAAAAAGATTAGGAACTGATTAAAATGAGTTGGTCGTTAATGATTCTCTTTTGTATAATTACTCNTTACTATTAACTAACGACGTCCTGACAGGAGATTCAATGTCTGATTTTAGAAACCTAGATGTACCAGACGAAGCTGTCGCAATTCACTGGTTCGAGCAAAGTTCCTTTGCAATCAAAAGTAGGACAGGAACGACTATTTTGGTTGATCCNTACTTTCCACAAGAACGTCCGTCAGATCGATTTATTTATGCTCAGCCACCGGTTGANGAAGCTGAATTTCCAACTGATCTGGTTTTATTAACACATGATCATGGGGATCACACCTGTGTAGAGTCCCTGCAACGGTTGGAAAATGCTTGGCAACCTGCATGCTATATCGGTCCAATTGAAAGCTTGACCAGAATTTCTAACNATATNGAACCNAGTCTACAATCAAACAAAGATACTTCTATTCAGNTTAGTATTGATGACAAACCAATTGNGGGATTTTCTCATTCTGTATTGCCAAGNCAAAAATCCGTGGAAGCCATAGCCGGCCAAACNATTGACTGCGTCCTGAATGATGAAAAAATTACTATTTATCCGGTTTACTCCAAACCTCCCAACGGCGACTCATCTGCTGATATTGANCCNCCAGATGTAACGCACTTAGGTTATGTTCTTGACGTCTCGGGTGTAAAGATCTATATTTCAGGAGATCCAATAAATAATTTTGCCGATCACGATAGCCTAGTACAACCGATTCTAGCACTACAGCCTGACATTGGTTTTTTAACTACACACCCAACCGAAGGTGAGTTCCCGTTCTTCGATGGTAGTCTGANTATGGCTCAAANATTAAAATTGAAGCATGCGGTACCTACTCACCGAGCTTGTTTTGTCACACGTGATTATGATCCACAGTCATGGGCTAACACTTTTGGTNAAAACGATCCAACCCCTTTGGTTATGGAACGTAACACCCANATTGTTTATCCAGCTTAATTNGTTCTGATGATTAGCCAATCCGAAAAATTCTTTTTTGANAATAATGGTTATTTNGTTTTGGANCAATTTTTAGATTCTGAATTGACTAGAGATNTGCTACAAACTGTTAAGCGAGTGGCTAATCTGAGAAGAAAGTTATGTACNGAAGAAGTTGAACANACTGGAATAACCCATATTANCGATCAAAACACTCGCTATTTTTACATTTTGGATGATGACCCCTTATTCTTGACAATGTTANATTATCNANCTATTATGGNCTATGTTGAANGTTTACTGAATTCNANGCCTCATCATCATGNATCNGACGCAGTTTTAGAATTCGGGCCAGTTGGGCNAGATATGGCTTGGCACATTGATGGGNACGATGANGGTTANCGGGGGCTAGCCCGACCNATTCCCCTACTTCAACTGAAGGTTGGTTACNATCTGACCGATATGACTGAAGCNGGTCAGGGTAATNTGAGCCTAATCCCGGGNAGTCACAAGAGTATGACTGATCCATCTGCTGATGATTTGCAAAAAAAAGAATTATTCGANGGNGCNATCCAAGTTTGTGCNCCAGCGGGTACAGCCATTCTGTTTCACAATGCTCTTTGGCACTCTAGTGGCCCTTGGTATAAACAGGACGGCCAGAGAATAATGCTTTACTATGCNTATGAGCATCCTTGGATGATTGCTTCAGCTGAACACTGGAACTATCCCGCTAAGTTTTACAATGCGCTTTCTTCAGANCGAAGGAAACTGTTCCATGGTTTTGTTTTTGANCCCCCAGAAATCCGTTGGGGATAGATCTGAGCAATTATAGAAATCCAGAGTCAATACTGATGTTGTCGTCGGAAAAAGATATTCAAGCCGTTATTGAGCAGTATCTTCGCTTGCTAGAGCAACGGAAGCTGCTAGTATACATCAAAAATAATAGCGGTGCTTTGAAGACTGAACGTGGTAGTTTTTTGCGTTTTGGTAAAGCAGGTTCACCTGATTTTCTAATTTTTTTATCCGATGGTAAAACCATACATTTGGAGGTTAAAAACCATCGAGGGCGTCAAACAGAAAGCCAGAATCAATACCAAAAACAGGTTGAATCCTTAGGGCATCAGTATTATGTAGCNCGGAGTTTAAAAGAATTGATCGAATTTTTGGAATTTTAATCNATCAACAGTAAATAAAAAGTATAATGGACGGTTGTTGTCACAAGAAAATTAGTCCACTAGAATGAAGTTAACCCTAACTGATTATTCTAGCCAAGNAGAAGATGATCTGGAGTAAACAAATGAAGACCATGTTTGAAAAGATTTGGAATAAGCATGTGGTTCGGGCNTCAGANACTGAAGCCACTATCTTATATATCGACACACATTTAGTTCATGAGGTTACTTCACCTCAAGCNTTTGANGGACTGCGTGTTTCAGGTCGATCTGTTCGGAGACCGGACCGAACCTTTGCTACGATGGANCATAACGTTCCAACGACTGACCGATCACTACCCATTACTGACTTAATCGCAAAAAAACAGATGGAAACACTTTCTCAGAATTGTCAGGAGTTTGGGGTGACACTCTATGACTTGGATAATCCCAAACAAGGTATTGTTCATGTTATTGGTCCTGAGCTGGGNTTAACTCAACCTGGCATGACGATTGTGTGTGGAGATAGTCATACTTCAACCCATGGCGCTTTTGGAGCTTTATCATTTGGTATTGGCACCAGTGAAATTGAGCACGTATTGGCTACACAGTGCTTACTTCAGCGCAAACCAAATACCTTACAGATTGACATTGAAGGTCAACTCCCATTTGGAGTTACGGCCAAAGATATCATATTAACTGTTATTGGTCAGATCGGNACTGANGGTGGAACTGGCTCNGTAATCGAGTTCACAGGTTCGGCTATCCGAAGCCTGACNATGGAAGAAAGAATGACTGTCTGTAATATGGCCATTGAAGCTGGCGCTAGAGNAGGTATGATTGCACCTGATGATACAACTTATCAGTACCTTTCTGGTTTAGAATTTTCCCCCAAAGGAACTGATTTTGACTTAGCTGTTGAGACATGGAAACAATTGCCGACAGATATTGGAGCTACTTACGATCGCATTGTATCTATCCGTGCTGAAGATCTTCAACCTCAGGTCACTTGGGGTACTTCACCAGAAATGGTACTAGATATTGGTGCTAATATTCCAGACCCAAATGAAATAGAAAACTCAGACGAAAAGAGAGCGACGAACCGGGCTTTGGAGTACATGGGGCTAACCCCCGGGACACCTATTGATCAAATTGAAATTGACAAAGTTTTTATTGGTAGTTGTACTAATTCGCGAATTTCTGACTTGCGGACTGCTGCNCAAATTGCCAAAGGNCGACAAGTCAGCAACCGAGTCAACGCAATTGTGGTTCCAGGATCAAAGGCGGTCAAACGTGAAGCTGAAGCTGAAGGTTTAGACCAAATTTTCAAAGCAGCAGGATTTGAGTGGCGTGAAGCTGGTTGTAGTATGTGTCTAGCTATGAACCCTGACAAACTTCAACCAGGCGAACGGTGTGCGAGNACTTCTAATCGAAATTTTGAAGGTAGACAAGGNAAAGGTGGCAGGACGCACCTCGTCAGCCCGCAAATGGCTGCAGCAGCCGCAATTCAAGGGCGATTCGTTGATATTCGTACTTGGGATTGATCAGTTTAGCATTTCTGTTCTAACTTTCTATTGGTCGTGAACCCGCTGACAAATNTTACTCAACAAGCTAATATTCTGTTAATTAGACTTAGCTCGCTAGGGGACGTGTTATTAACGACTCCAGCTATTCGAACCTTGCGGCAACGGTTACCTCGAACCAAAATTTCCATGCTTACGGATGAACCTTACAGGGATTTAGTAAATCAAAACCCACACCTAGATGAGGTTCTGACTGTAAACCGAAAGGATAAGGGCCTTGTGCCTAGTTTACAGTTGATTAATCTATTACGCTCTAAAAAATTTGATGTGGTTTTTGACTTCCAAAGAAAGTTTGGTACAAGTCTGATTAGTTGGTTGACACAAGCCNAAATAAGGGTCGGCTTTCACCGGCCCAACGGTTATTTACTGACTANTCCTGTAGNGATCGATCGGCATAATAGGCAACACGTTATCGATGACTATTTTCAACTGCTCGGGGTTGTTGGTATTCCAGCAGATGATCGGGAATTAGAACTACATGTTTCTCAAGAAAATCGAGCTTTTGCAGCACAAAAAATAGGGCAAGAATCAGTTGCGATTCTGGGGCCAACGCTAGGCCTTTTTCCTGGAGCCAGTTGGGAATTCAAACAGTGGCCNNCCCAGCGATTTGTCGAAATTGGCCGTCGCTATATCCAAGATTATCAAGGGAGAGTTCTANTCTTTGGCAGCTCAACAGAAAGAGCNCTGTCAGAACATATTGCCGAGCAAATTGGGTCATCTGCAAAGTCTCTAGCGGGGGAATTCCGCTTGGGTCAATTAGCCGGTTTTATCGAGCATTGTGACTTATTCATTGCTAATGACACAGGACCAATGCATATGGCCACAGCCTTAGGCATACCAACAATTTGCCTGTTTGGCCCCGGNAATTATCACAAATTNCGNCCACTATCNNGCAAACACATANCCCTTCGATANGAGNTAGCATGTAGTCCNTGTAAACCATTCAACAAACATTGCCAAATCAACGAATGTATGCAGGGAATATCGGTCAACTTAGTCTGGGAAGCAACCTGTCAACAGCTAAACAAAAANCTGTCTTATTAGTTAGATATCACCTAACAGTTTGGTTTTCTTGCTATCGAATTCTTCTTGGCTAATGTGTCCAGCTTCTAATAGGTCAGCTAGAGTGGCTATTTCTTGAGCTGGACTGATAGTTACTCCGGGAGTGTCGTCATCCGTACCCATAAACTCATCAATAATTCCACCGACGGCACCCAACAACATGGCAAAAACGGCCACACTCATTAATCCACCTATACCGGCCAAAATTTGGCCCGCTGGCGTAATAGGAGAAACATCACCATAGCCGACNGTGGTAAGTGTAATAATACCCCACCACATAGCTTGGGTAATATGACCAAAAGAGTCTGGTTGGGCACCTCTTTCAAAGAAGACCATTAAAGCGCTAAACATAACAACAGACATCCCTAGAAACATCAGCGCCATCACCAAACTCATTGTAGTCGCTTGAGCTTTAATTTCTTCAGGCGTTTTGTCTGAAGTATCCATCACTGTAGTTGCTAATTTTAGCATTCTTAACAATCTCATCAGACGCAGCAGACGCAATGTCTTAACAATTCTCAAGCCTGCCAACCCACCGGCCCCTCCTGACAAAACTATTTTGACTATTGGTTCTATCAAGGACGGAGCAATCGCGGCAGCGTCAATAATTCCGTTAACACTCAGTGTGTAGCGGCCAGGCTTCGGCATATTAACATAACAGGTTCCGAAGTACTCAANCATAAACAGTACAAGTGCAATAAGGTCGATAATCTTCAATACTGTAAACTTGATATAGGTTTGATCGGNAATAACCGAATCCCATGTCATGTAATTTTCTCTTAGCGCTTGGTATTCTNCGTCATTAGCAAAATCCGGATCACTACTTCTAAAATATGTAACAGCCTTAACAAAATTTTCGTGTATTTTGGCAGGTTCAACTGTAGTTAACTCTGGGGAAGCAGTATTAGCAGTAGCCAGATAAATATCATACAAGGCTTGATTTTCGGTCAAATAGTCTGGGTGGGAAGTTAAACGCAATTCAACTGTCTCTGCAAAGGTTGATGCGTACAACTCTTTATCGTATTTGGCTTGATTGATCGCAGCAAAAAGTTCTGGGTTGTTAGACTCAATGTCACGATATGTTTGCTCTGCTGAGGTCTGTGCAATCTCGATTTCGTTATCAACCCAAGATTCAAAAATTATAGCTCCAATCGAAATGAATATAAGCGCGTTGATCAGATACGTGACAAATATTTTATNTTTNATATTATCTGGATCATCAAAAGTCTCGAACATGAACAAGGCAAACCCACTCTTGCCTTCCAATTTAGACCTATCGTAATTCGTCATAATCTGCTAAACTTCAACCTCTGTTTATCTTGTTTGAAAATTTCTTCTGTGTGGGGGATGGGATCCACGTAAAAAGTACACCCTGCGTAATTCTAGATCAATCTTCGGTACCAGTCTTGCATTTAAACTACGAATGACACTGATCTAGTTCCATCTCGCCATTGACTGCTAACGATACATATTGACCTGACAAACAGGCACACGGAAATCCAGATCGATTATATCAGATTTGGTTTTCTTCGTAAAGACTTTTTTAAATATAATTGTTTTGATGATTTTCGTACTGGCTGTTCAAAAACTTCGTGCATATATCTGATATAATATTTTTACGACAGGACGTAATTAAGTCTGAGGAATAGTAATTATGGGACAACGTATCTTCGATAAACTTTCATCCCCCGACAAATTGTACCAAGATCCAATTCTAGTTTTTGCCGCTGACCCCCTAGCTTCGGGCGGTATTCATGGNTTGGGTCAAGTCACCGTTCCTAAACCTCATTACCGTACACACCCAGAGTTTTTACAACTCCAGAGAGATTTAGTCAGAGATGGGACGATCGATGGCTTATTAATGACACCCGCCGATGCTGAAATTTTAGCTCTTGAGGAGGGGATGTTCCATGACAGTGACGTAACCCCCATCGTTCGTATGAACTCAGAAACAGCAATATGGAACCCTCGTTATGGGGATTATCGAACACAGCACTCTTACCCTTTTCAGACTGTTTTCCCTGATGATATGAAATCTTATTGTGAATCCTTAGTTTCTCCAGCCTTAGATTGTTCGATACAGTTAGGTTTGTATTCTATGACACTCAACAACGATGTACAAGCTGACCGACGAATGTTAGAATCGTATATTCAGTTTGCTCATACTGTGGGGGATATTCCTGGTTTCGACCACATTCTTGAAGTGTTTCTTCCTAACGTTAATTTGGTTGGATTCGATGATGAGAAGCGGGGCATGTACGTAGCTGATTCGATCATCCGAACCATGAGCTACTTGAGGAAACATCAAAGGCCTAGTTTTTTAAAGACGGCNTTTACAACAAACAAAGTCTGGAAGGAGTTTACCGACTTTGANCCATCAATAATTATTGGTGCTCTAGGGGGNCCTAGGCAAAATGCACGCTACACATTACAACTTGCAAATAACGTTGCTCGTAACGGTGGCCGAGCTATATTATTCGGCCGGGCTATTTTTCAAGAAGAGTCACCAATAGCTATAGTATGCGCATTGAGAAAAGTTTTAAATAATCAGTTGTCGGTTGACGAAGCGTATGCTGATTACCAACGTTCACTGCGTTCGTCGGTATAACTTTTACCAGTTGAAACCAACTACGTAACTTATGCGCAACCCTTTTTGACTGTGTTCTGAAATCGTTCCATCTTCCTGTTTGTGCTTCAAGTCCGGTTCGAGATTAGGTGTAAGTACTAGAGTTGTAGGAAAGTTAAAGTCTCCCGAGGAAATGGTATACCCCAAAGCAATGGATACAGATGGTGATATAGCTTGTTCNGGCTCATCTGTTTGCAAGTTAAAGATTATAGATGGCCCGACCGCCATTTCAAATCCGGACTGAGTTCTGACACCGGCCATAAAATTGAAAACGGGTATCAATAAACCTTGTTCTAACCCAGCNACTAAGGGAGTTGCTTGGAACATAACACCAATAGACTGGTTATTATTGTCTTTAGAAGTCAACACTTTCTCGAATTGCCAGCCAAAAATGGTGGTAAANGGCGTATATTCTTTTCCATCAGGCCGGTCAGTAAATTTCGCTTTTACCATATCACCAGTATAAATATTAAACCCAAACCGAGGTCCATCACGTTCCATTGAAATNGGTTCTGACTGTTCCTCCGCTAAGGCTGGCACAGATAAAATCAGTACGAATAACAAATTCAAATAAAGACATTTCCTCATATTCAGTATCCTTTCTGTTCGGTAGTTGTTTTGTATTTGTTGNTGGCTACTGTTATATCTGAAGCATTAGACATGCCAGATATAACAGTGGGTAATTTCTCTATGTGGATCGAGGAATATTATAATGGCCGGCGTTTTTCAACTGTGACATTGGTGTTGCACATGAGACGATAATGTCACAATAAGATCTGTTATGATTTTCACTGACAATGCTTGGATATGCGAGTTATATCTGATGCGACCAAATGCGCTAATCGTATGAGGTCTTTTGAAGGCATTGATGCATCAAAAGGCAAGTATAAGATTTTTGATAATACCAGTTGAGCTTCTGTCGGTGATTCATTCTTGTCTGCCTTAGGTAGAGCTATCAGACTGCTGCTTGCCAGAGTTGCGTCAAACCCATGCTCTTTTAAGCGCAGCCGCNTCTGAAGAGGATTAGAAACACAGATTGGGAANATCCAAAATGTNTGTTNTTCAGCGTAACAACCTGGCCACCAAGCATCATTTGGAAAATGACGAGTTAATTTATACCCAGAGGCCTGCCNACGTTNTANTGNCTCTGTTNTNTATNGAGANAANCGGCGNTANAGNANNGNTAACTGAGCTGTAGNNGGCTGGTATTGCAGTTGGCTTGAAAGATNNCCTGTTTGAAAAGANCGGGTTAGCGACATCACGATTTNATCTGGGTCGTGACGNAANAANTCAAGAAATGTGAAAATCGNCCCATAAATNGAACTGTGNTTGACTAATCTGAGAAAGCTATATTTGATTAAGCGTTGAAAAAAACTAAATGGTGTTATTGTAGGATATTCCTTGATACGACGGCTCATAGCCTGGTTTAGTTCGACCTGACGAATAGTAAATATTGCTCCTCCTAGTGCTGTCGCTGTCTTAATTGCTCCGAAACTAAACATTGATACCGTTGCTGATGGATGACCTAGGTAACCATCGGCTAAGAATACTTGTGCGCAATCTTCGACCACAAAGAGATCGTGCTTCGCAGCAAAATTCACTACTTCTGTTAAATCCATACGACACCCAAAAACATGCGCAACTAAAATCATACGCGTTTTTTTTGTAAGTGATAATTCCAGATGTTCCGACTTGACTGTTAAGCTTCCCATATCTATATCAATTGGGACAGGCACCAACTGATGGGACTTTAGTAGATCAATCATTTGTGGAATAGTAATAGCGGAAACTAAAACTTCACTACCTGCGGGTAAATTTAGAGAATCTAGCAACAGATTAAATCCTGTACGAACTGAGTAACATATGAGTGTGTCATTTGGCGACGACCATTTAGACTGAAGCTTAGATTCCCATTCAGTTCGATTGGTTTGGTGCAGGCAACGAAGCAATCCATATAAAAGATCACTCGCTTTAATATCTAGGCATTTCCGAGGATACATAAAGCTATTTCCCTGTGATGATTATATTCTAATTACTAGATACTGAGCACACACTGTGCCACTGAAGACCTGATGGCTTTTTATTTCAGTATTTACAATTTTGGAATTTCAGGTATAATCTAGAGAACCAGTCTAAACCCAGCGGTAGTAAGCCTCGCTAAAAAAAATGTCCCCCAAATGAATAAAACGGAGCTTCAAAATGTTGTCAAATACAAGACGTGATTTTCTAAAAACTGTTGAGCCTGGGCATCGGGGTATCGTTTGCCCAGCTTGTGGAACTGTAATGGGTATCCGCAAGGGTAGTTATAGGATGGTATTGACACAAAACGCCCGTTTCGAGTTAAACGATGCCATCAGTGAGTACCGCTTGTTTCTGCAACGATTAGAAGACAAATTAGAGCTTATCAACATCGAAGGTATTAATCGCCCACCAATTGATAAGTATCCTTACGAAAAAGAAAAACGAGATTTTCCTACGCTGAGTTATTCTGGTTTATACGAGGAAACAAAGTGGGAGCAAAGTTCCAAAGCCTTTGTTAGTGATATTGATTATCTTGGTTGGAATAGGTTGTATCAGGAATTCCCTCGTTATAGGGATTTTAGTGGTCGTAATCAAGATGAGTCTCGCAGTCTAGAAGAAACTTTTGCTACCATCAATAATACTATTATTGCTGGTTTCGAACCTATTTCTGCGGTTGGCCCTTTGATGGATATTGTATTTGAGCAAGGTTACGTTAAAGAATGGATGCGCCAATTTAGTTCGAATCAAGACGAAAATACACCAGAATTAAAAACGCTCAACAATTTGTTAAAAGAAGTCTGCCCGAGTCTGTTTGAATACTTAAGTTTTCTTAAGGAGAATGCTACGGTTAGTACGGAAAGTAAACGTCTTGTCGAAGGGGTTCTCAGATTTCAATTCTATTTAGCTATTTTGCTTGGTCACAATTCGAAAATTGTAAATCATCGGCAGATACTAGATAAACTTGGTGTAGATCAAGAGCCTTTTCAGTTGCCAAGATTAGTTGGCATCTCACCAGAGCTACTAGAAAATCTGGTCAAATCTGAATTATTGATCGGAAACTTAGGAATCGAATGGCCGGAGGAATTCAAGGATTTAAGGCAAGATTTGATTAAACGCTCTGCACATGAAGCTTTCAATTTGGCTGTACAGGAGCTTGAGAACAACGCGACAGACGGCATTGAAACTGTGAAAGAAGTGTTAAAAGACTATCTCAATTCCACTAATGGTGAAAATGGATCTAATCAGATCAATCGTGCAATTGATGTTTTAAAAGACCAGATCCATCGTGTTGTCGATTTCACTTGCCCTGGCCCACCCGGGGAGCGAGTTGAAATAAGTATAGATGATGTTACCACTGATGAAAGTATCCGATTCTGTGGTTGGTCTCCTAAACAAGAAAAAACACACTCAGTCATTTTTATAGGTAGTCCTGGTACTGGAAAATCGACAGTCATGTTATCGGGATTCACCTCTTTTTACAACAACATTGGCTCTTTGGGAGCTACTATTACCTTTGATTCACCTTCGGATGAAGCACAAATGAGAGCTTTATCAAGCGATTATTGGCGTGGTAAATTACCAGAAAAGACTGAGAAAGGGTTCCGTCGAAGTATTAAGTTTTCCCTCGACTTTTTCAACGACTATAGCCAACTTCCAATACGTTCTAATTTCGTGTTTTCCGATATTCCAGGTGAAAAAGCAGCTGTTAGCTTAACAGAAAATGGCTCAGATCCTTTTGTCTCTCGCATCTTAAAGAATGCTGAAGCTATCGTCTTTTTCTTTGATCTATCCGTCGAAGCCTCAATTCGCGAGAAGATAAAAGGTCTCGGGAACGTGAAAGAGAATTTTGATCAAATGGATTTATCGCGAGACGGGAAAGCTGACATCAGCCAACGCCAGTTACTACAAAAGTTAGTTAGCGACTTATTAGTCCTACGTGGTGGGCCAGAAAAACTTAAAGGCACGCAATTTATTTGTGTAGTTCCAAAAGCAGATCTCTATATTGCTGAAACAAGTTCAACCGAAAAAGAACGATATTTTCTAACTGAATTGTGCCAAGATTTACAGAAAGAAGAATTACTTGTATCATCTCAATTTGCACTTGAAAATGGCAATCAATCGTACAAAGGACTATGTTCACTCGGTGGGGCGGGCTTGGCTGATCCTGGTCAAGATCGCTTGCAACACCAACGAGATTTAGCTCGATTTGTCTCTGATAAATCGAGCCAATACCTAGAAAATATTGGTAATGCTATTGGCAGTTTGCCTGAACTAAAGCGACACCGCGATGCTTTAGCTGATCAATTCCGCAGCATGAAATTGATGTTGCAACATCATTTCGGTCAAGAGAATGTCTATTTTTTACCCGTTTCGGCACAGGGGGAAAACGTTATTCGATCGACCGAGGAGGAAAACAAAGACAGCGACCAATTTACCTTTTTAGATGAGTCTGACCAGTTGGGCAACTCAGACCCAAATGGCCATTCTAGCCATCAGGAACGAAATTCAACTGAATTAGGTTATCCTCCAAACCAAAAATTAGCTGAGTATGTTTTTGTCCTGCCTGTTACTCTCTTAGCTGACCATCAATCAGAAGTTTCTTTTGACAATCAAGAGGTGTTATCGGAATTAGAAGTCGGGGTTCCAAATGCTGAATATCAAGGTAATGGAGAAGCAAATGCACCCGTTTCCTCATCGGAATAACGACTTTGACTAAGTATTAATAAAATATACTTAAATTCAAATTTTGTTGGTAATTGGACTGAATCTTCTAAAACGATGTACTCAAACTGGTTGTTAGGTTAAAACCAGGTGAACTGATACCAGACCCGTGCTGTCGGTAGCGACGGTTCAGTAAGTTCTCGATGTTCATATTAAGTCTTACTAGTTGCCCCAGTTTGACTCCGCCTCTCAAGTTCAACGTATACCAACCAGGGGTACCAGCATCAAGAGCCAAGCCGTTTTCATCGAACTCTACCAATTTTGGGTCGCGAGTTTTGCCTTGGATACGTGGGTCCCTAATGTCTCCTCGGCTTAATCTTCGTTGTTCCATCGCGCCTCTAACATAAAATTCGCACCAGTAAGGCTTTTTGGGGGCTTTCCACTGTAGGGCAATCATACCCATTGGTGGCGCTTCTCGTCTGATCCTTGCCGCCCAGAATTCTTCAGGATTCGGTGGTTCACCATTGTTTTTCAAAATACGCCCCCGAGTAATGGTTCCATGACCGTACATGGTCAGCCTCGAATTTAGAACTACAGTACCAGACAGCTCAATTCCCCTGATTTGAGTTTGGTCAATATTATCCTGAAAAAAAATTTCAGTATCAGGATTTTCTAATTGGATATCTTTATAAAGCTTTGGTAAATCTTTACCATCGTAGGCTTCTTTAACTGGTACGCGAGAAATCAAGTCTCGGATTTCACTATGATATAACGTGGCAGCCCCAATAAAACGAGAAAAATTAGCTTTTAAACCGGCTTCTAATGTCCAACTACTTTCCGGATCTATATCTAGGCTTGGAGCGTCAATACCTTCGTTTGTAACCTCAACTACTGTCGTATCATTCAAGTTGGGGGACCGGAATGCGGTACCGAAATTTGCCACCCAGTTCAAATTTTCAGTTATGCTGAATACGACACCTGTATTTCCAGTTAGTGCCTGTCCTGATTTTTGATAGAGACCAAAACTGGTATCTCTGGAACTAAGATCAGCTTGTAGGTCGTAATGAGTGAGCCGACCTCCTAACACCAGTTGCAAATCAGACCAAACTTCAACTTCGCTCTGAGCAAATAGGTTTAAGTCGGAAGCCGAGGAATTATTGGGAAAGCGCCCCCAATCTGAGTCAACTTGTTCTATACGAGTAGCAAGATTTGTTTTTACTGTTCGGCTTGACAGTCGGTCCAAATAGAAATCTCCACCGAAAATGATTCGCTGTTGGGGTAAGCTGGTACTCACAGCTTGACCAGATAAGCCAAAAGTTCCTACTTCATCAAATTGCTCTTTCTGTTCATTTAGGTTTGTCGCTTTAATTTGTTTTCGACCTTCTAACTGTTGTTGATAAGATAGGGTTACAGTAGCTTCGTCTATGAACTTAATTGGTTTTTTCGATTCATACGTAGCATAGAGTAGGTTTCTATTCTGTGGTGAAAATTGATATAACTCGTATTCTTTTGTCGATATTTTATCATAGCGGTTTAGTTCTGGCTGTCTCCATGTCTGATAACAGAATGAAATTTGTTGGTCTTTATTGATCTTATAGCCTAGTTTAGCCGTAGCATCAATACCTGACCAACCCAATGGTTCTTCATCTTTTTTAATCCATGAATTTTTGGGTAAAGGATCGGGTTTGTCACCAACAATTTCAAATTTCCGATTGTTATAGTGCAAATTGTAGCCTGAACCTAGTTTTTGGTTCCCAAATCTCCGTACGGAACTCGTTACAAAAAAAGCTAAATCATTTGTGCCCCCATGGAGACCAAGCATTCCAACCCTTCCACTTTGAGCTGAAGTGAAACGGAGGTTTGCAAGTGGGACTAAACTAAATTTTTTATCATTTCTATAATTCAATCGATGGGAATAGACACTGATTACTCCACCAATTGCTCCGCTACCATATAGCATAGAATTTGGGCCGCGTAATACTTCTATCCTATCCAGCCCGTGTGGCGCGATAGTAGAAAGATACTGATTCGGACCAGAGCGAAATGTCGAGTTATTTAAACGAACATTATCAATTTGAAGTAGTGTTTGGTAACCGGTAAGTCCGCGCAGAATAGGGGATCCTTGTCCTACTGTGGTTTGTTGGGCTAAGATGCCAACGGTTTCCGCCAAAATCTGAGGTGTTATTGTTGCGGTTATTCTTTCCATTTGTGATTTTTCAATAACCGAAATAGAATTTGGTGTGCGAAATGTTTCTTTAGCAATCCGGTTAGCAGATACTGATATTTCTCCCATTTTAATGGCTTCAGCCTGAGAATCAGATTCCCCTTGACTTATCAAGTTAATTAATCCGCTTACTATGGAAAGGAACAGAAAGTAAAACCTACCCTGTATATATTGATTCATAATTATAATTTTCTCTTGATAATTTTCAGCTAACTATATAGCGAGGCAATATACATGCCATTTTTTAGATCCTAAAACACCTATTTTCAGTACTGTTTTTTTTATGACTGTTTGACTAGCGATCAATCCGTTCAAATTCTGAACACTCCCTCTGGTAAGGACAGTTGACCCTTGGCTTAATCAGCAAGAGAATATAAACTTTGGGAGAATCATTTCGTCCAAAATCTTGTTGGTTTTTGAATTTTGACTAGTACCACAGTAGGGGTGGGAGTAGGTAAACAGATGCGTAAAAGAGAATTAATTGAAATGCAAATAGTCAATCAGCGGAATCTATTAGGATTGGCTGTTTTTGGACTGATGGTCATCTTTTTTCAAATTGATCGACATATTTGGGCTGAAAGCAGTATTGTTGTGGATCAATCTGAGTCCATGACTTTGGATAAATGTCTTGAGTTAGCACTTCAAAACTCTACCAGCATCAAAAATAGCCAAATCAATATTGCATTACAAAACTTGCGTATTAAAGATGCTCGTTCTAATTTTTACCCTAATTTTAGCCTAGGTGGTAACTATACTCTATCTGATCAACTCCGTAAAATCCAACGCCAGAGGGAAAATTTAGATAAAGATACGTTTGTGTTGTTAGAGCGAGGAGAAAACTACAATTTTGGTTTGTCAGGACGTTATACAATTTGGGATTATGGCCAGAGGGGCCTTAATCTTTTACGAGAAGAAGAATCATTAGAATCTCAGAAAAGCCGAAACGAACGCATTCGGCAAAATTTGATTTATGATGTTACCCAAGCCTTCTACAATGTACTAAAAGCGCAATCTTTGGTGGAAGTAGATAAAGAAGTCCTTCAAAGATCCAGAGATAATCGCCAAAGAGTTGAAGCTTTTGTTAAAGCTGGAATACAGATTGAAGCAGATGTAGCAGCGGCTCAAGTGAGAGAGGCCAATGATGAATTAAACTTGCTTAACAATCAAAATCAACTTGATATTGCTTTGGCACGTCTGCCTCGAGTGATGGGATTTGACCCTAGTGTTCGTATCAATATTACGAAAGTTGAGGAGGAACTGAATCAAGTCTCATTGCCAAGTATTACGCTGGATAAAGCTATTGAAAAAGCCCTAAAAGATAGACCTGAATTTGCTGAAAATTCTGCTAGCCAAAAGAGATTGCGGTATTCGCTTAAACTCGCCCGAATTGACCGATTGCCAACAGTTGATGTGGAGTATTCACATAACATGGATTTAGATGCTTATTTTGATGACTTCTTTGATACTTATGAACACTTGGAACATTTGAGGGATTGGCGTGCTGCTGCGACACTTAACTTTCCCTTATTTGACGCGGGTATTCGCAGGCGTCAAGTCGAGACTGCCGAATTACAGATTCAGCAGAACCAAGAAACGATCGAAGACTTGAAACGCAGCATTGCTCTCGAAACTCGTCAGTCATACCTTAACCTGACTAGAGCGGTAAAAGCGACAGAGATCGCTGAGAAACAAGTGACTAATGCCCGACTCAACTTGGATGTTACTAAAGGCCGATACGAACTTGAGCGTGCCTTTTTGCTAGAGTTGTTACAAGCACAAACCGATTATGCAAGTGCTTTAACTAATCAAGTTCGTTCTTTCTACGAATATAAAATCGCACGTACAGAACTGCAGAGAGCTATGGGAGATTTATAAAAATGCAGCACCGAATTTGGGGAGCAATTCTTGTTGCTTTCACTCTAATTAGCGCTGGGTGCGATAGAATCCCAATAGGGAAGAAAAAACAGGATACAGAACACAAAACTGAAATGGTTCGTGTTGGTGAATTTAGAGTAAAGATTCGAGAAACTGGTAACTTGGAGCCATTAGTTTCCGTTGAGGTCAAATCAAATGTGTCTGGCGAGATTGAACAACTGCTGATCGAAGAAGGTGATTATGTTGAAAAAGGCCAAGAACTCTTACGCCTTGATGATGAGCAGGTTTCTGAGCGAAGAAAGCAGGCGCAAGCAAATCTTGGATCTTCCAGAGCTTCTTTGGAACAGGCTCGATCACAAACTTTTTTGACCGAAAAACGACAATCCAGTGATATCCAACAACTCAAAAATGCTGTTAAATCGGCAGAGGCCACTTTAGCTTCTGTGGAAGCTACTGCTACGCAGCAATTGAGCAGTGCTAAAACTGATATTGAACGTAGCAGAAATATGTTAGAGCAAGACCGGATTGCTCTTAGCCAAGCCAAAATAACTCTTCAACAAGCTGAAATTCAGCTCGAACAGAATCAAGCCAACGAATCCTCTGCGAAAATTGAATTTGATAATGTTAGTGCTGAATACGACAGACAAAAAGACTTATACACCAAAAAGTATGTTTCTAAAAAATCCTTAGAAGATGCTGAACTTCGTTTATCGCAGGTAAAATCCTCTTATCAAACTGCGCAGAAAAATGTAACTTCTCAGACCAAATCTATAGAATCTCAGAAGCGAAATATCGAAGCTCGAGATCGAGCTATTGCTAACAGGCAAGCAACCATTCGATTGCAAGAACAGAATCTAGGAACGATAAAGACATCACAAGAAGCCAATACAGAACGCAGCAAAGCTGATTTAGAATCAGCCAAAATCCGATTACAGCAGGCACTTGAAACGGTTGAGCAAGAGACTTCGGTTAGTATAAATTCGGAGATTCAAGCACAGTCTGGATTACTACGTGCCGAAAGTGCTTTGCAGTCAATTGACGATGAGCTTGGCTGGACTGTGGTTAAGGCTCCACTATCAGGCCGTGTCACGCGATTAGCATTTGAAGAAGGCGAGATTGTAATGGGATCCCGATCAGGTTATGGTTCTCAAGGCCCAGCTATTTTGGTGATTTCAGATCTGTCCAAAATGGTGGTAAAAACAAGGATTAACGAAGCNGAAATTTCGAAAGTAGCCTTACGTCAGCAAGCAGAAATAACGATAGATGCATANCCTAATNTATTATTCAGTGGAGAAGTTACTGAAATTGCTCCGAGTGCAAATACGGGGCAAGGNTCTNGTTCTTCTGGTGTAGTAGCCTTTGAAGTNGTTATCGAAATNGCGACTTCAGAATATGAACTTCTACCTGGAATGTCGGCNAATGTNGATATTATTGTTTTCGANGAAGCATCNGTTNTNCAATTACCNATTGAGGCTGTTATTGTGTCTGAAGTGCTAACNGCTAACGTGACAGTATCGAACGCAGATCTTGGTTTGTTAGTACCGAATCAATCANTTACTATCGAAACACTAGTTGGGAAAAAATACGAATCTACAGTTGGTAAAATCAATNCAAATAGTGCNCGTCATAATGTTGAGGTTTTNCTTGATAAAAATTCAAATGGATTGCGGGTAGGACCAACATCTATACACTTAATCTCTGAAGGGAAATTTGACCTCCGTGATTTGTCAACAAATATTGAGGCTGAGCGAAAATACTTTGTTCAGCTCGATGATCCAAATGCCCCTAAACTCAAAAAAGGCAAGACAAAAAAGCGACAGAGAAAAAAGGACAAAATCGAAGAATTGAAAGGAATCAAAACAAGAGTTGAGGTTGGCCAGCGAAATAATACGCATTTTGAAATTACCAGTGGCATTTCGAGTGGTGCAGTAGTTTACGTTCCTTCCTTAGATCAACTCACCCGGGACAATAGCTCAAAAAGATAATGACTATTATTCTAAATNGGAACTTTAAACCTCACTTTCAGATCGCCATAAGACCCTGTTAGTGTTTTACTTGCTGTGTATTACTTTATTCCAGTAATAAAGACATTCGAGTATCTTCCTTCTCCTGTTGCTCTATACCGTTTTTTACGTACTACCTAATCATTTTCCGATGTATTACACTAATTTTATCGTTATAGAAAGGTTATGACAGATAGGNTAATTAGTCGTTAGCTAATATCAATANTGGTTTGGTTGTTATGAACNGNGGTAAGTCCTTNGCTTTGTTTAGCGCTATGGATTTTTGATAGAACTTACCTACCATTACCCGGTACCAAACTTGGCGAGAACCGGCAGTTGTAATTCTAGAAACCTGAATTGGCTGCGGTAAACTTACTTCTTCTAATCTTCGTGCCAGTTTTATTGCGTTTTGTTCATTTTGGAACGAGCCAACCAACAANGTATAATACTCACCTTCCATTAACTGATCTTTTTCGCTGATGAAATCCGAAGAATGTGAAGTCTCATTCACAAGATCACTTTCTCTTGTGAGTAGAATAATATCAACTCTTCGGTTTCTTTGACGATTCGTATTGGAATTATTAGGCAAGAGCGGGGACTGTTCTCCTCGACCTATGGCTAATAATCTATCTGGATTTACCTGAAAATGGTCGATTAAATATTGTTGGACAACCTCGGCTCTTCGCTCAGATAGTTCTAGGTTATAATTCGCATCNCCTACATCGTCAGTATGACCCTCAATTACTACTTTAGCCTCAGGATATGCAGCGATGGCTTGTGAGATCTCGCCTAGTTCTTTAACATAACTTTCAATTTCTATTTCGTATGAGTCAGTATCAAACATAATACATGGGAGTGAAATCACTAACCCACGCTTTTCCTGCCGACTAGAGACTGTTCGTAGATCAACAACGGAAATTGGGATGGTTTTTGTCTGACAGTTACCTGCTAAATCACANAGGGTTGCAACGTAATGATATGTTTCTTTTTTATTGTTGCTCTCAGAAATAAGGGGGGGCATTTTAAGCTTCCAGAAAAATGGGTTAGGAGGAGAGCCGTACCCACTGGTTTCTTCTAAAACTTTTTTTCCATTTTGTACTAACCTAACTTCCCAATGAGCAATTGCGGAATCTTCACACCTAAAGTCAATTCCAGGCCGATGACTTGCGTGGCCTTCTACAGACAGANCGTCATTTACCAAAATAATTGGTTCCGCCGATAAACTAAAAGTTGGAGCAACAGTATCAATAATGATGGTTGTTCTGCTATGTTCTACCTTTTCCCCATTNGGNTTCTGCCAAATGANCTTTGCTGTATATTGGCCATCTGCTAATGGGTTCTGAGCAAAATTGGTTCCATCCCAGAGCACTTGGTAGCCATTGGTATTTTGGCGAAAGTGAGTATACTTCTGAACAATTCTCCGATATTCATCCCTTATTTCTAGNATCCAGCTATCTGTTTTTTGATTGTTTTCAATTCCTTTAGACGAAGCCCCAAATGTAAAAGTCACAACATTACTATCTCCATTTAGGCTAGGCGAAAAAATCGATGGGGACGCTATCAGACGTGAACTAAAGTCGAGTGGAGTTGGCAATGAATTAGTTGTAATAGTTTCAGCTGATCGTATCGGGTTTGGCTCATCATCAATGATAATCTCTCCTATCTCCACTTTCTGATTCTTCTTTTGGCCCCAATTTATGGTAGCGGTAATCCAATGATCAATTGTTTGAGGCAAATGAGACCATCGAGTATAGGCGTACTCCAATCTCAAGGTTGCTATGGTTCCTCTACTTTTTGATTGCAAATTACCAGTCTGAAAGGTTGCACCAATCTGATAAGGGTAGCTTAAATTAGATTTGGATTTCTGGGTTGGAATAGTTAACCCGGCACGCAAGGCGAAGTAGCCATCAGAAACTTTAATTCCCAGATTGTTCGCTTTAAACAGAGAATTAGGTAATGCAAAGAACCACTGTTCAATACCAAGTTGTACTTTATTGTTGTTATTCACCGATGTACCCAAATTCNAACTAGCAGATAGATGAGTTCGAGGTGTGAGATGATAGATCGATCCAAGTTGAGCGAAAGGATTTGTCCGACCATTATTCTCTTTAGCTAAATTTCCCAGATCCATTAATGCGAAATCGAAGGTTGCAGTTCGGTTCATCCNTAAAAAGTTCGGTTGGCGATAGTGTACTCCCAAATCTANAGCCATATGAGCATTCATTGTGGCTATTGATTCATTGGAATCAATGTTAAATGGCTGATTTGAAGTTCTAAAGTATCGAATTGTTGAACCTATACCGAGTTGTGCACTCCAAGGAATACCGTAGCTAACTGCTGTACCAATTTGATGCTTTGACAGATTAGTTGGTTGACCAGACCAATCTTCTCGCCAAACAGCAACAGAAACGCCACCTGCAGAACTTAGATTGAACTGTTTCCCGCTAGCTGTAGCAGAAATACCGCTAGCACGCCTGATCGGAACGTAGCTCCTCGTATCTTGAGGTTGGGATAGGATTGGTGTACCAATTAAAGTAATTTGGCTTTTTTCAAAAAAAGCCAAATTGGCAGGGTTCCACAGGAAGCCATCAGAAATTTGTATGTTTTCGGCTAACCCTCCAAGGTGTGCGTTGATAGAGACTATTCGCCGGCTATTATCGAAATCAGACGCGCTTTTACTTCCCGCTAGTACCCCTGTGAACGCCGAAAAAAATGTTATCCAAATAAGCGACCAGATGAACCAACTAAGAATCCCAAAATACTGTATACAGGGATCTTTCATACTCAATTGGCTTACCCCACATTTCTTTAACACTTCAGTATACTTCTGTTGGTTAAAGACTGNTATTCGGATGATGTTTTAGAAAATCGAATGCTGAGTTGAATCACTTTCTGTTGAGCTTGGCTAAGAGTAATTTGATGGATTGGCTTTTGCCATTTATACGTGTATTCGGCACCCACACAAGCAGTTTCAGTAGGTAAATAATCATCGGGTAAATGAAGAAAAATATCACCTTTTTCTCGTGGTGCCCGGCAAACCAACAAAAAGGTCTGTCGATCTTCATCCCAGCCAGCTGATAATACATCAGCACCACCTTGCGAAAAATGAAGATTAGTTGCAAGTAGTTGTGGAATNTCTTTTTTCAATCGAATACAAAATAAACGTCCTGATTGAGGAGGAACATCCATCAATGTCACACTGTTTTGTACGGTTCCTAAAAATTGACAATTCCAAAAATCATGCATTAAGTAATTTTTTGACTTATCTAACCCAATATCAGCTAGACCAAATGTTATTTGGTCTGTATATTCCTGCCAATTAAATATTCCTAAAATATTCCAGGTTTCGTTCGTAGCCAACTTTTTATCGAGAGCTTTTTTATCGAATGAGGTTTGGTCGACCGGTAAGTTCCAAATCTGTGGATAGTGGCTTACGGGGTTAGTCCCGGCATTTAAATTAATCGATTTTGCTGGGCCTAATGATAGTGGAAACAGTTTGTCCAATATTTCTAAACGCTCAGGCTTCATCTGGTCAAGTTCGTCATTAATTGTGATTGAACCACCAGCAATAGCCGCAAGTGTTGCCGTCAAATGAACATCGTTGGCCGGATTTGGCTCATCAATAGTAATAGCTCCCAACTCTGCGTTCCAAATTGATTGATTTAGAGGTAAATATTTTGCAAAATTAAACATCGTTTGTTTAATATCTCGACGTGAAATCCATAACTGATCACCAATAGTTTCTTGGCTAACAAATTGGTGCCCAGAAAAGAAGCCTGAACTAAGAACGAAAGGTGAGTGTTCTCCAATCAATTTAACCTCATGATTGCAGTTTTCAACTATCGATACCAGTAGTTCTAGTCCCTTCTTATATAGTTCTACCGATGTTAATGATTTGTTATTCCAAGTGAAATTTTCTGGATTTTTTAATGGCCCCTGAACATATGGCAAAACGTCAATATACAGGCGGTCAATTCGACAATCATCAACAAGACTTTGCACCTGTTGGCTAATTTTTTCTTTGGCCGCTGGTTGCGATAGATCAAGTAAGCCAACCTCCAAACCACTTCCAGGTAAGAACAGTGTTGTCTTCCTCTGTCGTTCGTCGGTAAGTAAAAGGTCATCAGCGTTGTTTGTTGATTCATCGGAAGTTAATAAACAGAACGGAGAAAATCTTAAGCTAGCCTTCAGTCCCCTCTTGTGTAGCTCAGGCACAGTATTCTTTAGCATGGTCAAAAGTTGATCGTTCGCCGTCAATTTGACATCTTTATTGCGTTTAGGGTCTTTATCAAAACCTATATCATCGTTAGCAAACAAACTCGGTAGTGATGCTAATTGAACGTATTCCACGTCATCCAAATAACCAGATTGTTTTTGGTTACCGATAAAATCAATTTTTTTTCTGATACCCTTGTTAATAGATGTCTTCTGAAAACCTTGATGTGAAGTTTTACTTTGTAAATTCCAGCTTGACCTTGGTGGCATCTTAGCTAAACTAGTTTCTGCCCCAGAGGAACGTCTCAATGTGGATAATTTACTAATTAGGTGAGCATAATTTTCGAAGGAAGATACTGGATCTTGACTGAAATTCAAATATATTGACTCTGAACTAANTTCCGTGGCGCGGCTGTTCTTCCTTCGCCCACGGTAGCCTGAATGGTTACCGGCCAAATTGTTACTAGGACAGATGGNATTTTCACAATTGTGGTAGATTGACCAATCATCGATTCCCAGATCCCCATTTTCGTCGGGGGTTGTTTGACCTTTGTACCCAATTTGAACTGACGACCACCATTTTTGGGTGGTCAAAAAACCAAAAGATAACGATTTTTTGCTCTCTGGGTGNTAAAATTCACCATGGTAGCATGGAAAGCTGTCGTGGTTTTGGTTAACTTCTACACCTTTGTATAAAGACGAAATATCATTTTTGTAAAGCGGGTGAGTATCTAAAAATAATTGATACGATTCTGGTTTACCCGANAGGTATAGNCCACCAGACGTTTCNCTTGCTTGAGTTAAAGGTGAAGTATTAATTAGNTCAATTTGGCTAAGTCTAATCTGTTTTGGAGACAGATTTTGAACTCCCACAGAAAAAACTAGATAAGGTTGATCGAAATAGCATTTCAAGTGAAGGTTGATTTTAAGTTTTCGTGAACGAGATTCGTGGGAAAAAGTAACTTGCTGGTATCGGCCCAAAATATCATCATTTGGTTGCCGAGTGGTAAATTTCCGGTATTTTGCATCCACAGTTGTCAAAAACGTACCATTATTCAGTATTATCTTTGTATATGCGTTTCTTATAACACCATATCCATCTCTATCATGGTAATGCCAAGTACCAGTTGAGAGGTCAAAATTGATCTGATAGTGTGCAGATTGTACTATCGCTAAATTGCCTCGGCGTTCAAACATTAAGCTCATTTATTATAGTTCCTATGTATACTACTAATCCTAATCTTCAAAAGGCAAACTGCGGCAATNNACTATTTTTGTCAATTGATTTTNATNNTTANNAACTGTTGCCGTCAGTTCAAAAGTTTCATTAGCATTTAAGAAAATTACGTCTTTGAAGGTTAGTTCCCATTCTTTTTCTTTCGATTTCACGTAAGCTGATCCCTCAATAATAACGTAAATCGACTCAGTATGCTGTGGTTGGTGTTTGAATGACTGTTCAGCTTCTAGTTGAATAAAATCTAACGAAAGGTATTTTGCCCCTTTCTTATCTGAAATGACATTTCTCCAATTCCCTGGACGACCAAAAATTGGCCCCCCCTTGCTCATTTCGATTACTTGTACATCGCTGATGTGCCCAACTTCAGGCCTTGGTGATTGACCAGAAGCATGATTTCGCTCCCCTCGATAGAGAGCCATGTCAGGTGGTGCTTGAAAGCTCATCATTCTGGCAGGTTGGCTGGTTGTATTTTTAGTTCCATGAACTTCACCTGCTGGAACAAACATCATTTCGCCAGCCATGATTGGAGTGTATGTGTTCCCTTGCCGAATCGCCCCCCCTCCCTCNAGACAAATGATAGCATCTTCTGACTGATCGTGAATNTGCTGTGTGAATTCTTGGCCAGGTGCGTGGATGCCATGATTGAGCGTGATTTGGGTTGCTCCCATTTCTGGATGGACAACCCGCCAGTTTTTCCCGTCCCCCATTTCAAAAAAAATACCGTCTTCCAAATTAAGGATTTGCATAACCTCTTCCTATTTATCTCTTCTTACCAGTCAAAATTACCAAAAACCCATCCCACTATTACCACGTACTTCTGACAGTAATGTCCTGCTGTGCTAAATGGTTTTTAATACTATTAATTGAGAACTCTCCATAGTGTGTGATTGATGCTACAATTGCGGCATCAGCCTGACTCTCTACAAATACATCCCTCAAGTGTTGTGGGTGTCCGGCTCCACCAGAAGCAATAACAGGTACTGATACTGTCTCAGAAATCTGTTTGGTCANTTTCAATTCGTACCCAGCCTTAGTTCCATCTTGGTCAATGCTATTAACAACAATTTCTCCTGCGCCAAGTTCCACACCTTTTTTTGCCCATTCAATAGCATCAATTCCCATGGGCCTTCTTGCACCGTCGATGTAAATTTCATATCCACTGGGAATCTTTGGACTAACAGATACATTTTTCACTTGCATGCTTAGAACAATACATTGACTACCGAAGGCCTTAGCACCTTGAGCAATTAAGTCAGGATTCCGAACAGCCCCAGAATCAATGGAAACCTTCTCCGCACCAGCCCACAAAACTTTACGCATATCGTCCAAGGTTCTCAAACCACCTCCCACAGAGAAAGGAATGAATATTTGGTTTGCTACAGCAGAAACGACGTTGATCATAATATCACGTTGCTCATTGCTGGCGGTTATGTCGTAGAATACCAGTTCATCTGCTCCATTTTCGTAATAAAAATGGGCCATATCGACGGGGTCACCTATGTTAGTGTTACCTTGAAAAGCTATACCTTTCGTGACTTGTCCCTCTCGAACGTCAAGACACGGTATGATGCGTTTGGTTACCATTTATCTTTTTCAACTAAATCTAAAAATTCAAGACTTTTCAGTCGTTTATGAGTATGGAAACTAATCAAGGACGACAAAACAAACCTCATTTCTTTGTGGTTTCGTTGACTAGCATGAATGCGTTTTAGTCGGTCAAAATTGGTTTCTTGAACTCTCCTCATCAACTCACAACTGCCACGGGATAAAGAAACTAATTGAGGTGTACTACAACTCGTACAGATAATTTCGCCAGATTGATCGTAATAATGGAGGTTAACATCTTCAACCGTAAAGAATCTTCCACAGGCGCCACAACGGGTGAAATCTGGAGCATAACCGGAAATCTGTAACATTTGCAATTCAAAAGCACGGGCAAAAAGTCTTAGATCAGTCATCTTTTCGAGACTCCGGAAGGCAAGAGTAAGCAAAAGAAAAACATCCGGATTATCCGCTCCGTCAGATTCCATAGCATCCACTAATTCAGAAAAATAGCAAGCGTAAGTAAATAGGTTAAAGTTAGTCTTTATTCGATCAAAGTTATCAATGAGATCAAATTCGCGAACTGATTGAAGTTCACGATTAGCTTTTTCATTGTAAATCAACTCACCACGATTAAGAAGATCAAGTTGACCTCGAAATTTGCTCTTCGCACTTCGAACGCCTCTAGCCACGGCTCGTACTTTACCAAAATCCTGAGTGTAAAAGACACAAATCACGGATGATTCACTTAGGGGGTAAGTACGGATCAAGAAGGCTTCTGTTTGACGAATTGCCATGGGGGGTGGATAAGCTTACAACGAATTGACACTACGTTGTGTCGGTGCCAGCGGCTTGTTGGATAAAGTATGGAGTCGGGGCGAGAGGATTTGAACCTCCGACCTTGTCGTCCCGAACGACACGCGCTACCGGGCTGCGCTACGCCCCGATACAACTTCCGAGCCAGCTAAATCTGAATCCAGCAACAACTACCTAAGGCAATAATCACGCAACCAGCCAACTAACCGAACGGATGTTAACTCTATCATACTAACCTGTACATAGTCAAGACGGGCTTCTATTTGCAATGTTTTGACATGCCCTTGTAGCTTGAAGGAATATTCTTCTTATGTTAGAATGGTAAAGGCGGTTGTGCGTTTTCTTCAGGGGACGATTTTATACAGTCGAGGTCGTCGTTCCCAGGTGAGTTCACACGTTTAGAAACAGGATAAGCAATCAAATCATCATCCTGGTAGGGCCTGAGTAAATCGACTAAATCTTCTGGTCTACAATTCCTTGAGGATAGCCATCGGTCGTGGTTCTCTGTCTCGATAATGACTGGCATTCGGTGGTGTAGGTTGCTCATGAATTTGTTAGCGCGAGTGTTGATAATTGTACAAGACTTTATTTCAGCATTACCATTGGGTGGCAACCAACTCTCCCACAAACCAGCAAAGGTGAATACTTCGTTTGAACTGAGATGAATATAGAAGGGGGTTTTGCTTCCGTCCTTGTTTTTTACCCACTCGTAAAACCCGTCAGCTAGAATTAGACATCTCTGTTTTTGATAAGGTATTTTAAAGGACATTTTTTCGGCTAATGTTTCGCTTCGAGCGTTAATCATTCGGTTGCCAACCGATTGGGACTTTGCCCAGTAAGGTATAAGCCCCCAGCGAAAGTTGTGAACGTAATACCTATCATCATTCGACACAGCTAAAACGGATTGAGTTGGATAGATGTTGTAGCGAGGAGAATGGTCTTCTGAAAAAGAAAAGTGAGGAAAACTTTGAGTTAAGTCTGGAAAATTCGCAGTTAGCGTGTACCGACCACACATATGAGACACCTACGTTTATGTCTTGACTAATCCGTCTTGAATTTTAGCATAACAACCTGTTTCCCATCAAATACCCCCTAAAAATTCTTATAGGTAAAAAATTAAATGGTTATATGGTGTTTAATTCATGAAAATCGAAGTTAGGTATTTTGCTTTTTTTCGCCAGCAAATCGGTCGTACTAGTGATGAAATTAATTTGCCAAGTCCAGCCACAGTAGCTGACCTCTTGAACTCTTTACGAACAATTTATCCCGAGGTTAAGGATGCATTAAATACTGCGCAGATTTCGGTTAATATGGAATTCGTTACTTTAGATACACCACTGTCGGCTAGAGATGAAGTCGCATTAATTCCACCAGTATCAGGTGGGAATATGAACTCAGACGAATTGGGTTTATTCAAAATCACTGATACTAAAATTACAGTACAAGATGTCATCAAACCAATACGAGGAAACGACGCAGGGGCTGTAGTTACTTTTCTAGGTACGGTTCGAGATAATACAATGGGCAGAGCTACCGCTTATTTAGAGTATGAGGCTTATACTCCAATGGCGGAAAAGAAAATGGCTGAAATTGCCAACGAAGCACGAGAGAAATGGGGAATTAAGCGTATGGCCATGATTCATCGTGTTGGTCGACTAGAAATTGGTCAAGTTAGTGTTGCTGTTGGAGTAGCTTCCCCTCATCGTAAAGATGGCTTCGAAGCTTGCCAATATGCAATGGATCGTCTGAAACAGATTGTTCCAATCTGGAAACGAGAGGTATGGTGTGACGGTGGGGAGGAATGGGTCAAACCTGATCCCGTCTATTTTCAGAATAGCCCAAAAAGGTAGGTTTACTGAGTAAAAAAACAATGTCAGATGTGATTGAAATCCAACCAATTTCCAGGCCTGTTGTTGCCAGTATAGATGTGCCAGGCTCCAAAAGTTACACGAACAGAGCTCTATTGATTGCTGCCCTAGCCGAAGGGCAGTCCGAACTTTCTGGGATCTTATTTAGTGATGACACTGAGCGGATGTTGGATTCACTGAAAAGACTGGGTACTGACCTTGAAATTGACCGCCTTAACCACTTAGTACGTATTAACGGCAACGGTGGTCGTATACCAGTTTCAGAAGCCAATTTGGATATCGGAAATTCGGGGACAGCATCACGGTCTTTAGTTTGTTATACCGCATTGGGAAATGGAACTTACCGCTTCGATGGTGCTCCGCCTATGAGAAAAAGCCGACCTATAGCTGACTTATTAGATGCATTACGACAACTGGGTGTATTGATCACATCGGAACAAAACAATCAAAAATTTCCTCTGGTTGTTTCTGCTAACGGATTGGATGGTGGTCCCGTAAAGTTAGATGCCAGCAAAAGTAGCCAGTTCTTAACTACATTACTAATGGTTGCTCCTGTTACAAAGAAGGGCTTACAGATTGAGCTGACTGACAAATTAATATCACAGCCATATATCGATATTACACTGTCTATCATGGATCAGTTTGGAGTTGAAGTTGCCAACAATGATTACTGCCATTTTTCTGTCAATGGTGGACAAAGTTATGCATCCCAGAGTTACGAAATCGAGCCAGATGCCTCAAGTGCTTCTTATTTCTTTGCTTTAGCAGCAATCACCAGTGGTCAAGTTACTGTCAAACATCTCAATATTAATTCTGCACAAGGTGATGTTCAGTTTGTTCGAGTATTAGAGGAAATGGGTTGTTCTGTTCGACACTTATCTGATGGTATTCAGGTAACGGGAGGTGATTCTCTCAAGGGAATAAACATTGATATGAACTCTATCTCAGACACATCTCTTACGTTAGCTGCTATTGCTCCCTTTGCCAAAAGCCAAACTACTATCCGGAATATTAAACACGTTCGATGGCAAGAAACTGACCGTTTGGCAGCTATGGTAACAGAACTTCGGAGACTTGGAGTACCGGTGGTTGAATTCGACGATGGTCTGCAAATCCAACCAGTTAACCAAATTCAACCTGCTGAAATTGAAACCTACAACGACCACCGTGTCGCAATGGCTTTCTCGCTTGTGGGTATACGGCAAGCAGGTGTTAAAATCAAAGATCCTCGCTGTGTAGACAAAACTTTTCCCACTTTTTTTGAGATACTTGGACAACTTGGTGCCTAATCTAAGACAGAATCACTCTCGTATTTGTCAGACTTGGTGTTAAATCTCTAACCACTTAGAATTCCCAACTTAGAACCGGTCGTTTATATTTCAAAACCAGATAAGTACTACTAGTACCAACGAGTGCCCCAACTAACACATCAAGTGGGTAATGTCGACCTAGGTAGATACGTGAAAATCCGGCAAGACCTGCGGCACAGTAAAGTGGAATTTTCCAACGTGGATAACGATTAGATAGTGTTGCAGCCAGAACAAATGCACAATTGGTATGACCAGAAGGAAATGATTCAGGGGGCTCTTGTTTTTTCAGTCTATCCAGTGGTCGGCGACGACCAACGATTTTTTTTCCAGACCATATAGTTAATGCTGACAATGTAAAGGCTGAAGTCAATAATTTACCCGTTTTTCTGATATCATCATTACCATATGTCGTTAGCAATGCACTCACACCCAATACAGCTACAGGATCTCCAAAGTGAGTTACTCCTTGCATCAACTTGTATGGAACTGTCTCAACACTATTGGCATCGTAAACAGCATCGAACAATTGATGATCTATCCGAAGAAGTAAATTAGAATTGTAGTTACTGGATGAGTAATGGTCTGCTGCCGATAATCTAAGGTCTATTGTTAAGAATAATAGCGTGCAGAAAATACAAATCAGCTTAGTTGACATAGCGAAAGATTGTAAAACGACAAGGCATAAAAATCGAGAAAGAAAAGGCTAAGCAAGAACCCTAATACTATCAAGAATCATGATGAATAACAAGGTAGAGAAAATTGCATAACATCTTATCCTGATTGAAATTCTTCCTGATGAAACTGTATACTACCGTTCAACGGTGGGTACCCACCGTTGAACGGTAGTATTACTGTTATATGACAGGAAAAAACATTGCAATTAAACTCTCGAAGATCGCTAATTAGGTTGATCAATTTCCTAGTGATCGGCATTCCGCTGGTGGTTGAAGTCAGAGTAAATAGTAATTTATCAGCTGAAAATTACTATCCGGATAATATTGGTAATGAGTGGGTTTTTCTGAGTACCGATGGTCTTGAAGAGCGAGTCCTACGCATTCAGGCCAATACTGAAACAAATTACCGACAGCTTGTTGATCAAACAAGGGAAGTCAGACCTCCTCAAGAGGAAACCGGATATAGTCGCTTCGTTATTCAACCTGGAACAAATAGCATCAAAATTATGAAAGCCACATTCACTTTTGGGTTGGTTGGTGAAATTGATCTTCCTTATACTCCCCCCCAAGTCTTTTTACCTATCCCTATTCAATTGGGGGCTGAATGGTCAGTCAAAGGTTCTGTCAAACTTCCCCTTTTGGGACAAATTCAAGCAGAAAACCGTCAAAAGGCTGTAGCGATAGAAACTGTCTCCGTACCAGTAGGAACATTCGAAGATTGCTTAAAAATCACACAGAATAACGCTCTGAAGTCACCAGTTTTGGGAATGGAATTAACAGGAACTATGTGGCTTGCTCCCGATTTAGGCCCAGTCAAACTAATTAGCTCTGGTGACATAGTATTTGAACTAATCCGACATAATATTAAAACAGCTACAACAGCGGTTTCTCTCAAAACAAAATTAGCTACTAAATGGTCAAGGATTCGCAACGAATAGCCTTGAGTAAACGGTTCGTCGTTTATTTCTTGTTTTTTTTATCGTATCAGTTAATTTATGCAGGGCGCGATTGGCCATCATATCTTAACGGGCATCTAGATTTAACGGCTTCGCCTGTGGTTGGTCAAACGGCGACGCTTAGACTTCGATTGGAATCCAATTTAGCCGAATCGGTAAAAGTTGAGATCGTTTTTCGTCTACCCGATGGGATCATCGCAGAATTACCTGAACTGATAGAAAGTCAAGTCTACTTATCGGCTTATGGATTTTCCACCAATAATTTGCCTATAAAGGTTGAACGGAAGGGAAATTATCCACTTCAGGCGTCGGTTTATGCTATCACCTCGATGGGACATCAATTCGTTGATCACTTCTACCTTTATTTACAAACTGACTTATACAATTCTAAGACATCACATGCTCCGATTGAGCATCATAATCAAGATGCCATACTTCCTGCACAGGTAAAAATCCAGCCTAGATTTGCAGGCTTAGGCATTTTGGTTAATGGACAATTACAATACTTTAATGACAATCAACGTAAGTTAAAACCTCTTCAACAGGTGAGAGTTAGCCTATACCAGAATCGACAAGAACTCGGGCGGACTTTTTCTGATGAAAATGGGCAATACCAATTTCAGTCGGTCAATATTAATCCTAATCAACCACCTCAACTACATGTAGTTATTACCACAGATAATCGGGTACTAACAGTTGTCAATCGCCGGTGGAAAACTTACGAATTTAAATCTGATATAGCTGCGGAGATCGCTAATGACCAAGAGGTGACGATCAACTTAACTTTATCAGCTACCAATGCTGACCGTGGTGTAGGTAATATCATTGATTCAATAATGAAAACCCACCTTTTCTTTGTTGATCAAGTTGGTTGGGAACGCTCCAAACCAATCCAAGTCACTTGGCCTGGTAGTGGTAAGGTTTCGTATTACTATGCTACTCAATTTGGCGGGCGTGTAACTCGTGAAACATTGACTATTGCTGGTGGTGTCGACCAATGGCGTAGTATAACTATGTACCATGAATATGGTCATGCAGTAATGATGGCAGCCTACAACTATGAATATAATAGTGTCCCACGTGGGCAATACCAGGGTGGTCATAGATTAGAAACAGTCTCTGATACCGGCTTTGCTCTTAGTGAAGGGTGGTCTGAATTTCTGGAAGCAGCTATAGATAATAGAGCCTTGAACGTAACCGGTCGGTGGGAAGATCAATTTCCCAACATCGAAACTAACACATGGTGGACGGGAAGCAATGATGGTAGTGGAAGTAATCGTGACGGTGGGATCGTGGAAGGTAGTGTTGCTAGTATTTTATGGGATGTTTTTGACACCAAAGAAAGTATAGATTTAACGCCAAATGAGGATGATGACCTAATCCACAACCGATTCGACTTAATCTGGAAAATTTTGGTAGAAGATAAGCCAAAAACAATTACTGAAATAGCCATGTCTTGGCGAAAGAAAAACTTTCCACAATTAGATGATTTAGAGGATATTTACGCTACTCATCATGCATTATCCAAGCCTAATGAGCCGCCTCAGTTCAGGTTCGTTTTTCCCAGTGAAGATAATACTCTCATCAATAAATCACTACAAATTGAATGGGAAGCTGATGACCCTGATGGAGACAATTTCTTTGTAGACCTTTACTACGATATTGACCAAAATACGCAGCGTGCTAATCCGATTAAAACTGGTATAAGTTCCACAGTTTCTGTTTTTAACTGGAATACAGTTTTTGTATTTGATGGACAATACTATCTCTTAGCACGAGTTAAAGATGAAAGAGGAGAATTAACCAGCATTTATTCTGATACAATGGTGATTGTAGATCATACGCCTTTGTTGCCACCAAAAATCGAATCCCCAACCCATCCTGAATCTGGTCTGTGGTACAAAAATAGCTCGCCCACTTTTTATTTCTTGACCACTCCTGAAGTTATGAGTAGCCGCCGTTACAGTTTCGTACTTGACCATAACGCCAAAACTAATCCAGATACCATTTCTGACCCTTTGATTAGAAATAACCAACTCACGCTAAAAGGCCTGAATGACGGTGAATGGTGGCTACACCTAAGAGCGAAAGATAAGCTGGATTACTGGACTGATACTAGCCACTTCAGAATAAAAATTGACAATACGCCACCTGGATTAGTTGAGTCAATAGAATGGTCAGTACCAGAAATTTTAACCCCTCCCAATCAACCAACACCGGCTCAACGAGAAATCGTTTTGTCTTGGCCAATGCTATTCGAAGTAAGTGGAATTGACCATTACCTTGTCCAGATAGATGTCGATGATCGGACATTTTCGAACCCGAATAAGTTATGGATTGACACGAAGATTGGAGAATTAAAAGCTTATGGAAGCCACGTGGATTTTTCTTTTTTAGGTACAGCTGGTTACAAGTATTATGCTCGAATCAAAGCAGTCAACGGTGTGGGACAGGAGAGTAACTGGAGCCAAGTATTCGGTCCTATTTTGGTAGAAGATTTTCCAGCTTGGGATTTAAATCAAGATGGGTTAGTAGATATTATGGACTTGGTTTATGTTGCTAAATTCTTTGGTCAGCCACGCCCACCGATTATTCACCCAACGCCAGACATTAATGGTGATGGAAGTGTTAATATTTTCGATATTATATTAGTTGCTAGGCATTTTGGAAGTGGTACCGTTGCCAGTCCGCAGTTAGAGCAAATATTATCCAAATTGGAAACAAAAGCTAAAAATAATACATTACTAATTTCACATGCTAACCAACTAGGACAGAATTTCCCAAACCCATTCAATCCTGAAACCTGGATTCCGTACTATCTAGCTCAACCCTCTCAGGTAACTATTACAATCTATGACGCTAATGGACAGGTAGTTAACCGATTGGACTTGGGCTGGAAATTGGCCGGTTCCTACCAGTCAAGGCAAAATGCGGCCTATTGGGATGGTAGAAATAAGTTGGGAGAACCAGTGGCTTCAGGCGTTTATTTTTATACTATCAGAGCTGGGAAATACAGCGATACCCGAAAAATGCTATTAATGAAGTAGGCTTTTTTGATCCTATAATCCATCAGTGCTGTGAAAGTCCAAACAGGTCAAATAATTTAGTTTGCAGGCTACATAAAGTTCAATTAACCGGATTCTGGGTTGCTCTCTAAATTTGCTTTTAATTTTTGAATCGATCGATTGGCCCTTAGGATTCCATCTATCTTGACTAGAGTATTTAGCTTAGTAAGGGTCAATCGGCGCATCATTGCT
>PBVO01000112.1 GCA_002729015.1 Candidatus Poribacteria bacterium
TTTTTCGCTGAACAACAAAACTAATTGTTGATTTCCATTTCAGTTTATTTTTAAGTGGGTGATACTATTGTATATTCTGTGAGCCGATATGCTGTATACATAGATTCAGCCTATATATCTTAGTTAATTAATAAATTTAACTTTTCATACACGAACTCATAGAAAAATTAGATCATTTGTTGATTAGGTAAACATCGATATTAATTATTCTCCCATCCGTTATGGCAATGGCAATGGCAATTCTTCTTTACTACTGCCTCGTGTTGGTTAGCGTTCTATCTACTGAATTCAGTCTTCAAAAAAGTGAATGATGTAAATAACTTAGTCTAACCAAAAGTTACCATGAAAATAGTTTGTTGAACTTACTCTCCTTTCAAGAAAATCTAGAAACCTTACTCTATTTTCAAATTAAATAGGGGATTCAAAAATAAAGACGTAATCATGATTACTGAAGTATCAAAGATAAGTCTTGAACAACAGCTAAAAAGATGATCGAAAAGATATTGCGAATGGTACACAAATTACTTTCATATCTTATAATTCATTTTGGAATTTCCACAGGTAACTTTGCATACTCACTTTTTGAATGTTAATTAAGAACGATAAAGTCAGACAAGCCGTATTACTATAGGTACATTCCAAGGTTCATTTCGTCCTTTTTATCTTCACTCATTTTCGTATTTTTCATAATTATAGTAATATCTTATTAAATCTTTAGATTAGGAAAGGAGTTTTCGATCGAGAAGATACGGTTTTCGCTCTAAAAAAATGCGAATTTATATTATTCACTAATTTGTAATTGAAAGTAACCAGTATCAAAACCATGGTTCCTAATTCAAGATACTAGTCAAATTTGTCTCTAATGAATCCTAGTATACCTCCCCCTAATTTTGTGATCAGTGATATTACTCAGAAATCAAAATGGTCAATTTAAATTTGAAAATAGTCCTTCAACATGTTTTTTCGGCTCTTATGGGACTCTTTTTCGTATTAGTTGGTATAAAGCATTTTACGGATCCTGCATGGTTTGAACCAATTGTGCCGGATATACTAGGGAACTCAAGAATCTGGGTATATATAAGTGGTGTGCCTGAGGTTTTGCTAGGAGTAGCAATTCTCATCCCGAAATACCGGACTTGGGCAGGTCCATCAATTGCCCTTCTTCTGATAATCCTTTATTGGGCTAATCTCAACATGTGGATAAACGACATTCCTCTCAATGGAAAAACATATGCGGCTAGGTGGCACATATTACGTGGGTTAGCTCAAATTGTTCTGATCAGTATTGCCTTATGGTTAAGTGATTGGTCGATTTCTATTTTTGCCAAAAAGAAAGCTAAATATGAATCGTATGATAAGTGATATTGATTAATTTATTGTTTCTAAGTTCATCATAGTTGTCTTTAGTACAATTATGATGAAAGAATTGGATTTACCCTCTATCACTGTTTTACCCAAATAGTTTCAAATTTTATCTTATCTGATTTTCATCTATTACACACAGATATTAGTAGCGAAAACATGCCAAATGTAAAATTTCTGCCCCATCATATTGAGCATTTATAGTCCGATTTATTCTTCGCTAATTTTCGTTTTAATAGCCACCTAAATGTATGTATTCTTAATGATTAATTGTTCTAATTTGCTACCCCCTCTCACCTTTACGAAACAATAACGATTCTGTATCATACCTGTACAATCTAAAGATAATTAAAGATGAATCTTACTCAAAAGAAAAAGGATCTACTGAAACAAGAATGGTTAAAGCTTTCGTCTCCTTGGATCAAAGAAACTCGTGAAGGTCGTAATTCTCATAGAAACGGATTATTGGATCAACCGATGTTAGAGGCTTGTGGACACGTAAAAGGGTTACGAATTCTTGATTGTGGATGTGGAGAGGGCCGTTTTGGTCGAATCCTGACGCAGCGTGGTGCCAGTTATGTATTGGGTCTGGATCTTTGTGAGCCAATGATCAGAGCGGCTAGGGAATTACAGCCAAGCCGTAATGAATATAGAATAGCTGATGTACAAGATTTGTCTTTTCTTGCAGACCAGAGTTTTGATCTGGCTGTTTCCTATCTCAACCAATGTGATTTACCTGACTTTATGGCTAATACGAGAGAAGTATATAGAATTCTCAGAAATGAAGGACGATTCGTTATCGCCAATTTACACCCGATGAGATCAGCTGGAGAAGGCTGGTATAAGTCAGAAGATGGGATTAAACAACACGTAATGTTAGATCGTTATTTTGAAGAAAATGAGCGTCATTGGAAAATGATGGGAGAGAGTTTGACCAATTTCCATCGGACATTATCAACCTATATACAAGGATTTATAGAGGTTGGATTTAATATCGAGGCGATAATCGAGCCTACTCTTAATAAAAAGAAATCGGTAGAATTCCCGGATCTATTGGATGAACTGAGGGTTCCCAATTTTATAATATATTGTCTAAATAAGACCTCCGATCAACCATAAAATATTCCGGCTTCGATAGTGATAAGGGTTAAAATTTGTTGTATTGCTTCAGTTGAAGAAGCAAATTTAGCTATTAACTTTGGTGCTTGGGCTTTGGGATTAGTTGGACATATGCCTAGTGGTCCTGGGGTTATCTCAGATCTGGCTATTGCAAAAATTACTTCCTCTGTCCCAAGTTATATCAAGACTTGCTTACTGACCAGTGAAACTACTGCAGATGGAATTATTACACATCACAGAAAAACATCGACAAATATGATTCAGATAGTTGATTCTGTTGATCGTAAAGTCTATGAAGTCTTAAGAAAAGAATTACCGAAAGTGTCCATTGTGCAAGTAGTACACGTAACTGATCGATCTGCGATCGATACCGCCCTAAAAATTACATCTTACGTTGATTATCTGTTATTAGACAGTGGTAATCCTAATTTAGCAATTAGGGAATTAGGAGGGACAGGTCGAACTCATAATTGGGAATTGTCTGCAGAAATTGTTGAAAGGAGTTCGATTCCTGTGTTTCTGGCAGGGGGATTAGGAGGAGATAACGTTAAAAGTGCAATCGAAAAAGTAAACCCTTTTGGGATAGATCTATGTAGTAAGATTAGAACAAAGAACAGGTTAGATCAGAAAAAACTTCAGATTTTAATGGAAAGAGTAACGGAAAATTCATAGAATCACCTCGCTTTGAATATCTCTAGTTAAGTTAATTTCAGTCCGTATTCGAAAAAGAAACACACTGTTGAATCTATAAGAGTATTCCACACAACAAGCATTCGAGCGTACACCGGTTTATCTTTCGAGCCAATTTCAGTAAGAAATTACTTAAGAAACAAACGTGAATTTTGATTTGGACGCCGACGATCTAGATACCGAGTGAGCAAAAACTAACCCTTTCAGATATTCTTTAGTTATTTAACATAAAAAACTCTTCAATATCTATCCTGTTTACTCGGCCTGCAATTGTTTGTCCTTTATCACATGCCTCAGGTAAGCTACTACTTTGTCTTGGCCATTATATTTAGCCCAACCCAAAGCATCTGATTGGTATCTAAAGTCTTTAATTGTTGGGTCCGAACCTCGTTCAATTAGAAATTGAACCATATCTAATTTACCAAAAAAAGCCAAGTGGTGTAGGATAGTAGCGGGTTCGTGTAAACTCCACTCGGCATCTATATCTGCACCTTGGTCTATTAAATAATTAGCTATCTCCTTATGTTGGTTCATGCAAGCAAGAGCCAAGCCAGCAGCTAAATCTGCATTCATGTGGTGGTTTAGGTAAGTTTTTACTTTCGATAAATCACCCAACCCTGCTAAAGTCGGCAGATCGTACGGGGGTGTCCATAGGTCCTTCAACAATTCCACCATCTCACGATTTCCATATTCAATGGCGTAGACTAAAGCATTGGAGTTCGGGCGAGAATTGGTCTTACCGATATATGCCCCTGAATCCAATAATAATTTGGCAAATAAGTACCCATCCGAATAAGCCGCCAATTCAAGTAGAGCTACTTGCTGCCTTATAAACTGTCGACTGAGTAGTGATGGTGTTTCTTCTACAACATACTCGAATAAGTTCATATCTCCGTTGACAACAGCAACCTCAGCCTGAATTAGTTGATACATTTCCCACGCAGGCAATGTATCATTCATAATGATTTGACTTCGGTGTTGAATCATATAGGATAGAAAATCGGGCTCACATTTCCCCTTGATTCTTTGGCATAACTCTTGGTCTATTTCTACCAACTGTTCTAAAAGAAGTTTGGCTGTCGATTTATGATTGAACCGAATAGCATATCGCAAAGCATCGGCAATCAACCATTTATCTGTCAATTCACCATTTTGATCTTTCCATACGTAATGAAGAGGATCGGAAGTACTCCTCAGCCAATTAGTTGGTGGTGCTGTATTTACCCTAATATTTTCACTTAGTAACCAATTTTTAATTTTTTTGGTCTGACCTAGAGCTGCTACAACCCTAAGACAGACTGGTAGCTCGTTTTCTTGCCTTAACCACTCAATCATTGGAAAATCAGCTGTACTAAGAGCTCTTAGACAGAATTTAGCGTCAATTACAGCACCATGTCTTTTCAGGATATCAGCGCATTCGGGCGTTGACCAGAAATCAGGTTCATCTCCCGAGAAATTAGCATACGAAAGTGTATGATGGATAAGGGGTTGATCGGATATGACCACCTCGGAGTTGTGTAGTAAGTCGGAGTATTTTCCTAGTAGTTGATGAAGAGACTCTGAGTCTTTTTGCTCGATAAATAAAACAGCTTGTCTGAATGCCTGAGATCTGTTTGTCATTTTTCTTCCCTAATTAATAGCTATCCAGTTAGGTGTCAGTACGCCATTGTAATTAACATTTGATCCAATTATTTTTTAATCGATCGAGATTTCTATTTCGGTTACATGCTGGTTCCTACCACCAAAGTCGTATCGATGATAGAGTTCTCGGTACAAAACTTCTGTATATTTATAACCAGCTTCTGCCGCCCTACGTTCCCAATTAATTTTCTGCCAACCGCTATTCTTCTGATAGGGAAATGGGCCGATATACAGAATGCTACATACTTTCAAAGCTGGTAAGTGAACCAATTTGAACTTAGTAGATGGCAGCGTGTTTGTATTAACCTGATTTACTACAACACCTGTTTGGAAGATCATGGCTTTTTGAGCTTCATCCACCCAGTTGTATAGGTAAATTTCTTCCGGTGTGTCAAATCCTCTGACAATTTGATACTTTTTCATAAAAAACCTAAGATCATCGAGCTCCATGTAGGGCAACATCTCTGTTCCTAATTGAATAGGCTCAGGGCTACTCTTGACTAGGAATTGGGTGGGTTGATAGTATTTGACCACGGGTACCGTAATAATATATTCTTCACCAGCCTCTGCTACTTGATATTTTTTTTGGTCAACTATTGAGAGGACGTGGCTTGTTTTCATGGTAATTCTCAGTGGGTAATGGGTCTCTCGGTCTGTTGTGGAATCGTTCAAGCTTGGAAAACTATTGGGATAGTCAGTTATGAATTGTTTCCTGCAACCAGTTAGGCCTAAAAGCAAATTCAGGCCCGCATATAGCCACAGGCAAAAATTACTAAACCAAGGTTTGAAAAAATTACCCATGGGAGATCCCAACGCAAATCGGTCTATTATGTGAAAAGTGAAACGAAAATTACTTCATAGGGAAGTGTGTTTCTGTTACACGAGATAATAACTAAGAATTGATCATTTGTAAATACCGAGATAAGCTGAAACTATTCTCTATATCGGAAAAACATTATGAACCCACATCAATCCAATCAAGCTTTTTGGGATGCTTCCGCAAACTGGTGGAAAGAAAAAGAAGATCATCGTGGACTGTGGAGGAAGGCTCATGAAAATCCTTCTTTGGTTTTGGGCCCACTAGAGATGTCCTTTGTTAATAATATCGAAGGGAAAGAGGTTTGTGTTCTAGGTAGTGGGGACAACGAGGTCGCTTTTGCTTTAGTGGGTCTTGGTGGACGGGTCACTTCGGTGGATTTCTCACAACGTAGGCTTGATATTGCTGCTAATCGTGCCAGCCAACTTGGCCTTCAACTGTCGTTTCTACAGGCAGATGTAACAGACTTATCTGCCTTGGCCTGCAGTAGTTTCAATCTGGTTTATACTGGTGGACATGTATCCGTATGGGTTGCTGATATTGAAAAATACTATTCTGAAGCAGTTCGTATATTAAAGAGTAGAGGTATTTTCTTAGTAAGTGAATATCATCCCATCCGCCGAATGTGGACTGATGCCAATGGCAAAGAAAATTCTTGCTATAACTATTTAAACCGAGGTCCTTACGAATATAGGTCAGACGAAGGATTACCAACTTTTGAGTATCACTGGACGGTTTCAGATCATGTTCAGTCGGTGGTAGATGCTGGTTGTGAACTGGTCAAAGTTGAAGAACATGATCTTCAGGTTGAGGATGAACATTGGCTCGAAGTCAATCTGAATAATTTTCCATCTACCTTGATAGTCGTTGGCCGAAAAAAAACAGTTAACTCCGACATTTGAAAGATCGTATGTGTTCACACAGTTAAGTGCAATGAACTGCAATTAAACTGATTATTACTTTAGGTCTGGGGATTAGTTATTTATCTCAAAAAACTCAGCTAGGCTTAATTAGGAAACAGTAGCAGTATGGAACAGTTTCACTATCGGCATCGTCAATTACCAGTCTGGTTTATAATAATGGTGCTCTCTTTTTGGTTACTGTCCCTAATGTTGATATGTGCTAAGTCGAGAGCTGCACTGGTGCTTTTATTACCGTCTGTCATTTTTACTACTGTATTTTGGGGGTTGACGATCGAAGTCAATAGTAAAGAAATTCGACTATGTTTTGGTTTGGGCTTAATTAAACGTACCATCTGCCGGAAAAAAATTGATCAAGTAACACAGGTCCGTAATCGCTGGTGGTATGGCTGGGGTATTCGATTAACACCACACGGCTGGATGTGGAGTATGGGCGAGCTGGATGCAATAGAGTTGACATATAGAAACAATAAAAAATTTCGTATAGGCACCAATCAACCCCAGTTCTTATTGAAGGCCTTAACCAATAGTTAGTCTTTCTGGTCATGATTTCTTTTGAATTCTGAGGGTGGAACGAGTTAGTACAAAATTAAAAAACTGATGTCAACCAATGAGTACCGGGTCACACTTCGCGTAGTTTTGCTTGCCCCTCCACGAGATATTCTGTATTGTCTAGAGGATAACCAAGGTAGTTTTGTTTCCACGACCAAATCCACCGGTGATGATATCCGGTTTGATTTTTCCGCCGTTGTTAAACCCAACCAGCGATCTAAAAAACCAAACTTCACAGGTCCATTCTGCCGTGGGACTCCAGCGAAACGTTTTTTTTACATCAATATTGGTCAGTGCGCGGGACAAGTAGACTCTCTCTGGCAAAGGAAAGCCAAGGTTTGGCTGAGTGGTTGGCCCATGTATGTTCAGCCGAGACCAGAAGAAATCACGTGGCAAATGGTACAGGAGGTCTCGTCTGATCGTAGCACAATCTTGGTGACAAAATATCAGGGGCAAGCGAACGATGGCAGCCCGAATTTACACGGTGCTAGTGGTTGGAAAGTTGGTTTAAAGTGATCCGATTAGGTAAAATCAGTTCTGACTGTGGGTCAAAATGGTTGAAAAATCCAATTGGTTCGTTCAAAATAGCCGTACAAGATAATGATTTCTCGCTGTTTGAGAAGGATCTGACCAACGACTTAGTTCGAGACGAGCTCAACAACGGTATATTTGATTATGGACGTCCAGCATTGTTAGAGGCATCCAGCTACGAAGATGGTTGATCTGTTGATGGAGTGTGAATTAGAAATAGATGCTGTAACTCAGTTTTGGGCTAACGGTTTCTAGTTAAAAAAATACCAGTTGTAGTAAACGGGCACCTGATAAAAAAATGTACTGAGCCTGCTGTATATGTGGCTGCAGCCCTCAGGCTTTCTGATATTGTATTTTACTTACTCTACAAGGATAGCTCTCTGGTAAATACTCCGGGTGGTGATGGGGCTACGGCCCTTCATTTTGCCCATACGACCAAGATTGCTAATATCTTTCTGGATTGCAATGCCGATCTGGATACACTTGTCGGGACGACTCTTCTATTCCGGCCCAGATACAGATTAACTCTGCCACTGATGTTGCGCGACTTTTACTAGATCGTGGTGCAACACCGGGTATATTTCTAGCAGCTACCCTGGGGGATTTATCTTTAGTCATTGAATTTAACCCAAACAGTGTTGCTGATCACATCGTTAACAATCGTGGTTCATTTGCTGATATTGGTTTTCAGGGGAAAGGTGGAAGCATTTCCTCTACTGGACACCCGACTATAAATGCTAGTCTAGTGTAAGCCAGAAAATAGAGGATAAAGAGAAAAATGACTCAAGAGAATCAGGTACATCATGAAAACGATCCATTCTATAAACTGTTGGCCACAAAATATGATCAAGAAAAGGAAGCGTTGGGTATCCAGATCTTAAATGATCATTCCCAGATTGCAACCCTCGAATGGGTCGGGCCGGACGAACAAGGAAACCCCTTCGTGAGAGGTAGTACAGCTCTACACTATGCAGCCAACGACGGCAAGCTGAATCTAGTTCGAGAATTAGTGCGTTTTGGTGCTGATGTCAATGCGAGTAAGGCCAACTGGTATCGATCGGTACTGTCGTGGGCAGCCAACAACGCGCGCGTTGATACCATTCATCTACTGCTGAGTTTAGGAGCCAGTGCTAATTCGCTAGATTGCCTACATGCTGCAGCTTGGGGAGGATCAGCCAGAGGAGAAGGAAAAGAAGATCCGTATGCTGCTGTACTGAAAATTTTGGTCGAAGCAGGTGCGAATCCTAATGATTCTCGACACTATAAAAACAGAACCCCACTGAAGATAGCTTTAGAATCAGGTAATACGGGAGCCATCACCTATTTAACCTCCATTGGTGCTGAAGCTACAGAAACCAAATGAGCTCTAATTATTGATTCATGATAACAGATAAATTTTTAACCTTAGCTTGTTTAGAATATACAGATCAAGATTGTGTAGATAGATATGCGGAGGCCCAATCCATGTTAGATCTGCATGGAGATCGACTGGAACCAGATATTTATACGGCTTCCGTTATTGGTGATGTAGATACTGTGAGACGTCATCTACAAACAGATCCGTTGTTAGTGAGACAAAAGGGTGGTCCACGAGAGTGGGATCCGCTACTCTACTTGTGTTATGGGAGAGTCATTAGTTCATCTACTGGCTACAACAGTCTAAAGACGGCAAAATTGTTATTAGAATTTGGGGCCGATCCCAATACAAACTTTACTTACCCATATGGTTCCATATTTACCGCGATTACCGGCGCCTTGGGTGAAGGTGAACGTGGGCCGGTTAACCAACCACCACATCAGTACAGTTTTGAATTAGCCAGATTGTTGTTGGATTCAGGCGCAAATCCCAACGATGGGCAGGCGCTCTATAATCGAATGTTCAATAAAGATGATGAAACGATAAAATTGCTACTCGAATATGGGCTAGATGCGCAGCATAAGATTAATTGGGATGCAGACGGTCAATATGGAATGCTCGATTTTTTGTTAGGATATGCAGTGAAGGAAAATTTCCAATCACGCGTTGCTCTACTGTTAAAATATGGTGCAAACCCCCATTCAAGGGACTACTATAACCAAAAATCGCACTACGAAAATGCAATGGCTATAGATAACCTTCAGATAGCAGCTCTACTGAGGCAATACACCCAGACTGGGCCGCATTCAGAATGAGAATGTTAGTGCCAATAGAAATCTTAGTTAATAAACAGGTTGCCACTTTCAAAGAACTGTAATAGAGTAGCCGACTATGATGAGTCAGTATCTGGTTTCTGTAAATTATATATGCCTACAAACTCGCCCAATATACCAACCCAGGTGAGCTTTCGCTCAGTTCCTTGTATTAGTGTGCTTGATATTCAACAAAGTGTTGATTATTATTGTCAAAAGCTTGGTTTTTCTCAGGAGTGGATACATGTCGACCAAGTGGGAAACACTGCTATGGTAGGCTTGCAACGTAATGGTATTGAAATTTTTCTGGATCGTAAGCTAAATCAAAGTGAGTTCAGATTACAGCTGTATATCGAATTAGACCCAACCAATATGCTGAACGATTTGCATCGGGAATTTGAGCAAAATGGAGCCATCATCATAGAACCTCCCAAAATGAGAGACTGGGAGTGGACGGTTATGGTGGTCTCAGACTTGGATTCGAATATACTAAAGTTTTGTGGAGATGAAAGAGAAGATCTCAAACCAATTTAAAAGTTAAATCGTTTTGAAAATAATCTGCTACACTCGTTTAGGATTATGTGCAATTAAAAAGGTGACAAGCGTTGTTCTGTCAGAACCATCCCTTGCATGACGTTTCAACTATCGATGAAGCACCATCTACTTATCTGCATGCGAACTTAGATATCTTTGCCGTATTTGATCATACGCAGGACTCCGGTAATGTAAGCTACGGTGTAAGGTCAAAAGGTAAACGTTATTTTATCAAAACTGCTGGTAACATGGATATCCTCGGTGGATCAGGGCTTTCCCACAGCGCACGAGTTTCTTTATTACGTAATGCTGTTTGTGTCAGTAATAGTTGTAATCATCCGGCTAGACCGATCCTACATGGAGTTATTGAGTCTATACTTGGCCCAATGCTAGTCTACGATTGGGTTGATGGACAACTATTGTATGCTACAGCTATTACTCGAAATGACACATCTTCAGCCTTTCATAGATTTCGGTTGCTACCGGTTATTGAAATTTTAAAATGCTTGGATACTATCTATGAATTACATAACTTGCTAGCCCAAAAAGGTTGGGTGGCTATTGACTTCTACGACGGCTGTCTAATCTACGATTTCAAGCACCAGAAATTATCTGTGGTTGATTTGGACCACTACCACCAAGGGCCATTAATCAACAAAATGGGTAGAATGTTCGGCTCCGCGCGTTTCATGGCTCCTGAAGAATTTGAGCAGGGGGCCGTAGTTGATGGTCTTACAAATGTCTTCACTATGGGGCGGACAGCAGCGGTTCTCCTTTTCGATAACAACTTGAATCGAGCTCCATTCCGTGGAGCTGATGTTCTTTGTGAGGTAATACTGCGTGCTTGTCAACAGGAACGGGACCAGAGGTACCAGTCGGTTAAGTCATTCCACCTTGCTTGGCGGGAAGCACGCGGTTCATAGCAGTGGCATCCAGACATGTCCTCTTAGAGAATAGGAGGTCTCGGTGAATGATCATAGAACATGGTATTACCCCAAGAAAGTGCCAACTAATCTGGAAAAACCTTTGAGGTAAATGGTATCTCAACATCGGAGTAGAGCAAGAATGCCTCAACTCATTAAGCAACTACCCAATCCTTCTGGGTTATTAAGTAAAAATTGTAATTTCAAGGGAATCGGCTAATTAGAACAATCGTGACAACAAAAGCCGACAATCCTATCGAGCCTAGACAGGCGAGTTATCCCAGATTTAGCACCAGAGAAGATATTAATCTAGTTCCACAAGTGGCTCAAAGTGGAAATGTCAAGGGACTCAAGCTCTTGGCTTTGATCGAAGGACTCCCGGTTGCTATAACATGTCAGCTTCTCGTCATGCTAGTTGGATGAGTCATCCAAAGTGGTAAAACTGATGCTTCGTTCAAAGACAATTACACTATCAACGATGGTTTATATTGGACGATGCGGGTAGTACAAGGTGGTTATACGAATCCCAACGGAGATTCCGCTACCGTCATTAGCTATTTGATCCAAGCAGGTGCTCATACTGGTAACATCCATCTTCATGCCGGTCGGCTGTTGTAGCGTTGATGAGGTCCTTAACAGAATGAAGTCCAAAGGCAAATTTCGTCCAAATAATAGAACTAAAATCGATTGTGTAATGCTGGTGTCGATCATACTAGTGTTATTTAACATTGATGTCGATAGTTTTGGCACCATCGGTGAACTCAAGAAATGGCCTGACCAATGGACCTTCGACAGCAAATTTGATAACAATAGATTAGCTCTATCTAATATGATTATTGCCCGACTTGACCAAAGAGCCCCTGTCAACAGTCGTAACTTGAGTAGTAGCTCAAAGATAGGACATCATGCCTACTACTCTGACTCTCAGTCCTCCGGCCAATCACCTATTTGGGTAGAACTCGGATATATATCAGCAATGGAAACTGTTTTTGTAGGAATGAGTTACTTGGCTAGCCGGAAGCGGGTCTATGGACCTGTAGCTGCCTCTAGTTTCGACCTGTTTATAGGGTTTGCTGGACTAAACAACGCATCTTATCAAGAAACTAGAGTCCATAAAGTTGGCCATTATTTGATCTCGGCCAGTTTTTTTACTAAATCACTTTATAATTTCAAATTGAGTAAAAACCAGAGCAAAAGTAAGCGATTTTGGATTAATTTTTCGGCATATAATATCTTGGTGTTTACAGGCTATTTCCTGGATTCATTGAGGTAATACTCCAGAGTAGGCTAGCAAGAAACTTCGAGCTAATCTTGTCGTAATTGCTTGAGAACAGTGATAATATTCCAATCTGTCTGCCTGATTTTACCAAGTTGATTGGTACTTGTCGATCGGCTTCTGGCTTCCTCCAGTCAGATAGTCTCGTTCGCGGATAAGGAGCTGAATTACCAAGGTGCATCGTCTGATGAATTCGTTAAAATCCACAAAAGAACACTATCAATTGGCAGTTGAATTAGTCGTTTCGCAAGCTCAGAAAGATCCTAATATAATCGCAGCGATCCTATATGGAAGTCTTTCTCACGACCAAGTTTGGGAGAAATCTGATCTAGATTTGTGGTTAATTACGGTCGATAATCCCAAAAACACCAACTTTTACAGCTTAGTCTCTAATGATATTTTTATGCACGTGGATTTGATTCCTCGGGGACAGTTTAAGCGTAGTCTCGAAAGTGGCTTAGTGAATTCATGGTCAGAGATGGTGTTTGTTCGCAGTACTCTTCTGTTCTCTAAAGATCGAACTATCCAGACGTGGTATCAAAATCATCACCGATTTCAAGTTGGAGAACGAGATAGGAAGTTTGCTCTGCTTCAAATTTTGGAGCGTGCTCTTCCTAAGCTAGAAATTGCAAAAAAAGAATTCTTTATCAAACAAGATATGGTTTATGCTTTTATATCCATTTTGGATTTAATCGACTTGTTAGCCGGTTTTGAAGTCATCTGGAATGGAGAAGTACCCGGAAGGGAAAAAATCCAACCGGCACTGGAATATAATCCAACATTTTTTAACTTTGTCTATCATGAATTTATTAATCAACCCAAAACTGCTGACCGGTTGGAACAAGTCTTGATTGCTATTGACCAATACTTATTCGATCACCGTTCAATTTGCCAACCAATTTTTGATTATTTACAGAGTCAGAGCGGGCCACGTTCCATAACGGAGATTGATTCTCATCTCAAACTGTCTAGTCGCCAAGCCTCACATTTCAACGTCTACAATTGGCTGGCGTGTCAGGGAATTTTACAAAAATCTAGCCTACCTACCAGTCTGACACATAATAATCTAGTTAAACTAGATGAGACAGCGTATAGTTATGACCCAGATTCTACTTCTATACCAGAGTTTGTAACTCAATCGCAAATCAATTCATCAATTGAACAATTCATCGAACATGCACAATTAGATTCTAATGTGGTGGCAGGTCTTTTGTTCGATGATCCTGCACAGAATCAAAATCACCTTTGGTCGATGTCTTATCTTCATATCACCTTGATTATTCAGGAGAAAGTTAAGTCTCAATCTCGCTACATCCTACAGCAAAATGGTATAGATTTGTGTGTAGATATGGTATCAAGGAGCACCATCCGCCGAAGGTTAGGCCAGGCACGAGTTGGAGATGAATACTACAACTGGTTTGTCGACAGCCGAATCTTATTCACTAAAGATCCCACCATTCCGCAATGGTACACTGACATCCAAAGGCATAATACTAAGTCTGATCAGATTGAAGTTGATAAAATTGCGCCTGTTTCCAGCAGAGACGGTCGTATCCAACTAATGAATTTAGGTTGTATGCTGAGTGCGACCTTAGCCAAAGCTGAAAAATGGTTTTATGTAAAAAATGATTTGAATTATAGCTTTGTCTATATCCTAAAAGCCGTAGAAGATCTAGCTCGAGTCGAAATCTTTCGAAATCATCAAATCCCAGGCAAGAAGCCACTTCATCAAGCCGTGGAGTTGAAGCCTGACTTTTTTCGACTTTGGGGTACTGATTTGATAGAGCGAAAAAAAGACAAATTGACCGTTCAACAAGCACTTACCTCACTGACAGAATACATGTCAACAGGAACAGAAGAAATGTTCAAGCTTGTCCTCGATTACTTAAAAGCTGAAAATCGAATTTGTACTGCTACCGATTTGTATCATAACTTTGCCGATGAGTCCGTTGGATCAGTAGTTTTGGGTTGTGAATGGATGGTCAGGCAAGGATGGTTAGAAAGAATGGGGGTACCGTTGCAACTAACTCCCAACAGTTCCAGTACGGTCGAGGAAATTGCCTATTTGTACGATTTTTTGGAAGAAGATCTCTTTTAAGGATCGTACAATTAAATACCCACTGCAAAAAATCTATGGTTTTAGTCGTTTATTTGAAAAAGGATTCAGATTAGTATGAGAACTACGATCTCAATTAAGGGAGCTCGAGAGAATAATCTACAAAATATAGACATAGAGATACCTCGTGATAAATTAACAGTTTTAACCGGTATTAGTGGCTCAGGTAAGTCGTCCTTAGCCTTCGATACAGTTTATGCTGAGAGTCAACGTCGTTTTATGGAATCTCTTTCAACTTATGCCAAACGCTTCATGGCACATTTAAAAAAGCCAGACGTTGATTTTATGACCGGATTATCACCGGTCATTTCAATTGAACAAAAAACAATCTCGATGAACCCACGTTCAACCGTTGGAACTATGACTGATTTGGGTGATTATCTAAGAATGCTATATGCTACGATTGGTCAATCCCATTGTCCATATTGCCAAAATCTAGTTTCAACGAAATCCAAGTACCAGATAGTGGAACGGATCTTATCTTTGCCTAATGGAACCGAAGTTCAAATTAGAGCACCGATTTTCAAAATACATGGTGAGGATTACGCTTATCTGTTTGACCAAATTCGAACTAATGGTTACCGATATGTGTTATTGGATGGACAACAGGATATAGACTTGGCTGAAGAACATGACCTAGATGAAGATCGAGACTACAAATTGGACGTGATTATTGATCGTTTCGTCATTCAACCGGGGATTGAAAAGCAAATACTAGCGACCTTAGAACATGGATTAGTAATAGGTGAAGGCTTTCTCAGTTTCCACCTATATAAAAATGGGAAAGAAATCGTTAAAAATCAACAATTCTACACTGATTTCGGTTGTCCAGAACATCGAATCATAATGGGGACAGTAGAAGCATCCTATTTTACCTTCAATGAACCTACTAGTGCTTGCCATACTTGTTCAGGTTTAGGCACCTATTTACAAGTTCATCCGGTACTTCTAACTCCAGATACTAGACGAAGTATCCGTGGTGGCGCGTTTGTCCCTGGCGTTTTCGTATATGATCCAGATCGTTGGGACGGACGTATAATGTACAGTTTATCTCAGAAATATGACTTCGATTTGGATGAGCCCTACCAGAATCTGTCAGACGAGACCAAAGACCTTCTGTTGTATGGAACCAAAGGGGATAAACTTATCATCTCTATTCCAGATGATGCCAAGACTGGTGAACGCTACGAAGGACATGAGGTGCGCTTTGACGGATTTGCTAATCGGCTGGATCGTCGATATCGTCACTACCGCAAAGAGGGAACGTCTCACTCTGGTATGGAGGACTACCTGCGTAAAGTTATGGTTGAGCACACATGTCCTGACTGTAACGGTACCCGACTAAAAAGACAACGTTTGCTAATTACCGTAAACAATCATAATATCCACCAGTTAGGAACTATGCACCTACAAGGTCTACAACAATTTCTCAGTAAAATTGAAATTCATGACCCTAAAGTTGAGGAAGCCGGCCGGAGATTAGTGCAAGAATTATCAGTTCGGCTAGAACTTCTGAATGGTATTGGCTTAGAGTATCTAAATCTCAACCGTCGTTCTGGGACCCTCTCCGGAGGAGAGTCGCAACGGATCCGTCTGTCGACCCAAATAGGTTCAGGGTTAATGGGAATGCTCTACGTACTAGATGAACCGTCAATCGGCCTTCACCCCCGAGATAATGCTAAAATGATCGGTACATTAAAGCAATTACGAGATGTGGGTAATACTGTCATCGTAGTTGAGCATGATGAGGAAACCATTCAGGCGGCCGATCACATTATTGAGATTGGTCCTGGTGCTGGTGTCCACGGTGGGCAGATCGTAGCTGAAGGACAGCTCAAGGAGATTATAGCCGATAAAAAATCTCTTACTGGTCAATTTTTGAGTGGAGTTAGAAAAGTTGATTTGCCAGATACGCGTCGAGAACAAAATCAAGATTTTCTAAGTGTAAGGGGGGCACGTGAGAATAACCTGCAAAGTATTGACGTAGATATTCCACTAGGTATGTTAGTTTGTATCACAGGTGTCTCAGGATCAGGAAAAAGCACATTAACTAACCAAATCATATATAAAAAACTCTATTCGATTTACCATGATAGCCGAACCTTATCAGGTGATCATGATCACCTAGACGGTTATCAGCATATCAGCGATGTCATCAATATTGACCAAACTCCAATCGGGCGTTCCCCTCGTTCTAACCCAGCTACTTATATCGGATTTTACGATAATATTCGCAAAATTTTCGCTAATACCCCTTCGGCTCAAGCTAGAGGGTACACGCCCTCTCGATTCAGTTTCAACGTCAAGGGTGGAAGATGTGAAGAATGTAGTGGAGAAGGAACAATTACTACACAACTTTATTTCATGCCTGATGTAGAAGTAACGTGTCCGACTTGTAAAGGTCGACGCTACAATGAAGAAACCTTAGAAATTACTTATGAAGGTAAAACCATCGCTGATATTCTAGAAATGTCAATTGAGGAAGGTGTCTTGTTTTTTAGCCATCATAGTCTAATTGCTAGAAAATTAGGAGTGCTAAATGACCTCGGATTAGGATATTTGACCATCGGTCACCCGGCCACAATTCTTTCTGGTGGTGAAGCTCAACGAATAAAGCTGGCGACCGAACTGGGAAAAATCAAGAGGGGCAAACATAATTTGTACATGCTTGATGAGCCGACCACAGGCCTTCACCTCGCTGACATTCAGAGGCTACTAGATAGCCTTAATCAACTAGTGGATCAGGGACATACTGTAATCGTGGTCGAGCACCATTTGGACGTGATTAAGAGCGCAGATTATGTCATTGATTTAGGGCCAGAAGGAGGACACAAAGGTGGGTACGTTGTAGCTTATGGAACACCGGAAGAAGTTTCTACGGTGAAGAACTCATTCACTGGCCGATTTCTGAAAAAGCATCTAAATAGTTAATTTCTAGTTGATTGCTCATCAAGGCCAATCGAATGTGCCTAGGGTTTTGATCTAGGTATAGGTATAACGTTACTTAATGCTAGTGTCCGATACTTACCCTCGGGAGAGGTTGAGATATGGTTATTAAAATCGAGAATCAGCTTAAACTGAAAATCATTGGCAGTACATTGTTGTCTGATTCAGATCGAAATCTAGTCCTTTCTCTTTGTAATCGAGCCTACGAGGAAGACCTCGAACCTTTGTTCAATACCTTACAGCCCGCTACTCATATCCTAGGCTACTACAAACAAACGTTAGTTACTCACGCTATGTGGGTAGATAGGTTGTTGCAGACTGGTAAAAATCTGCCCATGCATACTGCTTATATTGAAATGGTCGCCACTGAGAAGGCATATCGCAACCGTGGTTTTGCAACATTAGTCATGAAACGTGTAGCCGATGAGATTCGAGATTTTGACCTAGGCGCTCTTTCTCCCTTTAGTGTTGCTTACTATGAGAGACTGGGTTGGCAGCTATGGGAAGGTCCACTTTTTGTAAGAACAGACTCAGGTGTTATACATACGCCTCAAGAAGAGGTTATGATTTTCCGGTTACCTCAAACTCCCAAACTAGATCTCAATCAGGCTCTATCAGCTGAATGGCGAGAAGGTGAGTTGTGGTGACAATCAAAATCTGAAAACATGTAGGTTTATACTATCAGGGACCTAGAGACAATTATGATTACCAATATTTTTGACCAGGCCGTGAAAGCTATTGAAGAAGGTGAAGAAACAAAACTCACTAAATTAGTCAAATCTTCACCTGAATTAATCTTACAACAACACCCGGATTCTCAATACACGCTTTTACATTACGCGGCAAAATACAATAGGTCAAAAATAGCAGAGCAACTAATCAATTTGGGGATACCACTAGAACTTTATCCCCGTAACAGTTATATGCCGGAACATAAGGGTGCTGGGTCAGGTACATGGACGGCTTTGTGCCAAGCGCTTAACGTACAAAGCATGGAGGTTGCTGAACTAATTGCCTCCCATAAAGTAATACCCAATAACCTTTGGGTCGCTATTGGTCTGGGTCGATGGGATCTAGTGCTGTCTTTTTTTTCCCAAGATGGTACCCTGAAAGACAATGCTGGGGATCCAGGAAAATTTCAGTCAAAGCAAGATATCTTGAACGATTGTTTTGCTATGGCTTGTCATACTGGTAGGGTTGATCTGATTAACTTCTTGTTGGATAAAGGTGCTGATATAAATGGTATAGATCATTGGGGTATGACTGGACTGCATTGGGCGATCCAGTGTCACCCAGAATTATCGAGATATTTAATTGAGCAGGGAGCGGATGTTCGAATTCGTGATGCTCAGCATGTGGCCACACAGCTTTCTTGGGCTTTACATTTTGGTAATAATCAACTAGCTGATTACATGATTGAAAACTGTTCGATAGATATAGTTGATGCCATCAATTTAGGTAAAGAAAATATTGTAAGAAAGATATTGACTGGAGATCCAGAATTGGTCGATGGCCAGCTCGGTTTAGGCGAGCCCCTGAGAATGGCGGCGAAAAGAGGCAACGAAGCAATTATTGAGATTCTCTTGTCTGGCGGTGCCAACCCCAAAATATACGATGTGAAAACTGGTATGTTTGATCAACCAGAGTTAAAATTGACAGCTCTTCAGTGGGCTAAAAAGAATAATTATTTCAAGATTGCCCAAAAATTGCAGCAAGCTGGTGCTGAAAGATAAAATGATGGTTATAAAATAAATTATTTGACTTATATTTATTCGTGTCTACGGTTTGATCAATATTTGAAATTGGCACTTGATTGTAGGCAGTTTTTTTATCCGAATGCTTGTTCTAAAACTAGTTAACCAGAATTTTGACTGGAGGACTGATCACGGAACAAAACATGAGTGCTTTTGGGGACTGGGTTTATTCAGTGGTTTCTGTCTTTAACCCAAATGCTAAATTAGAAAAAGAGTCATACCAGTGGTAAAAAGTAGATCCATTGATCTTCAAGAGGCTTTCTTTATCCAGATCGACGAGTCGTTTCTGGCCTTGGTCATCGAGCATTGATTTTCTCATAGAACAAAAACGACGTACCATAATTGTTCGACCTGATTCATCAATGTACTCTTCGGTGATAGAGACTTCAGGGTGGAGCAAATCTTGGTCCAGACCTAAGATACGTAGACAGTTGAACTTTCTCTTCCCGATCTGGACTGAGAAAAACCCAGCTACGCCATCCTCGTCTGATTTGTCTTTCCATTCAGTATGTCTACTGTCTTTTATAATGAAATTTCCTTTATCCTTTAAACACCTTGTCATCTTCCCCCAGTCATAATCAAAATGTTGATCCAAATAGGTGTAAAGTATACGTTGTTCTTGATTAAACTGTAGTACTGCCAAATACTCAGCTTGGTATTTTGTCAATCGACCGTACATTTGCCAAGTTGGAAACCAACCAGTATTTGGTTTCCAACAATGAACGTCAATTTCGACTCCTTCTCGATCGTGAATTCGAGCGGATCGAACTGATGTTAAATCGTAAACTTCACTTAATTTCCAATCCGTTGCATCGTAATTGGCATAGAGGCTACGATGACCAAGTTCTGGTATAATAAACCAACTACGCAATTCCGGACAATTAACGACAAAAGAATTTGCCTTGTCCAAAGTGATAGTAACAGTTGGACGCTGGTGTGGAAAAGGGTGGGTCTTCATTTCTTCTTGCGACATTGTGCTAAATCCCTCGTATTGGTTGAAGCCATATGTTTATTCCGTATTCTTTTTGAGTAGATTGCCGCTTCTGAATCTGGCGGTGTGATTATAATATTAATTCACAATTGGTTCCACAAAATCGATTAATTATGTAGGGTATTAGGTTTATGAAAAGTCCCGAATTTGACCATCAACTTGAACAAGCAATTACTTTTTTAGTTACCAATTTTCAGCATTCAGGCAATAACCCTAAGCCTGTTATACTCCACAGTATACGTGTCGCTCATTTTTTATATGAATATGATTATCCTGAAGAAACTATAATTGCTGCTGCCCTACATGACTTAGTTGAAGATACCGATTGCACCATTATACAAATTGAGGAACATTTTGGAATAGAAGTCGCCCGGTTAGTCGCAGCCAATACATTTAACTCAAAGATAGAAGACAAAACAGAACAAAACCGAGAGATGTTCTCTCGGTGCAAGGCGTATGGTAGAACAGCATTGCTAATTAAGGCTGCTGATATTCTGGATAATAGCCGCTACTGGCATTTGTTAGTAGATAAGAAGTTAAGTCAATGGCTAATATGGAAGATAGACTACTTTCTTCAGATTTCTTTACCAGAATTAGAGAAGGAGCCAGTTTGGCATAAGTTATCGCAACGTTCTCAGCAACTCAATAGTAAAGCTAACTAATTTTATGGACTTTTCATTTTTTATTTTGCTTGGTTCTGACAAAATACTAACCTGTTAAATTGGAAATTTTAGTACTAAAGCTATGCCATTTTTACGGGGAAATATAGTGCCCTTCGTTTTAGCTCAAAATTACTGTTTGGGGCGGGCTTATTAGGTAAGATGGAAAATACTTAGCCAACTTCAATCAAAGCGCTTCTACCCAAATCTATCTTGGAATATACTATGCTGGGTTGAGTAGTATTGATCGAGAATCGTACCAATCCTCTTAGTTGCGACATTTCAATTTATAACCGGTTAAATGAAGACTTAAGAATCAACATTCAGTAACCACCGAATCGTATATTAGGTTGAACTGTCGAGCAGTAAGGTCTAATAACCAATTATCCGTGAAAACCTGTATCAAATGATACGGAATGGTTAGGCGGGTTTTCCTCAATCTTATTTTGGCAAACACCTTTTAATCCCATCTTTTTCTACTTTCTGGCTGCCTACTTTTTACGGTATCTATTTTTAGGAGTACAAAGATTATTTGGGACCTAAATAAAAGTAGTACTAGAAAAGCACGTATACCAATCGATAATGAGCAATGGAATATCAGGACAAAATGACTGTTTTGTTAAATTACTAACTAAATCAAAGTGAAAAATAAAAAAAATCTGACCACAGATAAAAAAGTTATCAAAACAAAACGATATTACGATTTAGACGCCCTACGAGCAGTTGCGATGTTCTTAGGTATCATATTACATAGCACTATGTCATTTTGTCCTGATATTCCAGGGAATTACCCTCAAGATATTCATCAACATCAATCATATATGGTGATTTTGGAAGTAATTCATGGTTTTCGGATGCCACTTTTCTTCTTGATTAGTGGTTTTTTCACCACTATGACCTGGAAGCGTTATGGCTTAATTGGTCTATTGATTCGCCGTTCGAAACGAATTTTACTACCCATGATTATTTTTGGGGTATTCGTGATTCCGTTTTGTTTTGGTCTTGCTGAATGGGCAAATTCCACTGCAAAGCAGGCAAACGGAAATTCAGACGTTTTCATTGCCGTCAAAGAGGGGGGCCTGAAGGCTTTCAAAGAGTTATTAATCAAAGAAATTATTGATATAAGTCCTACATTAGCCAAGGAGGTAATTCAGAGCCAAGAAATCGAAAACTGGAGAGCTAATTTAACCCGTTTCCCAAATTATGTCTTCGATTTCTTTGAATGGATTTGGTTGATATCAGTTTTGCCTACTTTTCACTATCTTTGGTTTTTAAATTATCTGTTTTGGCTGATTCTAATCTTTGCTGCATTAATTGGGTTGATGACTAGGTTTGATATCAAGCGCCCAGATAACAAATGGCTAATAACTCCGCTCTGCTTGATATGGCTTGTACCGCTAACATTTATCTTTCAATGTACAATGTTCACCATATTCGGCCCAGATACTTATGCGGGTCTAATTCCGTGGCCCCCTGTACTAATATACTACGGAATCTTTTTCGGNTTTGGCGCTTTGTGCTANGGNCAACAATTATTTGAAAAAAAAACTGGGGAATATTGGTTNGTANATTTGNCGGTATCAGTTCTATCTTTTTTGATTTCAGTATACTTTATAGAAGTTCGGAGCAATACTGGTTTATCTNCGACAGAACGCATAAAAGGGCANATTGTCGTNTCGTTCTGTACCACACTTTATACTTGGTCAGTAGTTTTCGGTATGGTNGGNTTATTTCGTCGTTTNTTTTCTCATAAAANTCGTANNATTCGCTATTTATCTGATTCTTCTTATTGGCTATATTTGGCTCACCTACCAGTTATAATGTCCCTACAGATATTANNNAGTACATGGAATTTGCCCAGCTTATACAAGTTTTTANNCATATGCTTAATCACATCTGCCTNGTTGTTAATTGTGTATGAATTGGCTATAAGATATAGTTGGGTAGGCTCAATATTAAACGGACAGAAGTATCGATAACACATTATCGGCGAAGGTGTTACTGAAAGTTTTTCGACAGATAATTCATTCAATCAAACCTGGAAGCAAGCATGTAACGGTTTGATCGAAAACCTTCATAGTCTGGTTGTAAGTCTTTTATTCAATATAGTATTGACTCGATGATCCCGCATAAAAAATGAGACCTATGACAACCCCATTTGAATCATGACAATCTTCAACTAACTACGAGATCCATGTTATTCGAAGTCTCTTAATTTTCAAGTAAGATATCGATTAAATTAGCAACTACAAATNCCCAAAAATAGAGTGAAATGTGGACTACAGCATAACNGAAACAGGACNGCCGGTTGNCCTCATACTCTTTCATGTCTTTGAACACTATAGATGTATGTAGGCAGAACAAAAAATAAGACCTGTTGTATCTTTCCTTGACTCATTCCACAGNTTAGCATATTTGCTCAAAAGTTCGGTTAATCACACNAATTTCATATGGATGGAACTAGCTTGATTAAGTACCCATTAAANTCTAACCTCCGTNTGGTAAAAAATTACTAAAATTGGAACCAAGTCTAAGGAAATATTAGAGTAAATGCTTACTGACATAAATAAGACTGTAGACAAGATAGTCCAAAAAATTAGTCTTACATAATTAATTTTAATCCAATTCGATATGACGGAGATTCCTCGTCAGGTAACTGAACCTTTCCAGTTTTTATTGGAAATTATTATTTATTATGCCATGATATGGTCAGTCCGTTACGGTGACATAATCAATACAAAGACAAATCAGTCGTTCCCAAATTAAATAACCTTTTCGAATTTAGCAAACAAATAGTATAGCCGAGTTCCTACTGACCATTAGATGCAGATACCGACAAAAAGTATAAGATTTTCAACGTTTTTTTCGATATCAGAATTTCGGTTTTTGAGAATTGTTTTGATAATCTGATCAATTTCATGGTTGAAACTAATATGCAAATTATTTCTGATTTTTCAGCTTTTTCTAATTCACATATGGCTGCGATTGGATTAACTTTCTTGNTTCCAGTAATTTTATCGCTAATCGTTCGGCGGTCAAAATCAGCTCAATTGACTACAATGGTCTGTTATGCTTATGCACTAGTATTGCTGGGTCAAGAGTTTGCTATGTTTGGGTGGCGGCTAATTTCATTCGGTTGGATGGATGAAGACGGATTACTNAGTCATCTTCCTTTCCATATATGTGGTGTATTGGTCTTTTTAATCTCANTAATGTTGATTAGGCGCNAACAAAAATTATACGAAGTCTCATATTTTTGCGGGTTGGTTGGGACTTTTGGGGCATTAGTCTTACCAAATTTGGCTGCAGGTGAAGGTTTTCCCAGCTTTCGTTTTATTCAATATTTCATGGCTCATGGGGGGATTATTGGAGGGGTATTGTTTGCGACTTGGGGCTTGAGGATGAGACCCACAACAAAAGGCTTATTTCAATCTTTTTTAGCTATCAACGGCTATATGGTTATTGCAGCACTTTTGAACCTACTTATACGCCAGTGGGTGCCTGAAACAAATTACATGTTTCTTTGTGAACCGCCCGAAATTCCCCTAAGAGAAGTCATCTTCTTTCTTCCCCATCCTTGGTATATTCTGTTCTTGGATTTGTTAACACTAATATTGTTTATCTTTGTATATCTTCCTTTTTTAATAATTGATTTAATACAAAAAAATAAGATTTCAGGAAGGCAAAACTAACCCAATCTGTACAATAGCCAAGATATATCTATATTCTGAAGGAATTCNATAGGATATCACTTTCTACGATAATTGAGCACTGTATGTAGTGATGTCAGCAGATTTTTCCATTCGACAAATCCATCCTCAAATTTTACGAATCAATAANGTCCTTCCGNCTGTTGTTTGCCTGATATGNTGTGGGGATCAAACAGGCAATTAATCATTCTAACCANAGTTAGATTCGATCCATTCAGTTTCTATCTCCTAATCATCACGGTACAAACGTAGATTTGTAATCTAGAATCTGTAGACAGGTATCTCATGACNAAATCAATTTCTGATCTTTCNAAAATTATCTTAGGCTAGTGAATAATNGTTGCTAAACAAACTTGNCTCTCGGTATTNCTTGGAATTATATTTTGAGTGAAAAACNAAAATGATTGTGGACTTAATTCTCAGCCTTGGCTTTTATCATCAACTGAATCATTGTATGCAATGAAAAAGAAATTACTACCTTCAAAAGATTGTATAGTTTGTGGAAAACCTTTTTCTTGGAGGAAAAAATGGAAAAGAGATTGGGTAAATGTAAAGTACTGTAGTCAAAGGTGTAGAATCAATAGAAGAAATAGAAAATAATGAGCAAGAGAAAACGTAATAGTTAGAANAACTGACATTTTGACAAAAANTATTTGACNACAGNTCCTGTTCTTTGCTGAGTTCATGTTTATTGGAAAATAAAAAACGATATCAAAAACTAACGTCTTTTTCTCAAGTTAATTGATCCCTTGTCTGCCTTGAGNATTTCATCNACTTGGGANCCAGTGCCTATGTTAGAAGTNGGTTTATTGTTGACAACTAACCTGCGTGCAACATCCTCCACTAATAGAAAGANAAGTGAATTGACACATTTTTTCATTGGCGCCTAGGCAAGTTAGTCGCCTAAGACGAGGTTTTTNGTCGTGTGTGAGTAACTAACATGATCAATCGAAATAAACCATTACCTATTCTGGATTTAAATTTTTCCCAAGGAGTAACAGTATGGAATGGAGTCCAAGAAATTTAGGAATTATCATTGTTGGGTTTATCCTTACTTGTATTGTGTTCGTCATGTTTCCCTATAGTCTTTATAAGGGCGCGAAAGAACATAAAAGAAGAACCGAATCAAAACAGAAGAACTTGTGAATTCNAGACATTTTATTTCCTTATTTGAATTGGACTAACATTCTTTGCCTATATAGAGTAAGTTTAATGTGTCTCGTATGATTGATCCTTCAAAATTACATAAAAGCACGAGCAATTAGATGAAAAAATAATATAATATTGAAGATCACTTACTCAAGTGGTGGGTACCTACATATAAAAAAAGAAGTATCCTTTCGAATTACTATATGAATTAATGCGACTCCACAAGATTACCAATCCGATGAAGTTATTAATATTCTGCTTGTTAGGGGTTGCAACACTTAATCTGGATACTTCAGCAAAAATGGTCGATATTATTTACCTGAATAATGGCAGCACCGTAGAAGGTGTGNCTCTTGAAATCNGCTCCGACGAAACTATCAAGATAAAAGTTGATAACGGAAGCATATTTACATACCCGATGAGTAGAGTTGAGAAAGTAATGAGAAAAAAATATATAAATCCTATGAGTAGTGCAATGATCTCGGGATTAGGCGGCTCTATTTGGTTAGTAGCCGCAAATATAGAAAGACCTGACTATCGAAATGGTGGCTCTATGTTTGCTGTTGTCACACATACGATACAACTATTATCGTTCTTTTTGGGTCAAAGTTATGCAAATCTCGCCACGTATAATCATTGGAATGACAAAAATATGAATATAACAAATCAGAATAAAATTCTGGCGATGGTAACTTCGGTTATTGTTAGCAATCTTCTAGTTGAACGTTCATATAGTGTTGACAGTCGAGTTATGTTTGGTACCGGTATATTAGTTGGTCTGAGTACACATGNATGGTTAGGCATAAATGCATATGAGACCATAAAAGAGAACAATAGGCAGATATATCAAACTTCATCGGTAAAGTTCGGTTATATTCCATATCAAGGTTTAGTTACATCTTATAACTTTAAATTCTAGTTTGATTTCTAGAAGAGGTTCTCAAACGGTAAAATACTTTTGGCTTAGAAATCAAAAGAAAAATCACAATAAATTCATTGAGATAGAAGAATTTATTATTTCTGATTTTTTCTATTCCACATCAATTAAAAATTCCGGTTTAGGTGATGTCTTTGACGAACAAACCGAGTTCTTAGAGATTTATCGTACAANGTCGATTTCTGATGGAAAATAGTTCGNCAAACAGCCAAACAAGGATTGGCCACTATGGTTTTCTCTAATAGTCAGAAATTGGTCAGGCTGCGGGTAATCGTGTCCGACGAGTANCTTTCAACAACAAAAGTAAGATTTTTTGCAACTGATGTGAGATTTTGAGATCAGAATCAAATTGCCAGACAGATGCTCTAGGCTCGACAGTAGAGACCTCTGTTTCTTGAATACTGATGATCTAGCCGATATGATTCTGATGGATCTACTAGTTCCTTACCAATTTCAAGTACTGGATTTCTGATTAAAGTAGGATAATGACGGTAAAGATAGCGTTAGCTCGATCAGTTATTGTATTATCCTGTATAGAAGAGTGTTCAAAAACTTTAAAGATCAATGCTCATTGACATATGTAGTAAACCTTTTGAACAATTGAAGTTTCCTTGGTATCACAAATCTTCTCATTAGACACAAGAATAAAGAGTTTATTTGTTAAAAGTAAATTCTAAATCAGGACCTATTGGAACAATCCGGGTGGGGTTGATTTCTGGATGGGTCATGTAGTAATGTCTTTTAATATGATCAAAATTTACTGTACTTGAGATGCCATCCAACTGATACAGTTCACACATGTATCGATATAGATTTGGATAATCTATAATTCTCCGCTGATTACATTTAAAATGACCGTGGTAAACTGCGTCAAATCGTATCAAAGTAACAAATAATCGCCAATCACACTCAACAATCTGACTGCCGAACAAGTATTGGCTATTTGAAAGTCTATCTTCTAAAAAATCAAGGGTTTTAAATAATTTTTCCACAGCTAATTCATAGGCAGATTGAGTTGTAGCAAACCCAGNTTGATAAACTCCGTTGTTTATATTTTCATAAATTATTCTCTCTAACTCTTNAATTTCTGTCCGTAAGTTTTCAGGATAGAGATCTAACTGAGTTAGAGAGAAGTCTTCAAACTCAGTATTCATCATACATGTTAAATCGTCTTCTGAGTTATTTACGATTTTTTGTTTTATACAATCCCAAAGTACAGGTACAGTTACTCGTGCGTCAAAATCTGGATCAGAAGCAATATAAGCCTGCTTTAGATACTCAAAATTATTGATAGGGTCAGGTTCTTCAGTAAATCTCCAACCTTTTTCGTCTCTCACTGGGTCTACTATCGTCATTCCGATAATTTTCTCTAGTCCTTTCAACTTACGTACTATTATCACACGGTGGGCCCACGGACAGGCTAACGAAGCATACAAGTGGTAACGGTTTGCCGCAGCAGGGAATTCTGAAGACGAATCTTTCCTAACAAAAGATCGAAATGAGTCTTCTTGGCGATTAAACTGGCCATCGGTACCTTTTTCAGTATGATGTAGCATTTTTATATCCTTTATCCTTATCAGTGCCTACTAAAAATATCAGATTCTGATCTCGCCTAATTTCCTAGAATCAGGGCAAGTGTATTGTGTTTCAGATGAATTTGGTGGTTACGAGGGTATCCTTTGGTCAATTTTTTGATTTGATATTATCGTTCTTAAGCGAATTTTTCTATCTTTTTCCTTAGTATTGTCTTATATCCTAGTATACCTCGGTATTATCGTGTCAGTTACTAGGTTTCTGTGAAATGGTTACTTTCGTTTTACGACNGTAGATTCGTCGAAGATAGGTACTAGAAAGTAATTCGATTGATAAAGANATGTGTACATACAAATTACTTTCTAGTACTTTGTTTAGCTTTNCAANTCTCACTCTGTTCCGTGGTAATTGCAAATGACAGTCAATTCTTAGGTGTTCATTGCGTATTTATTCAAAAAGATTATTTTTCAAATCATAGCTTGAAATAACACATCTAAAGCCACGATCGTTATACCACTTGTTAAGTGGTGAACTNCCATCTCGGTCAGCAACACGGAGACAAAAAGCGTCGTTGGCCCAAGACCCACCGCGTAATACTCGGTTGGTACCATTACTAGGGCCTAATGGGTTTTTAGTAGACGAAACTTTATAATACTCTGCATCATACCAGTCGCTACACCACTCCCAAACGTTNCCTGCCATATTGAATAGCCCATATCCATTAGCTTGAAATGTGTGAACTGGAAGAGTTCCATTGATTTTACCCTGCGTAGTTGCTCCAGAATAATTTGCATCTTTGTGAGTGATCTGATTGCCCAAGGGATATCTGTTTCCTACTAGGCCGCCACGCGCGGCATACTCCCATTCTGCNTCTGTTGGTAGTCGTTTGCCAACCCAGTCGGCATAGGCAACGGCATCGTTCCAACTTACATAAACCATAGGATAATCATCGGACGGCGAATATTTCGCTACGTCANTCCAGTTGCCGCCGTATTTATAACCACTTCGGGTGACAAACTCTTTGAATTGAGCCACCGTCACTTCGTATATGTCCATGTAGAAAGCGTCTAATTCGATTCTATGCACGGGTGCATTACTCATTTCATCTAAATGATCACCCATATCGAAGTTTCCTGATGGAACTAAAACCATTTCACTATTATCTTTTTCCCAAACTACTCTCTTAGGATTATGCTGNGNTAATTCTTCTTTCGATTTTATTTGTTTAAATTGGGATACACAACCGTAAATAGAGAATGTTACCACTAGCAGTAATAATAATGGCAACTGACTGAACTTCCGAATCATTTTTCTCCTCNTTTCTTCGACTTTNGTCTAGAGCCGATAAGCNGATTTTGACATTTTGTTTACTAACATCACTNTAATTGTTAGCTTAACTTTCCAATACTAATGGTGCTGTCATGTAATTGTATTTTCCAGAAATTTGTTTTGTTTCAATCAATTTGAAATTGAGATGATTAGGTCTTTTATCTTAATTCGTGTCATTTTGAAAAAGGCTGATGACTCAGAAAAAACGTCATAGGTACAAACTAAAGTAGATGGAGTTTCGAGAAGTAAACGTCAATACAGGAAATAGGTAGGATACGAAAGGTGGTAGTAAGAAATGAGCTAAGCCAGTAGACAGTAANATTCATCTATGAATTTTTATTTATCTGTCTAGAATAAACTCCAAATCCAAAAAGTGATGAATCGAAATGTTGCACAATTAGACACGTGTGATCCTTATCAATCGCAATTGGGTACTCGCTACCCACTCAATTGGTCCATATGATTTGGACAGGTAAATTTGAAATGAGAGCTATTCCTCAATACTATTCTTTTGGCGTACAGTCTTTTTTTAGTGAAGTGAGAATTCAGCCGAAACCCCTAACTCTTAATATGGATACCGTACGTTGTATGTATTTTATCCATTAAGTTCTCTGACGTATATCGTTTCCCAAAAACTATAGTGTACAGCAGATTGATCGGTCCAACATCTGATAAATGATTAAGACAGTGCCAAGCAGAAAATAATAATTCAAGCGCATATTGACTAATCGAAGAATTAATTATGAATGAAAAAAACAACCACAACAATATAAGGCAATACAAGTATATCTTGAAAACAACTCAGAGATCTGCATCCAAACTCAGTTCGATCAGTGCTAAAATTGGCAGCGAAGATCAATGCATACAGCAGTTCAATAAAATACTGAAAGCAGTTGAGGGGCAGTATATAGTAAGCGGCTTATTAGAGCCATTGGACGAAGGGGCTACGTATGGCGAAATTTCTATTGCTTATTCGCACCTCTTACTGTTGTTGGATGAAAATTTAGGCGACAATCCCAGAGACGGCGAGGAACGAAAAGAAGAATACAGAAATAAACCGAAAGATCAAAGTGAAAAACATGACTTTCTATGCAAGCTGAACAATGTATTAGACGTATTCGACGATGAATTCCAAGAGAGTGTNTTGAACCTGGGAAAAGCCACGCAGGATACAATTTCACAGTTTATAAAAACCAAATTAGCTGATCAGCTAGGACGTTTTGTTGAAGAAATCAAGAATGTGGAAAAACAGTTTCGAGAAAAACCTAGTCCAACAACAAATCAGAAAAAGGGTTCTAAGATCATAATAGAGGACGAACCCACCAATCTTTAGTCAACTTCATCCCCGTGTTTTCCCTTATTCAAGACCGTTCGCTCTAAGAATTGTGTATTAAATCGAGTAGGATAAAAATTAATCTACAGGGTTTTAAAAGGAGTCTGAAGTCGTTGAAATTGATTGATGAGATTTAAAAATTAGACTCCAAAAATCATATTGTCTTTAGATAAAACTAGTCCATAAAAAAGTGTTGGCTAATATAAAGCTACGAAAGCATAAAAAGCCGAGGACTTACTACTTGGCATGGTCCAATAAAAAAATCCATATTTACTCATGCAAAATAAACCTAAGTAATTCCATATATCCGAAAAACTGGGTTCTTAGAGTGCAAAGCATCTAAAACAAATTCTAGAAACTGCCAGTGGGCTCACGACTTTTGATTTCNTCATATCTGGTTGGTTCTGTATAAACTAATCTTCCTTTGGTTACCCTAAAGCGGACTATTAGTGGACTTCATCAAAAAAAACAGATCAGTTGAGATAAATTGACGCTTTCAAAAAATCAAAGAATTACTTANAAACATATGTAGCCCACCATGATTANAAAAGAATCTACTACCAGTACGTTGATTGAGTGTGGTCAATTGCCTAGCATATTAAACAATTTGAAAATAAATTTNCCTACTGATTTATCTAGTATAGAGGAGAGGATTACTCAAATTTCTCCTCTGAAATATTCCCAGACGAGAAATTACAAAAACGGATCCTTAACATATTTGGGGCCATATATCTCGAGGGGAGTTATATCAACAAAGCAGGTTTATGAGCATATCAAGNAATTACAGCTACCCTGGTACCAAACAAAAAAATTGATCCAAGAATTAGCTTGGAGGGAGTATTATCAGCAAGTCTGGATATCTAAAGGTGAGCAAATACACACTGATTTGAAAAATAGTCAATATCCAATCATAAACTATGAAGTGCCAGCAGCTGTATTATCGGCACAAACGGGTATTTCGGCAATAGATGAAGGAATTAAGAAACTTTACCAAACAGGTTACATGCACAACCACATGCGAATGTATGTAGCCTCGTTGTGTTGTAATATCGCGAAATCACACTGGCTTCAACCTGCAAAATGGATGTACAGCAATTTACTAGATGGAGATTTAGCAAGTAACCATCTTAGTTGGCAATGGGTNGCAGGTACATTTTCAAATAAAAAGTACTATGCCAATCAAGAAAATATTAACAGGTATTTCGACAGCCTACAAAATAGCACTTTTCTCGATGTTGGTTACGACAAATTTGAAAGTTTAGAAGTACCCGATAATCTAACCACAACCCAACCTTTTCTTGAAGAAACNGAGCTGCCAAAAGTAAGAGAGGTCCAGCTTAAGAGAAATAGGTTAACTTTTATTTANAATTATTATAATATCGATCCTTACTGGCATAAGTCAAAAAAAGAAGTACAGCGAATCTTTTTGTTGGAACCGTCTTTTTTCAGTCGATATCCGGTAACCCAAAAGTGTCTCGACTTTGCACTAGAATTGGTGAAAATGATTGGTGATGTAACGGTTTGTATCGGTGAGTTTAATGATATCAAAAACCAAATCCCTACAAATAACTTGGTTTACAAAGAGCACCCAACCAATCGCCATTATGTAGGTACTCAAGAACCTCGGGATTGGATGACTAACTTNACGGGATACCACCCTTCTTTTTCGTCGTTTTGGAAAAAGTGCCAAAGTTACCTCAGAGTCTAAGTATGAGGTTACGATAAGGTTGGATTCGGTCTGCATCTGANGTAAACACATATCTGACTAGTATTGCACATGATAAGTTTAGCTAATATTACCTTTAGTAAAGGGGATCTATTCCTATTCGAAGGTAATATAAGGATGGGGTAAAAACGATATTAATATTTTCATTTATCTCTCCTACGATTAGGGAAAAGNGAAAAGAANAAGACCTAAATCAAAGAAGTAACACAANATAAAATTTTCTAGNAATGAAAAAAATTAACATTATTTTTCCTCATCAGCTGCTAATTAATAGCCCCCTTTTGTCTAATGGATANGAAGTGTACTTAATTGAAGAATATAATTTTTTTCAANGATACCAATTTCACAAACAGAAGTTGGCATTTCATCGTGCCTCGATGTGTAACTATAAAAAACATCTAGAATGTCACGGAATAAAAGTACATTATATAGACACACTTGACCCTTTATCTGAAATTGGNGCGTTTATTGAGAGTCTGAATAGNNGGGAGNTCGATGAAGTCCATATTATTGATCCTATCAACATATNTCTTAGGGACAGAATAAAACGAAAAGCGACAAGTCTAAAAATAATAACCTATGAAAATCCAATTTTCATTAACACTAGACAAGACTTAAGTGAATATTTTCATCCAGACAAAAAATTCTANTCTCAAGCGACCTTCTATAGAAAACAGCGTAAAAAGTTGAACGTTCTGTTAGATACAGAAGGAAAACCTGTTGGTGGAAAGTGGTCTTACGATGTAAAAAATAGAAAAAAATATCCTAAAAATAAAGTTCCTCCTAGTATTAAATTTGTTAATATTTCTCCCGCATGGAGAGAATCTACCGNCTANATCAATAATAACTTTCAAAATAATCCAGGCACCTTATCAAATAACCTAATCTATCCACTTAACCATCAAGAATCTCAAGATTGGTTACATCAATTTCTAAAATTTCGTTTTTACGACTTTGGTTCCTATGAAGATTCCATAGTCATGGATGAAAATATTTTAAATCATAGTCTTCTNTCACCTTTGCTCAATGTAGGTCTATTGACCCCAAGATATGTCTTAGATCAAAGCCTAGAATTTGCCAATAATANGGNTATTCCAATTAACTCTTCAGAAGGATTTATAAGACAAATAATTGGTTGGAGAGAATTCATTAGAGGTATCTATCAATTCAAAAGCAATTTTTTCCAACAGCGGAATTTTTGGGGCTTTGAACGTAAAATCCCGTCGAGTTTTTACGATGGGTCGACTNGGATACTTCCACTAGATCAGACAATCAAAAAAGTCATTGACACAGGATATTGCCACCACATTGAACGTTTGATGATATTGGGCAATTTTATGCTGCTATGCGAGTTTGATNCAAATGAAGTATANGTTTGGTTCATGGAGATGTTCGTTGACTCCTGCGACTGGGTAATGGTTCCGAACGTCTACGGCATGAGCCAATTCGCAGATGGGGGGACTTTTGCCACCAAACCCTATATTGGCGGATCAAACTATATTAGGAAAATGAGTGATTATCCTACAGGAAAATGGGAACAGGTATGGGATGGATTATTTTGGAGATTTATTCACAAGCGACAAGACTTTTTTAAAGGTAATCCTAGAACCTCAATGATGTACCACATCTATAATCGCATGCCAAATGAAAAAAGATTGATCCACATAAGAAATGCAGAAAAATTCATAGAAAAAATAACATAGTCTGATAGAAAGTTCCGTCGAAAACCTAAAATTCTTGCCAACCAGAAATCCAAGAATACTTGAATTGGGACTAAAGGATCTGCAGAACAGTTAGTTATCTATATTTTAGTGTTAAGTGGCTGGAGGAAACTAAAGCATGGATTACAGGAAGGTCATGTCTCTCGATATGGAAATTTTGACACAACTCAAAAACGCCCTCGTTTCTACTTCATGTGTTTCTTTAGGNCTTCCTCTNGAATTCATATCATTTCCGTCGAAAAACATTNGTTCTCATTCCNTTATTTTATTGNTNTTAGCAGNCCAACGTGATTAATTGTGTCATTTTATTTTAGTTATCATCAATTATGTGCATGGCCTGTAATATGCTCCACAAAAAATCAGGTTTGCCATAAGTGAGATTGACTAGTAAATAAGAAACTCACTTGTCTCTACTCATCGTACCCCCCGATTTCCAGAAATGTCTCCATCATTTATAGGGACATAAGACCGACTTGACTGATAAACAATATTCTTCTCTAGTATTTCAATTTCGGCTAAGAGTGTTTCTATTTTTTCTATAAGTTGATAGATTTCATCNGGGGAATTGGAATTTTCCAGCAAAGTTTCGTANTCGTCTAATTTTTCTAACTTTTTTCCTAAATCCATTGTTTTTAGTTTATTCATAGGTTCCAGTAAGANATAAGATTTAAAATCGATTATACATGCTATTTAATTCTGTTTGTAAAATCTCCATTTGTCAAACAAAATCAAAGGTCAACACCTAAGAGACAATCAAGAATAGGTAGTATTTACAGAAAACAGTGTCAATTAATGCTAGTGCTCACTTTGTTANTTCACAAAGATTATTTCTTGTGTAGTCTTCGATTTGANAAGAATAGTAATTAAAAATCTCCCTTCTATTTTTTATATAACTTTTTATATAACTTTCCACTTTTAATTAAACGGTAGATATCAATAACTTGTCTTCGACCTTTANTTTCGTTGGTTTTATAATGATAGACCAGTCGANAAACTAATAATCACTNAGGTATTTGACGTAACCTTCGGTATTAGTTTTTCTGAAACTCCAATTTAGTTTCTAAGCCGAATTCCATCATACACAAACCGACCCAGATTGATATTTGCAGGTTTTAACTACTAGAATTAAGCTAAAATAGCACTAATGTGACGGGATTGTCGATCAACTGGTCCTAGTCGTACGCCACTACCAATTGCNGAAATCATGGTATTATAAAGGTCGATAGCCTCTACGTTTAAATCCAAAATTTGACCAGTCTTAAACCGACCATTAGCAGAAGTAATAGCATGAAAGACTCCTGATAATTCGCGTTTGGAATCATTATGACGGCCGTCGCCTGATTCGGTAGAAATGGTGATCATCGAGTTTTCGAGAATCGATTGACCATTGGTATCTATCTGTTGNTCTAGAAGTCCGAGGAAATAGCCTACTTCCCTCATTTTTAGGTGGANATGAGCTCTCAAGGCTTCATTCTTCTTTTTTTCATTATACTTATGCCACCATTCATGGCTACANCCTTTTTCCCCACTTGCATTATGTTGCTTTGCATCGTTGAAAGAAAAGATTTGACGTCCATTGTAGTGGTAATCGCCTGTCAATCGGATTCTTTCACCGGCAGCCANGAAGGTGATCGATCCAAAACGAACACGGTCCATCTGTATAGCTAACGCATATAAATCAGCCATCAATCGCCACTCATTTGTTAAGTCATCTAAGGTAATATCAATTCCTTGNCCCCCTGGATCAGCTTGTCCACCATGGGGNACTTCCGAACGNGGTGGTATTTGAGGACCATCCTCATTTTTATCACTCATTTCAAAAGCTCTTTGCTCGAATTCTCGAATTCGTTCTAGGTGGTCAGCCACCCGTACTTTCGAAGTCGATCCTAGTGGTGAATTTTTACCTGTGTAAAACTTGAGCTGAGCGATCACCGAGTCAAGTACACTTCGTTGCAGCCGCTTCTGACGAAAATTATTATCTTTACTTATTCTTATTTTTCCGAAAACTCGATCAAATAGATCNCGTGGCTTCTCTTGCATAGCACCAGCAACTGTACCGTCATAATTATAGCTGTGCACATATCGACCAACTCTGCTGCGACGAAAATAGGTNCCACCAACTAAAGTCGGTACCATGCCAGAAGGCAATCCGTTTGGATAAGAAGTCCTGCGAACGACCTGATCGATAGAAGGACCACCAGCCTTAGCTTCACCAGTAGCTGGCATAGCAGTAAAAGAACCCGTTGCCCCATCAAAGTGAGCGTTGATACCATCTACATCACAACGAGTCTGGTCAACTTGTCGGGTAATTAGTAGTTTATTACTAAGTGGTTTGAGAGGCTCTAGTACTCCGGAAAATCCCTCTTTCTGAATAGGNGCTGGAATACCCAAACCAAAAAAGACATTAAAGGCCCGTACAGGTACCGGGCCAGTCAGATCGGTCGTGGCTACCATCTCTTCTAGTAGTGGTAGACCGATTGTCACACCGCCTAGACCTTTGATTATAGTTCGCCTTGTAACACGATTAGTTTTCATCTTCTGTCTCCGTCTTGATTTTCTGTACCAAATCGCTTTGGACGATTGCTCGCATTACGCTTGTGTAGGTACCTCCCGCGTTTTGTGCCTGTTGGTATATTTGGTCTAGTATGATTGCATCAGGTTGCCCTAGTGGTCGACCCGCTACAAATTGTGCTAATTTCCACGTTAGATTTTGTTTAACGCGATCGCTCTCAGCCATTAAATTCATCAGCTCAGCTGAGGTATGATAAAAGANAGTTTCNCTTTGAAAAGGAAAGAGAATACTACCATCTTGGCGAAGTTGATTTCCGTGCTCATCGAACTGGTGAAATCTGCCAATTCCATCGAATACTTCTAAACCATAGGCCAACGGCTCGAATTTTTCATGGCATCCACCACAAGCTTGATTTGCAACGCGTGATTCTGAGATCTGACGCTGGGACCTTCCAGGCTCAGTTGAAACCGGAGTAGTGTCAACACATGGAGGTGGGTCTTTGACGCCACTTCGTAATAAATCAGTCAGAATAAACAACCCTCGAGTAACCATGGAGGCCTCATCTCCTCCAATCGTAAGTATGCTTCCTTGTGTTAGNATTCCACCCCGTTCCGGNAGTGAGTTCAGGTCATATTGGATCAAAGACTCAGCATTAGTATTAGTAGGACTAGGTAGTCCGTAGTGCTCGGCTAGACGTGGAGTAACAAAAGTCAGTTGGGCATTTAGTAGATCCGATAGGGGCCGATTCTGATGCCATACTACTTCCTGAAAAAAAGCTAGCGTTTCAGCTCGCATATCCGAAGCTAAATTAGGTTGCCATCGGGGAAACCTTTTGGTATCCGGGCGTATGTTCGACAACCGGTCTAAGTTCAGCCAATCGTCGACGAATTCGAGTGAGCGNCTAATTGCCTTTGGAGATTGTAGCATTCGNTCAATTTCTTGGTTCATAATTTTGGGATCGAATAGTGCTCCNTTTTCGGCCAAATCCAACAGTTTTTGATCAGGCGCTGACCCCCAAATAGCNTAGCTGATTCGATTTGCCAACTCAAATTCGCTAACTGACCAATATTGGCCGTCCCCTCTTTGGTATTCAATGTGATAAATAAATCGTGGAGATAGTAGCATNGCTTTGATAACTAAGGCCACAGCTTCCTCCGTGGTACCACCGGAGCTGTNTACCGCNGTAGTAATTTTCTGAAATGTAGACACCTCGATTTCATTTAACTCACCACGAAGAAAATCACGGCCCATNTTCATAATAAAAGACTGCATTGTCGTACCTGTTAGATCTAATTTACTACTGTACTGTTTAGCAAACGCTAAAATGTCCATTTGGTCAACGATAATCTGAGCTAACTGGTCGTAGGCAGCAATATGCTTTAGGTCAACCGACAGATTGTAGGCAGTATTACTAAACCCATCAGCGCGAATATCTGGCGGTAGAATGTTTCGTGCTGATTCAGATATATCCACGCCTGTAATCATCTGTACCGTGTTTATATATTCTGAAACTGTTAATCTTCTCACCCAATTGATATCCACTTTCTGATCAAAATTATGTGCCAGAAGATCGATTTCCTCAGTAGTCCATACAGCACCTTGATCAATCCAAATTTTCAANTTTNGCTTTTCGAGATGGCTTATTGGTTCACGATCAAGTGGCATCTGATCAAATTCCACTACTTTCCATAATAGGCTATCGGCTGATTGATGTGGAATGATAACTGGCTGACCATAGCTTAAGCTATAAGCAGTAGATTTTTGAGATAAATCCAGCTCGCCATAACTCGTGCTGGTATCGTGACATTCTAAGCAGTGTCGGGATAGGATCGGTACAATCTNCTCATCGAAAAAACTTTCCTGATCAGAAGGCGACCGACTAGTAATGTTGTCTCTATTTTCCGAAGGAGCGATACCAATCTGAAATTTTTGAAGAATCTGTTCGGTTGATAAGGCGCTATTATAAATCGCAATTAAGTGGTAACTACCAAGCCAAGGCCGACCTTCCGANAGCTCATTTCCTAAAGCTAGATGATAAGCATCATTCCAGTTNGTAGGCTTACCTGAGATTTGTTTCTGCTGGTTTAGGTGTCCATTAACATATATTTTCGCCTTCCCGTTTTTTTGTCGAACATAAACCAAATGAGTTAAATTCTGGCTTAAACTATTGGAATTCGAAGATAATGATGGGAGNCCATTATTGTTTGTNTCAGTCGTTCGAAGCCGAACATCAAATTGATTTCCATTTTGTCCCAGAGTGAAGTTACGATTGCTACTATCCTGCGACAGGGTAATGATTCGAGCTGGGCCTGACTGTTTCAAATCGATCGAACATAGCCAAATCTCAACAGTAATTTCGCCACTACGTTTCACCGCTTTTGTGATCTTAGTAGCGGGTAACTTTGTTCGAATAGTTGTATGCTGTTGGATTGTGAGAGACCCCCTAGTTCGACGAACCCTTGATGGTTGTTGTATCCACAGGTTAAGTTTAGGTTCTATACCCGATCGGTCCCTGATCAAACGTCCTCTTTCTGACTGAAAATCATATAAAACTATCAAGTCAGATGAAAAACGATCAGCTACAGAGACAGTAGCAGCAACTAACACAAGCCATAAANAGCCCACAACTAAATAAAATTCAGAATGANGTTGAAAGCAGTAAAACCAAATATTTTTTACAGTGATATCGATCAAATGTCTCTTCCTTACAAGAGATGCCTGTTTCATTTGGTCATTGCCTTATTAATCTTTATTATTTNATAAATCTTGCCAATTCTGATTTTGATAGTGTTAGCGTTGTAAGATATTGAAACTTTGNACCAACTGTATGAGATGTTTTAATGTACGCTGTTCAGTACGAATCCAGGAACAATACTCACTTTATTTATTTTGTCTACTTTAATCTGAAAAATGGAAGGGGATTGCATTCTTTTTAGACCTAGTTTTTTATATATGGTTTAGCTAATAACACATTGCTCATCTTGAAATAGATTTTTCATGACTGAACAGTAGATAGTGGATAACCAACTTGTCTTAATAGTTAAACAGCCAATAGTAATAGTAATCAATTGTTAGTACATCTTTTTGTTTTAATCATTTGTCAAATTTTGGCTGTAGTCGGCCTTACATTTTTCGGATTGATTTGATACAGGCATTAATATAATGATAAAACCANGACTAACTCTTTCTAGCAAATACGGTACTCAAAAATCGATGTGTAGCAAAATAACACTGCAGCAGTTGGAATCTTTTCTATGGAGTAGTGCTGATATTATCCGGGGTAGAATGGATGCATCTGAATTTAAACATTACATCTTTGGTATGCTTTTCTTGAAACGATTATCAGATACTTTTGATGAGGAACGAGAGGTAATAGTCCAGTCATTGGTCGATCAAGGTCTTGGTCAAAAAGAGGCAGAACAGAAATTAGTAGAACAAGATGAAGATATCTGGACCTTCTTTGTCCCAGAATCTGCTCGATGGAATAACCTGAAAAACCTAAGCCAGGATATCGGTACTAACCTGAACATAGCAGCTAAAGAAATTGAGCAACAGAATCCGGTCATAAAAGGGGTATTAACTACTATTGACTTTGATATCAAGAATAAACTGACTGACAAAAATTTGAAGGATATGTTGACTCATTTTTGCCGTTATCGACTACGTAACACTGACTTTGAGACCCCAGATTTACTAGGTAGTGCTTATGAATACTTAATCAAAATGTTTGCTGATTCATCAGGTAAGAAAGGAGGAGAATTTTACACACCGAACGAAGTAGTCAAACTGTTGGTAGCACTAATCAAACCAGAAAAAGGAATGAGTATCTATGATCCGACTGTGGGATCGGGTGGAATGTTAATCCAGTCTAAAAATTACCTGTTACAAAATGGAGCTGGTACTTTTGATATCAAACTATTTGGACAAGAAAATAATTTGGGTACTTGGACAATTTGTAGACTGAACATGTTCTTGCATGGGTTTATGAGTGCTAATATCCAACATGGAGACACCCTCGGAGATCCCAAACACGTCGAGGGTAATATGTTAATGACCTTTGATCGAGTAATTGCTAATCCTCCTTTCAGTCTGAAAAAATGGGGTAAAGAGTTTGCAGATGATGATCCTTATGGTAGGTACTCATATGGTATACCTCCCAAGGATTTTGGGGATTTGGCCTTTGTACAACACATGATTACTTCTTTACGACCAGACGGTGTGATGGGGGTAGTCGTACCACACGGAGTACTATTTAGAGGTGGTAGTGAAAAAAAGATCCGTCAAGGTATCTTGGAAGATGACTTACTCGAAACGGTAATTGGTCTTCCTGCCAACTTATTTTATGGAACTAGTATTCCTGCTGTCGTGCTAGTTATCAACAAACAGAAACCAAAACACAGGAAATGGAAGGTCTTGTTTATTAACTCGGAACTGGAATATGAGGAAGGTAAAAACCAGAACAGGCTAAGGACCAAAGATATTGATAAGATAGTAGAAACCTTTGATCAGTATCAGGATATCAAACGGTATTCCAAGATCGTTGGTATAGAAGAGATCAGGGAAAACGACTATACACTCAACATCAGACGATATGCCGACAATTCACCTCCCCCCGAAAAATTTGATGTGTATGCTATTCTTCATGGTGGTATACCAATTTCAGAAGTAGAAGATGAATACATCCAAGAAATCTTGCAGGGTATGGATGTATCTGTTGTATTTGAGTTAAAAGACGAGAATTATTACCAATTCAAATCCAAAATCAAAACCAAAGAATCAATAAAGGATCATTTACAGACAAAAGAACAGAAAGTCATAGAACAGTTTGAAAGATGGTGGGATAAATATGGGGTACCCTTGCACCAGCTGGATGAGGAATTGCAAGAAGCGGAACGAGCGATGAATAATTATCTATCTGAGTTAGGTTATGAATGAAATATCGGATAAAATTTTGTTCAAGAAAAGTTGTGTCGGACAAGTTATTCAAGAGTGGAGCCTCATTCCATTGAAGGATTGCGTGCAAAAATTCCATCAGGGAATTAACACAGCTGCGGATAAAATCGAATATACTCAGACAGGTGTAGCTATTCTGCAAACTAAGCATATTACAACTGGTAGTATTGATTTTGCGGAAGCACGTCGCTTAAGTAGGGGGGATTATATTCGTTATAAAGGAAAGTTCAATCCCCAGAAGGATGATATCTTATTCGCCAATATAGGAACAATTGGTAAAACCGCAATAGTCTTGACAGATTCTGAGTTCCTGATCGCTTGGAACATTTTTTTGATTTCAACCAATGAAAAAGTAATTTCAAGGTATCTTAAGTTTATCTTTGAATGTCTTGATGAGCAACGGTACTACAGATCTTTATCGAATGGAAACGCAACTAAATTCGTAAATAAGGCTTCTTTAGAAAAAATTTGTATTCCATTACCTAATCTGAAAGAGCAACAAAAAATTGCAGATATTCTGACTTCAGTTGATCGAGTAATCGAGAAAACTGAACGCCAAATCAGCAAACTACAAAAATTAAAAAAAGGTGTAGTAAAAGATTTGCTGACTAATGGGGTTGGGCATACTCAATTTAAGAATAGTCAAGTCGGTAGAATTCCTCGACGGTGGAGTGTGTTCCCATTAAAATCAGTGACTAAAATGATGATAAACGGGTTTGTCGGTACCGCGAGTCCTCATTATGTTTCGGAAGGTATTGCATATATTAGGTCGCTCAATATTCGTCCAAATCTTATAGATATGCGAAATCTGATTTATGTCTCGCAGGAATTTCATCGACGAAACGAACGTTCAATACTAAAAGCAGGTGATTTGTTAACAGTACAGTCGGGGCACACTGGAACGTCGTCCGTTGTCCCAAAATCTTTAGAAAATGCAAACTGTCATTCAGTCATATTAAGTCGCTTTGATTCAGATCAGGTTCAATCTGAGTTTGTGTCTCAATATCTAAATTCAGATTTAGGCAAGATGAGGCTAAAACAGATTTTTGTTGGTTCTGTAATTCAACATATTAATACGAAAGACTTTAAAGATTTCTACATACCGATTCCACCGATATCAGAACAACAAAAAATAAATGATATTTTAACCTCCATAGAAAATAACATAAAGCAAAAACAACAGAAACTAAGACAGGCCAAAAACCTGAAGAAGTCCTTAATGCAGGAATTATTAACGGGTCGGGTACGGGTGGAAGTGAGTTAAGATGGATCAAAGCGTACATCATTCTCAACGCTAAAAATAGTTTTTAGTAGGTCAGATACCATCCGTTAGCTAATCAGGCGCGCTTGAAGAAGGTGTCAGAGATGGCGAGCAGGAACCAGCCGGGCCGTACAACGGGGTGAACAGTGGCACCAGTTGGGGCATGATCTAATATAATACACACTCCTAAAGCAACTGAAGGGCTTGAATGGAGTTGACATGAGGGCTAAATTGGCAAACCTGAGAGACGAAAGTATCAATACCGAGGGGATGATCCTGTCGCATGATTTGATAAAGATCAGCGTTGGAAGGAAAGGGGTTACCCAGTTTTTGGTGTTGATCCTGCCGGAGTTGAAGGGTTATTAGTTTAAGCTGTTGGTAATCCTGATCTGAATGAATAGAATCAGTCTGAGAGGAGAAGAAGGCTAGTTGTTGATCTGAGTTATTGTAATAAGAAGAAGTTTCTTTTAGTTTGTTTCTATTACGACCAGTCTGAGTATTTTCTTGCTAGTGAAATAGTAGTACAAATGAAATGAATTAATACTGACCTTGTATCAGTTAGTCAATCAACTTGGTCCCTCCAAAGTATCTCCTCAAACCTACAAAGGGTAATTGTAAAGGTTTGAAATTTCTTTCATCCGCCATTTCGACAAAGCTGATTTCAGAGAGTCAAAACAATTTTATTACCTTTCTACGTTTAAACATTTATGTCTGTACGGGTAAAATACCAAGAAGATAAGAAAGGAATTCGGATTAGTAGATACCAACTTATGTTTAATCTACCCAAGTGTATCCGCAGAATTTTGTGAACTAGTATGTGGGCTAAGGACTTAAATTAGAGAAAAGATAAGTTAAAATAGTCTGGTTGAACTAATTTAGTTTGAGGGGCCAAAATTCATCACGTAGACTTGACAAGATTTCATGATAAAGCAAAAACAGAATGTCAATTAAAAGTAAGTGTACAAAGCAAAAAGAGAAAGAAAAAAACATGAAAACATGAAGCCGTGTTTTTCATTCTAATCAACAAAGATCTATTAATGGGGACTATAGAAAAATTGGACAACCACCAATATTAATAAACTATAGTATATTGTATTTATAATAAATTTTTTGTCTGTAAGGTTGACTATCATTAAATAATGATAGGCAGAATTTAGCCTGAAACAGGAGAAAACTAAAGTGAAAAAGTTAAGTTTTTTACTGATCATTATCTTGATTTTTCAAATTTGTTTATTACGGTTAGAGTCCGAAGATGGTCTATCTCCGATCAATTTAACAGGTTTTGAAGAAGACTATCACCGAGTCAATGAAGCCATTCATTATGCACATATGTTAGCTGATCTGGGGGCAGGCTACGAAGCAGCCCGCGTTCTGGCATCCATTGCTTCACGGGCTGCAAACACCGATTTTGGAAATCATGCTCACCAAATATTGAATGAATGGGATATTACTATTGAACAGATTCAACAGGGGAACATTCAAGACATTAACAAAAAAATCGCCGAGGCAAGGCGAAAGACTAACCAAAGTCGTTCCAATGTGGCACATGTTAGAAACCTGATTGAATTAGGATTGTATGCTGAGGCTTCTACCCTATTAAGACAAGAATCGGCAAAAAACAACGAGACTACCATGAAAGAAAAATGGGGCGAAATCCTCGATGGCTTCCATTTTTCGCTCGACTTACTCTACCACCAAGGTAATGGTGCCAACGACAAATTGTTGAAAGCATTACAAGCTGGTCATGAAATGAATCAACTGAAATTTCAATCTCGACTTTTACGGTCCATAGACCGAGAATCTAGTGAGATGGCGGAAATGCTATTTCGGCACTCAGCACTATATACGGATGAAGATCGACATTCAGATCACCACCGTCGTCCATTCGAAATATGGGTAGAAAAACATGATGAATGGGAAGAAAATAGAAATGAATTCGACGTCGAACAACTGATACCACGAATATTGGATCATGCAGGTGAAATTGCCCACGACAACAGTATTTCAGCTCATATTTTAGCCAATCTCGTAATCAAATCTGCTTCTGATTCTAAATTGATCAAGAAAGCACATGATTTGATCAATGATTTATCTATTCCGAGCACCAACAAACTGGAGTCTAGAAGCATTTTGAAAAATGGAAACGGTGAGAACCTGTTTGGTTTAGAAAAAGTTCATAGTTACCATCTAGAACTTTCCAATGAAGCAATCCAGCAACTACATGAAGATCCAAAGCATTACGTTCGTGCAACATTTCGTGAAGGTGATGATATTTACGAAGACGTCGGAGTCAGGTTGAAAGGTGGTCATGGAAGTTTTCGAATGTTAGATGGGAACTCGAAGGCTGCTTTTACCATCAAATTCAATCATTTCGTTCAAGGTCAACGGTTCCATGGACTTCGTCGAATTATTCTGAACAACGCTGTTCAGGATCCAACATATATGTCTGAATATATTGGTTATAGTCTCTTTCGTCGCGCAGGTGTTCCGGCTCCACGTATCGGGTATGCGATGCTGGCCATCAATCAAGAGCCATATGGAATGTATGTTCAGGTTGAAGCTGTCAGTAAAGATTTCCTGAAACGATGGTATACAAAGACGGAAGGCAACCTTTACGAAGGGCCAATGGACGTTACCGAGTGGAGAGAGATGGATTTGGACAGCAACCAGGGAAGAGAAAACCGCCGAGATCTACGACGTTTGGCGAAATCCATAGAACAAGCCGATGAAAATAATCCGTGGGAATCACTCAAAGGTTTGGTTGATCAAGGTAACTTCTCTCGTTTCATTGCACTTGAACAATTAGTTAACCATTGGGATGGTTATACTCAGACTAATAACTACAGGATGTATCACAATCCAGAGACAAAGAAATTCGAGTTCTTTCCACATGGTGCTGATCAGCTCTTCCAGGATTTAAGAGGAGATATTTTCCGTGATCAAGGAGGTATCCTGAGTCGTGCCCTGATAGAAACAAGTTCGGGCAGAGAAATTTACCATCAAGTGATGCAACAACTATTAGATCAGGTCTGGGACGAATCCAAGATAAAATCACAAATTGCTGAAATTTATCGGCTGATTCACCCATATCTTGTAAAAGAATTGGGGAAAAAATACCAACATCGTCGTGTAGAAGATTTTGAGCAATCTACTAGACGTTTGCTCCAATTTATAGATGCTCGTCGTTTCGCTGTACTCAGTCAACTACAGGATGCTGAGCAAAAACCCTCATGGCGTGAACATCGTAGGACTGGATTTCGTTCTTATTTAATCCACTACTAGAAACTTATTCTAACTAATGAGATACCTTATTAATTTTGAATAATTAAACAGTAGAAATCTTGGACTTCCGATTTGACGACATGAAAATAAATTAACTATGAGAGATTTAGTAGCCATCGGTCTTACTATTTGGTTATCCGACTTAGTTCAAATTTCGGAAAACCTGAGTAGTTATAAGTGAAGTAATTTTGTGGCAATACCATCAAAATCCTCATATGTGTCAGTATCAAATCACTTATCTTCTACCCGTCCGCAGGATGGATTGATAGCGTAAATTTAATATGAAGAAGTATCTATTGTACCTGCTTGGTTTTGCTGTTTTGGCGTTGTTTATACTCTGGATAGTTTGGAAAATTCTGGTTGGAATTGTATTTCCCTTGATCGCTTTTGTGGTTGGAGGTGTTATTCAAGTAGTTTTTGGTGTAGTAGTTTTATTGGCTATATTGTGGGGGCTTTTAAAAATTCTTGGCTATTTACGTTCTTTAGGTATTTTTCCTAAAAGCTAGATGATACAAATTGAATGCGAGGCGAGGACTCCTAAAGTTCCTTTTGGTCTGAGTTATATAACTTGGATTAGAAGGAAAAGAAATGTCTAACTTCTCTTTATCAGTATTTGATGAGAAATCTGCCAAGAATACAATATTTTACTGCTAATGGAATGATTTGATATTGGTAGATGGAGAAATTGGAGTGAGAAATTTTATTTCACAGTTTTTTGCCCTTACTAGAAACATAAATAGCACGTTTATTGAATCAAGTCTTGATTGCAAAAATTTCATCTTCATATGTGGTTTAGTAGTGATGAACACTTTTTATACTGACGTTGACAGTCAAGAGCTATTGATGGCGAAACCTGAATCAGTTGGTTTATCCAGTGAAAAGCTTAATTTGATTAAAAAATCGGTCCAATCTTTCGTGGATCAAAAAAAAATCGCTGGCGCAACAACTGTAGTTACTCGAAGAGGAAAAATTGCTCATTTAGAAACCTATGGTTTCAGAAATATAGAATCAAATAAAAAGATGAATCTTGATTCCATATATCGAATATATTCGATGACTAAACCCATTACCAGCGTAGCGGTGATGATGTTGTACGAAAAAGGTAAAATTGAACTAAATAAGCCGGTTTCAAGCTACGCTCCTGAAATAGAAGATTTTGAAGTTTATATTAGTGGTAGTGGGGCAGAAATAGTCCTGCAGAAAAATAAACGGGAAATGACCATTACAGATTTACTAACCCATACTTCAGGACTAACCTATGGATGGGAAGGTTCTCCGATTGATTTTCAATATCAGAAATTACTATATGCCGATTACTCACATTCTGAAATGATAAATGAATTCAAAGATTTGACGCTTCGATATCATCCAGGTGAGAAGTGGGCTTATGGTTTATCTACAGATCTTCTTGGTTATATTATTGAACAAGTATCAGGGCAGTCATTGGCTGATTTTTTCAAAGAAAATATTTTCTTACCGTTAATGATGAAAGATACGGATTTTTATGTTCCTAAAGAAAAAGTAGAACGTTTAGCCACAATTTATGTAAAAGAAAACGAGGAACTGAAGCCAGAAAACCCGATAGATATAAACGAAGTGTCAAAGTTACCAAAGATACTTTCAGGTGGTGCTGGTTTATACACGACAGTTTCTGACTACATGCGATTCGCCCAAATGATATTAAACAAAGGTCAATTAGATGGGATCAGATTTCTGTCTGAAGAAACAGTAGAATTGATGGTAAAAAATCATATTTCAGCAGATGTAGATTTCGAAAGAGGTCGCAAGAACTATATGTTATCAGGATTTGGATTAGGGTTTGGAATCTGGAGCCGTGGGATTAGAGGCTGGGCAGGGATTGCCAATACCTATTTCTTCATTGACTTCGAAACCGATATAGTCTCGATGATTTGGACCCAGTTACGACCGAGTGGGGCCTACCCGATGCTGGTTCTCGGATTTAATCAACTGATAACACAGGCGATCATTGACTAGAAATTTGTGGTCAGGGATTCGTACAAGATCTATAAGTAATATTTGAGGACGAAACCGTACAATATCAACGCCCGTTGATATTTTTCTTTACTAGTGTAACAATGACGAATTAGATAGATGCTTGATAACTACATTTTCGTCGTAATAGGATCTGGATTTGTGTTGCATCTGGAGATGGTTGAGATAGGTGATTGAACTGGATTTCTATTCAAATACCATATCAGTCAAATTCATTTTCCTTTGGTGTTATTTCAGCAAAATCTTTTCATAGTTGTGATAGTAAAGAAAAATTCGGTTAATTTCAACTACCGACTATGATAACCGTTATATATCATCACCTGCTAGAAATCATTCCTATGTATCCTAAGCAAATACAGTTCCGGAGTAATTCGATCTCGAAGATTGATTATAGACCGGTACTGTAAGTATTGTGGTAAATCTAAAAATCAGAAAAGGAACATATGACTTATTTTAGTAACGAAGAGAAAGAGTTTTTCAAGAAGAACGGCTATATCGTGAAACAAAATACTATTTCCATCCAATTGATTCAACAAGCCCTAGAAGTGGTTTGGCAACATATTGATGCCGACCGAAATCAGGCCGAGAGTTGGATTAATGCTGGCCCGAAAGGAAACCTTCCATGTACTGACCACCCGGACATTAAAGCATTAATTAATAATAGCCAACAGCTTGCCATGGCGGAAGAACTGGTGGGTGAAGATCGACTTGAAGTAGCTAACTATCCATTTTGCAAAATGATTTATCCTACTGGTGAAAGCGATTGGCAGTTACGAGTACGGGGACATATGGATGGTTATATTCGTCCCGGTCAT
>PBVO01000113.1 GCA_002729015.1 Candidatus Poribacteria bacterium
GGCTTTTTGTTCGTTACTATAACTAAAATCTGAAAGTTCAAAGAAGGTGTCTTCGAAGTTTTCTTCTTCCTGGTGTTGACACGGGAAATCCTTCTCTATCAATAGATGTAGCTGATCATTTTTATTCACTGATAGATGATATTCAATGCTAACCTGATCCGAATTAGCCCATTGGGTAACTAATGGCTTCGGTAATTGAACAATAATGTTCCCATTGGTGTAGCTGATTTCTGGTTGGTTAATTGTATTAAGCGATTGCAGTTGATAAACCAAAGTCTGTCCAGGTCTGAAAGTCACACTCTCATCTATCTGACTTGTTTCTTGTAACTTTTTCAACTCAGACTTGCGTAACCGCAATCGTAGGCTATTGTGTACAAAACGTAATTTCATTTGTCCTACGCTACCTTATGAAATCAATGTCAACTATACTCAGACTGACGCTTAAGTGTCAATCCAATCTGCTGATTGACAAACTTACCCTCCAATGCTATGCTATCGAGCTTTGATTAGCAAAGGTGCTTGGCGTTAAAAATATGCTTCATGTTCCTCCCTGTGGACAATCGTACTGAGTCGGTTNCATGGTTGTATTGGTTGCTCAATTGAGGTTTGTTACTCTCCATAGAAATCGCCACNGAGAGAAGAGGNAAANGAAAAATGTTTAATTCCTCTCAGAGATACGCAGGATAAAATTTACATAACAAATCTAAAAGGAGCTCAGTNTTCTCCTAACTCTTAAGAGTAGGGANTTCGACNATATGATACCTATGAGACGAATAAAAATTAAAATTGGATACCTATNATTACTCGTTTNCGTTCANATGAACNTCAGTTTTGTTCATGCATATACTGCCGAAGAAGTTTTTGATCAGTTCAAATTGGCTTATGAAAAGTCAGTGAATTTTGCCGCCGATTTTGAAGAAACTACTATTCGAAACACNAATAAAGGAATAGCTCGTGGTCGTATATCCTTTAGTAAACCTAATCTGTTACGTCAAGAGTATGTTAGCCAAGAAGACCCAGATAATATTGTCCAGTTAATTATTTTAGATGGAAAATTCTCTTGGTCTTATACACCTTTTCTCAATCAGGTTAACCGTATGAAAATTGAGGATCCTAAGCAGAAAGAGCTGATACCTGGAATAGGTATTTCCTTGGAAGGAACAGAACAAAATTATCAAATCAACCTAGTTTTAGATGAAGCTGCTCAAAAGAAGGATATTTATCAACTCGAGTTGAAACCTAAGCCNCACTTGATCGCCAAGAATGATGATGGTTCAAGTGTTAGTGAAGTATTGGAGATATGGATTAGTGCAAAAGACTGGCTTCCAGTCCAGTTCGGTTATCGTTCTTCTAATCAACAAGGAGATAAAATGAGCGTCATTGTAGCATTGAAAAATATTCGTCGAAATAAGAACATACCAGCCCAAGCGTTTAGGTTTGAAATGCCAGATGATGTCGAACTGGTTGATCTGACCGAAGAGAAATAAATTTGAGTTGATGGTTTCCGGTTAGGTAAATAAATAATGATTGATTTCATAAAAAAGCACATTGCTAATGCGTTAACTGTTCTTCGTTTAGTAATGACACCAATCTTTATTTTTATGTTCTTGCATGGTCAACACGTAAACGCTTTAATTATGTTTTCCTTGGCTGCCATAACCGATTTTTTAGACGGTAAATTAGCCCGAATGTATAATGTGTCAAATTTTGGAAAGATAGCTGATTCTTTAGCTGATAAATTTCTCGTTGGCGGGGCATTAGTTGTTTTTTCATTATTTCCAAAAGGAGGATTAATTCCGGCTTGGATGGTTATGGTAATCTTGTTTCGAGAGGTGATAGTAACTGTACTGAGATCAATTTTTATTGCACGATACGGAAAAGTAGTACCTGCTAATATATGGGGTAAACTCAAGACCAACACACAAATGATTGCTGTAATTATCGTGTTGATAATGTTTGCTTTTCGAGAGTTACGACCAGGTGTTGAACAACTAGCCTTACATTTGCAGGGACCATACGGTTCCGTTTTTTTGATGATGTGTATTCCACTGATTTGCACTGTTGCATCAGGAGGTCAGTTTTTGTGGGCGAATCGACGGGCTTTGTCGGGCTTGTTAGGTTCGAACTAAATGGAGTCGGGAAAAATTCGTTGTTTCGTAGCAATTGAAATACCAATAGATATCAAGTCTCAATTAGCTTCGATTCAAGAGAAAATTCAATGGGATGAATTATCCTGGGTCGAATCAGAAAATATGCATCTTACGGTTAAGTTCGTCGGATTTATGCCCCAAGCGGACCAACCTAAAATCGAAAAAAAATTAATAGAAGTTTCTAATCAACAACNGCCTTTTATTCTCAGGGTTGGGGATTTAGGTGCTTTCCCTAACTTTTTTCAGCCNAAAGTTCTCTGGGCTGGTATAAAAAACGGTAAAGAAGTTTCGGATCTATCGATTCGAATAAACAAAGCTTTAAAAGTTATTGGCTATTTACCAGAAAAGAGACAGTTTGTACCTCATATAACTTTGGCCAGAGTTCATACCCCAGTTAATCTACAAAAACTTGCAGACTATCAGCTCCCAAAAGATCTATCGATAGCAGTCAACCATATATCACTAATGCAGAGTCAGCTGTTATCTTCCGGTGCTGTATATGATCGCTTATCGTTATTTTCGTTCGCTTCAGCTTAAATTGCTTAATTAAATTATTAAGGAGAAATATATAAATGAGTGATTCCGAAAAAAGCCGAATTATTGACTTGGCAATAGCTCAAATCGAGAAACAACACGGAAAAGGCTCGATTATGCGCTTTAATAGTGATGATATTGTTCCTGTTGAAGCTATCCCAACTGGNTCAATTGGTCTTGATATTGCTCTAGGTGTTGGCGGAGTACCTAGGGGCCGAATAGTTGAAATTTACGGCCACGAAGGAAGTGGGAAAACAACCCTTACGCTTCATGTAGTAGCTGAAGCCCAGAAGATGGGGGGGGTTGCGGCTTTTATTGATGTTGAACATGCTATTGATCCTCTCTATGCTCGAAANATCGGTGTTGATATGGATAGCGTCCTAATCTCACAACCAGATACTGCCGAGCAGGCATTAGAAATTGCAGAAACTTTAATTCGTAGTGGAGCTATTGATGTGGTTGTCGTTGACTCTGTAGCAGCACTAGCTCCTTCAGTTGAGATTGAGGGTGAGATGGGAGATGCTCATGTTGGTGTATTACCACGATTAATGTCAAAAGCTTTGCGTAAGCTAAGTGGGGTAACTAACCGATCGAAAACGACCGTTATTTTTACCAACCAAATTCGACAGAAGATAGGAGTTATGTTTGGAAATCCGGAAACGACACCTGGTGGATTAGCTCTTAAATTTCATGCTTCTGTTCGATTGGAAGTTCGGCGAGCTGAAGCTCTAAAAGATGGTGGAGAAACGACCGGAAATCGGGTGCGAGTTAAAGTNGTCAAAAACAAAGTTGCGCCTCCCTTTACTCAGGTCGAGTTTGATATTGACTTTGGTAAAGGTATTTCTAAAGTCGGTGATTTAATTGATGTGGGAGTCGATAAAGAAATCGTAAGAAAAAGTGGGGCCTGGTTCTACTATGGTGAGCAGCGACTCGGCCAAGGTAAAGAAAACGCTAAGAATTTTCTGCTTGAGAACAATGAAGTACGAACTTCCATTGACAAAGAAATTAGATCTGCTCTCAATTTTGGCGATGAGCAAGTAGAAGAGGATACGTTAGAAGATGTAGCTGCTGATCAGCTAGACGAAGTTTAAACACAAAAGAAGTTCGCTCTTCGAGTACATCGGATGAAGCGAACTTCTTGTTTTATTTTTTGTTATGCGTCAGCGACGTTTGCTGGGGTCGGATAAGCCTTTCGATGCGGAAGCACTATCTGGCATGCCAAACCCAGCAAAGGGGCCTGATTCGGGCATCTTGTAGAAGAGACCTGCCAAAACAATAAGTGCTATCAATGCAGCCATCACTACGTAGGCCGCGATTGGTAGTTTCATCTTTTCCTCCTAGAGAATTGAGCCTGGTTCCCATTTTAAAGTCAGGTTTTTTTGCATTGAAACAATGATCTATTACTGCTATTTTAGCATTAAGCCGGTTTCTATGCGAGATTTTTTAAAACAGTATTTCAGGNGCAGGGAAAAAAATGAATACGCTATTAATTGCAGTTGCTAGCTTTGTTGGTTTCATTGTTGCTTATCATACCTATGGTAGATGGTTAGCAAGTAAAATTTTTGGCTTGGATTCAGAAGCTGTGGTTCCAAGCCAAGAAATGAGAGACGATATTGATTATGTTCCGACCAAGCGTGAGATTATTTTTGGACATCATTTTACCAGTATTGCTGGTACTGGGCCAATTGTCGGACCTGCTATTGCTGTGTTTTGGGGGTGGTTACCAGCTCTTTTATGGGTGATCCTAGGCTCGATTTTCATTGGTGCTGTACATGATTTTGGTGCTTTGGTGATTTCGATGAGGAATCGTGGGCAGACAGTAGGTGATATTGCAGGGCGAATGATCACACCTAGAGCAAAAATTTTCTTTTTATTGGTTCTGTTTATGTCTCTGACAATTGTTTTAGCCATTTTTGGATTAGTTATAGCTTTAATTTTTGCGCTCTACCCAGAATCAGTCTTGTCCGTCTGGATCGAAATCCCATTGGCTATCTCTATTGGTATATGGATTCACAGAAAAGGTAAAAGCTTACTGATACCCTCCGTCTTAGCTTTAGGGGTTATGTACGTTTCAATGGCAGTTGGGGCTTATATTTTACCGATTGATTTGTCTCGCTTATTTGGTCTTCCGTTGGTAGGGCAAACACTAGCCAATGTNGTAGTTGTTTGGACAATGATTCTATTCGTTTATTGTTTCATCGCATCGGTTTTGCCCGTTTGGACTCTTTTGCAACCTAGGGATTATATTAATTCTCATGAATTAATTGTAGCTCTAGGGTTACTCATTATAGGATTGGTTATAGCAGGTGTAACAGGCAAAGCTGATTTGCTTGTGTCGGCGCCTGCAGTCGCAAATAAAATTCCGATTGATGCACCACCAATTATGCCATTTTTGTTTATTACTATCGCTTGTGGCGCTATTAGCGGATTTCATTGTTTAGTTAGTTCAGGTACATCTAGTAAACAGATCGAAAGTGAAGCAGATGCTCAGTACGTTGGATATGGTGCCATGCTTCTGGAAGGTGGATTGGCTGTGGTTGTAATTTTAGCCTGTTGCGCCGGAATTGGTATGGGATTGTTCGAAAAAAGTGGTACTGGTGCTAGTTATGCCTTTACTCCCGTCGTAGACCAATCGACTGGTAAACAGATATCAGGCCGATTAGCTTGGGAGTCTCGGTATTCGGCAGAAATCAGTCAGATAGATGGAAAGCTAGTCGGGGGATGGAAGAACCACAGCTTGGGTAAAAAGGTGAGTGCCTTTATTGATGGAGGTGGAAATTTTCTATCTGTCATTGGTATTCCTCTGAAAATGGGCATTACGATAATGGCAGTATTAGTAGCGAGTTTTGCTGCAACCACTTTAGATTCGGCGACAAGACTTCAGCGCTACGTTATTCAAGAACTTGGTCAGACCCTTAGCTTATCTTTTGTTACCAATCGTTATGTGTCCACCGCAATAGCATTGATTTTAGGAGGAGCCGTCGCTTTACTACCAGGTCCTAGTGGGCCTGGTAGTGGTGGGATGATCCTATGGCCTTTATTCGGAGCAACTAATCAACTACTGGCAGGTTTAGCTTTCATGGTGATTCTCTTTTACTTGATTCGCCGCAATAAACCTGTTTGGTTTGTTGCTTTGCCAATGTTGGCTATGATAATAATGCCAACTTGGGCCATGATGCATAACATATTTAATCCCGAAACAGGTTGGTGGATTAATCAAAAGTACTTGCTAGTCTGCTTTGGCCTTGGAATTCAATTCTTGCAATTTTGGATACTTGTAGAGGGTTTGACCGCGCTGAAGAATGCAAAAGGTAATTATCCGGAATTGCCTCCGATAGAAAAAAGCCAAGCACAAGTGGTTAGCTAACTCGCTTGACGGCTATTGATTTGAATAGTATAATTCGCCGAGTTTGGCCTTCGCTCGGAGTGCCGTTTTTAGAAAAAATAGACTAACAGGAAATATCTGGTGTTAAAAAATCTCAAAAGTATTACCGTATTGGTACTAGTGTTGATTTTAGGTGTGGTATGTTTATCTGCCCAACAGTGGGAAGTGGTAAAAAGTGCCAAATGGCAGGCCAAGTTCAACGATGTGTTCTTTTTGGATAATTCGACTCAAGTAGGTTGGATTGTTGGTTCTCACTCTACTATTCTGCATACCAAAGACGGCGGAAAAAATTGGGAACGTCAGCCGAACGTACCATTTCCATCTTCTTTTGATAAGATAGAACTCAATAAAATTCGTTTTATATCTTCAACCATGGGATGGGTTTGTGGTGATAATGGAACGGTTCTAAAAACGATAGATGGCGGAAAAACTTGGGATAAGCTGAACACCGGTACCAATACCGTACTAGTTGCCATTACTTTCGCCGACGAAAATAATGGCTGGGCTGGTGGTGATGGTGGTTATGTTACTCATACCAACGACGGTGGTCGAAGTTGGAATGCTCAAGATACAAAAACTAACAACGTAATTATGGGTATATCTTTCAAAAGTCCAACCGTGGGTTGGGCTGTTGGTGGAGGCGGAACGGTTCTCGGTACTGTTGATGGTGGGCAAACCTGGAAGTCACAGAAAAGTGGAACAGCATCAACTTTGGACGCACTGTTTATGTTGACCGATCAGGTCGGCTGGGCTTCGGGTGGTAATGGAGCTCTTATACATACTGCTGACGGAGGAAAAACTTGGGAAAGTCAGGAAAGTAAGGTGCCAAATACCAATGGTATGCCAGAGCCAATTTGGGGTATACACTTTGCTGATGAAAACCATGGTTACGGTGCAGCTGAGTTTGGTGTTATCTTGGCGACCGTTGATGGTGGTAAAACTTGGACTACTAGACCTCAGGTAGAACGTCCGGTACAGAAAAAGCTAAATTCAGTTCACTTAGTAAGTCCGAAAGAGGCTTGGATCGTCGGTGATTTCAGCACTGTTTTGCATACGACTGACGGTGGTAAAAACTGGGAAGTTGTATCGAGTAATAGCGATCTGACTCGAGTATCTTTCTACGAAAATCAAGGCTGGGCGATCGGTTTGGCCGGTGCTGTTATGCACAGTTCTGACGAGGGGCAAACTTGGAAGGACCAGATTAGTGGTAATGCTTTCGAGCTGTTTGGTGTTGGATTTACCTCTGAACAACGGGGTTACATCGTTGGTAGCAATGCAACCTTACTGGAAACAAAAAATGCGGGTTCGAAGTGGCATATGGTTAATGACCCTAGAGATGAAGGACATGGAACTGCTACGCGGATCGTATTTGATGATCCAATGACCAGTTGGAAAAGTGCTTTGGGCTTCTACAATTTGCATTTCCCCACNTCCACTCACGGTTGGGGGGTNGGTGAAATGGGNAAAATTGCNGTTACTACGGATGGNGGNGAAAATTGGTATGGTCAATCGACNAACAATCCTCAGATAGACTTCANNAACTTATTTGGAGTACATTTTGTAAGTGAAACAACGGGATGGGTTGTNGGNGCNGGNGGNNCNGTAGCAAAGACAATAGATGCAGGTAAGACTTGGTTCGCACAATACTCAGGGCCCGAAGAATTGCGGGCCGTTTTCGCGGTTGATGTCAATACTGGTTGGATCGTTGGATCAGATGGCGCTATTTATCACACNGCTGATGGTGGAAGTAGTTGGTCAAGGCAAGTTGCTCCTGTAAAAGCGACACTTACTGGTGTTGTCTTTTCTGATTCAAAAATGGGTTGGATCTCGGGTGATGATGGAACACTCTTGCATACTCAGGATGGAGGTGTAACTTGGTTGCAACAAGAAAGTCCAACTACTAATAACCTCGCGGACATAACACTTTCTAAATCTGGTAATGTTTGGGCTGTTGGTGAATCTGGAACAATCCTTCGCTACTAATAGGATTTGTTTGCTTGACAATTGATTTAGTAGCCCACTACTTGGAGATGAGTGCCGTAGTCAATAACNCACGGCACTTTGTTTTTTGCTTCCTGCTAGATACCTTCATTTCGTAATGATTAAGAAAGAGCCCAGGTATTTTTATTATCTATTAACTTTCTTGGTTTACTATTGCCTTTCGTCTTATATCATTTCATTAGCAACCAGCCAAGAAAAAAATGAGCCACTTGTTTTTACCTTGATTGATAGTGTTGATCATGCACACAAGCATAACCTGAAAATTCAGAGCTTGATTGATAAACTCAATTTGCGCAAAAAGCAGCTCCGAGTAGCCCGTCCAATTGGATTACCACAGGTAAACCTAAATTCAAATTACACATATGCTAGGGATTTACCCAAATCCATTATCGACTTTGGGGGAAATTCGCCGTTTCCTGATTTTCAATCACCAATGCAACCGTTGGCTTCGCAACAGGTCGAAGAGAAAACTAATGAACTACAACCTCCAATTTTATCTGAAGATGTAGAAGGAAAATCCAGCATTACAGAAATGGAGTTCGGTGCACACCATACTTTTCAAGGTGGGTTGTCTTTGGTTCAACCGCTGTTTTCTTGGGGACGTTATTACTACACTTATCGTAGTGCAAAGGCCACACTGTCAGCCAGTAAATCAGAATTAGCAGAAGCTTACAATCAACTCAACTTAGACGTGGCGACTGCATTTTACCGCCTTTTGCTGAGTATGGAGTTTGTGAAAGTTTCAAAGCAAACTGTGGAGTTTTCTAATCGGCAACTTGAGATTGCTCAAGATCTTCTTGCATCTGGAGCCTCAACTAACTTTGATGTTATTCGTGCTAAAGTGCAAGTGGCTAACTCTAGATCGACTTACATTCGATCGAAAAACGCGGTNAATTTAGCCAAGGACGCCTTCAAGAATGTGCTAAACTTGGATTTTGATCAAGATATACAAGTTAGCGGAGATTTCCGCTATGAGCGGATCGACTGGCTTCTTGATGACTTAATTGAATGGTCTCTTATAAATCGATCAGATTTACAGCAGGTAGAACAATTAAAACAAGCTGCTCAAGAAATGGTCAAGGTTACACAAGCGGCGACTCGACCCAGTTTATCTTTTTTAGCTGACTATAGGATAGATGACAACGAAAAATTAACTGAGATGAACAAGGTGTGGAATGTCGGTTTGGCTCTTAGTTTCCCGATTTTTGANGGTTTAATGACTTATTATCGTGTACAAGAAGCAAAATCAGCGGTTTCCCAGTTGGCCGTTCAACATTCACAGTTAGAAGACGGAATTCAACAGGAAGTAAGAGCTGCTTACCTACAAATTTTGGAAGCCCAATCGCTGATGGATGTACAGAAGGAAACAGTTGAGCAAGCTAACGAAGGTCTCCGGTTGGCTGATCTGCAGTACAAAAATGGTTTGATTACTAGTGTTGAATTAACCGACGCCCAGTTAGCACTGACACAAAGCGAAGTAAACCGGATTCAGGCTCAGCATGATTATTCAGTAGCACTAGTTCGTCTAGAAAAGGCAATAGGACAATCACTTTCAACATTAAAGAAAAAATAAATAGATAAATGATGTTCATAAAACGTTTTCCTTCATTCTTGACTTCTTTGATTTCCTTACTGGGAGCAATATTATTTTTAGGAGCGGCTGCTTGTCAACCATCGAAACAGAGTGAACGGATCACGGAACAAAAATCTGAACAGTTGGACACCCAAGGTTTAGCAAAAACTAGCAAACCCGTAGAAGTAGCGGTTGCTAAAACTGATGAAATCCGCTCTGAGCTAAATCTCTCAGGAACCATTATGCCTAATGCAAAAGTCTCCATATTTTCTAAAATGGCGGGACAGATTGTGAAAATGCCAGTAGAAGTCGGTCAACAGGTCAATAAAGGAGACCTTTTAGCAGTAATCGAACACGAAGAATTATTGCTTAATAAGCGTCAAGCGCAAGCTGCCTATAGGTCTGCTGAGGCTGCGTATAACCAAGTTCAAAAATTGGCACGTATCCAAATCGAAGGTCAAGTTGCACAGGCACAAGCTAGCGTGTCTGCTGCTGAGACATCATTACAACAGGTAAAAGATTTATCTGAAACTAGAGCAAAATCTCAAATCCAACAGGCTGAATCTGGTTTGGCTTCACTCCAAGCAAACTTGGAAAAGATCAAGCGTGGTGCTCGGGCTGAAGACCGTCAACAAGCTCAAGCGGCTGTTGACCAAGCTAAAGCTAGTTTATCAAACGCAAAAAGCAATTTTGAACGTTTGCAACAATTGTTCGAAGATGGTGCTATTAGTCTTCAGTCTTTCGAGAGTTCACAGACGCAACTTGATATTTCTAAAGCACAATACCAGATGGCACTTGAGCAGCAAAAGCTGATTGAGAAAGGAGCTCAAGTAGAAGATATTCAATCAATGGAGGCCCAAGTGGAGCAAGCCAAGGCTGCACTGAGTTTGGCCCAAGTATCTAGTCAGACCAAATCATGGGAGAAAGATATTGCTTTGTCAAAGTCACAGGTTGAAGCAGCAAAAGCTGGCCTTCGAACAGCCCAGTCATCTTTAGAGGCTAAGAGTTNGGAAGTAGAAATCATAGCAGCTGAAACACAAATGATACGAGCTCAAACTACTTTGAATTTAGTGAATAAGCAACTGAGTGATTCATCGATCGAGGCTACGATTACAGGGGTAATTTCTGCTCGCAATTTTGATTTAGGTAGTATGGCAGTACCAAATGTTGCATTATTTGAAATTGTTCAAATGGAACAGCTAAAGGTTATCATCAACGTAATAGAATCGGATCTGGCTAAAATATCACTGGGCCGTGAAGTCACAATTAATGTTGATGTTTCTAATATAGATATTTTTGGAGAAATTATCCGAATTAGCCCAACACTCGATTTAGTCAGCCGGTCAGCTAGNGTAGAGATCAAAGTCGATAATACGATTGGCCAACTTAAGCCTGGNATGTTTGCCAAGGTGAATATTCCGGTCGAGGTGCGAGAAAATGTTGTATTAATTCCGCGTTCAGCGCTGATTGGAAGTCAAAAGGAACAATCTTCCGTTTTCGTCGTTGATGAAAATAATACGGGACAGCGTCGCCAAGTAAAACTGGGTTTAAGTCAGGGAGATATCGTGGAAGTAGATGGTATCGATGATGGTGATCGTGTCATTGTTGCTGGCCAATTTTCTTTAAAAAGTGGAGATTTGGTTAGAGTCGTAGATTAAAATAACTTTCTTATGGTCAAAAACGAGTCAGCTCAAAGGTCAACTTCCTATTCAGACTCAAGTCACGTTGGGACGACTGTAACTTGGCGTTCTATTTTTATTGCCTTCCTGCTGATTCCTCCGAATGTGTTTTGGGTTGTTGAAACCGAATGTATTTGGCATAGTGGCCATCCAACAACAATTTCTCTTTTTTGGAACGTCGTCCTCAATCTATTTTTTCTCATCTTAATCAACCTAGGTATAAAGCGAGTTTCTCCCAAGTCAGCTTTATCCCAAGCCGAGTTCATCACTATTTATGTAATGCTATCGATTGCCAGNGGTCTGGCAGGACATGATACTCTAGCATTAACAATTCCAGCCTTGCCACACGCTTTCTGGTTTGCGACTCCGGAAAACGATTGGGCAGACCTAATACAAACACACATTCCCAAGTTTTTAGTAGTAACTGACCGAGAAATCCTCAGAGGAATTTATGAGGGAGAAACACCGTTCTACAATCAACAGATAATGGGTGCTTGGATCCAACCAACTCTCTGGTGGACAACCTTCATAGTTGCTGTCAGTGCCATTATGATTAGCTTGAACGTGATCGTTCGTAAACAATGGACTGAACATGAAAAATTAGCATACCCTATTATTCAGTTGCCAATGGCTATTACCGAACGAGGTGGTGCTGCTAGCTTTTTCCGTAATCAACTTCTATGGTATGGTTTTATTGTTGCAGCACTCATTAATATCTGGCATGGATTGGCTTATTTCTTCCCATCTTTACCTGATTTTTCGGTTCGCCATAATGCCCGAGACTGGGGGAAATTTTTTACCGATCGCCCGTGGAATGCTATGGGTGGAATTCCAGTTCCGCTCTATCCATTCGTTATTGCACTAGGGTTCTTCTTGCCTTTAGATATGTCTTTTTCTCTTTGGTTCTTTTATATTTTCAGTAAAATACAAAGAGTAATTGGTAGTGCTGTGGGCATACCTGGTCCATTTCCTTATTTATCTGAGCAGTCCATCGGNGGTTGGTTAGCCATATTTATAATGGCTGTTATTGTGACTCGTCGTCATTTAGCCAATGTCTGGAGAACTATCTGGGGGCAGGATAGTGGTATTGACGAAAGTAAAGAACCTATCAATTATCGTTCGGCTCTATTGTTGATTATTTGTGCTGGGTTATATATTCTTTGGTTTTGTTTAAAAGCGGGTATGACTGTCTGGATTATTATTCCCTATTTTTTATTTTTCTATGCCCTTTCAGTTGGAATTACTCGAGTGAGAGCAGAAATTGGACCACCCGCTCATGAAATGGCTGGAATGTGCAATGGTCAGCAGTTTTTGATCAATATTTTGGGCTCTCGACCTTTAGGAGGTCGAAATCTTGGCTTTATCACCTTGAACTGGTGGATGTCTGGGCGTGGTTATCGAGAACACATCATGCCACATCAGCTAGAAGCTCTCAAAATGGCTGAGCGTGCNAGCATGAACACAAAGAAGTTGGTTTTCGCTATGCTATTAGCTGTAGTGTGGGGTTCATTAGTTACTTTTTGGGCTACACTATCAGAGCTTTACCGATTAGGTGGCGCAGTAACTGGTGCTGGAGGTGGGGGGATGGGCCCATCAATTGCGCATATTGGGCAATTTAACTGGTTAGCAGGTCTGCTAAGTTTTCCAAAAGAGCCAGATGTTCCAGCAATTACTGCTATGGCTGGTGGAATGGGATTTACTTTTTTTCTGATGATTCTGCGTTCTCGTTTCATGTGGTTCCCATTGCACCCAGCGGGCTATGCTATTTCGATGACTAATGGGGTGGGTTATTTTTGGTCATGTCTGGTGATTGCTACTTTTCTAAAGTGGGTGACGTTGCAGTTTGGTGGTGCTGGAACTTACCGAAAAGCAATGGTATTGATGTTTGGTATAATGTTAGGTGAGTATGTAGTTGGTGCTTTTTGGAGTGTATTGAGTGTAGTGATTCAGCAACCGATCTATGATTTTGCCCCAGGCTAAACTAAATTTTCGTATTTAACATNCAAAAATGATCTATTAACAAGACATGAAAGTTATAGATTGTTTCTACTTCATGATCTTCTAGCAATCCAGATCTAAAATACCAGCGATTCAAACAATAAAGACCTCGCAATAGTTAAATAATCTCTTTTCCACTACTTCTGATCTCTATTGGATTACGTGTAACAACCACTCGTTTGGTATTGATTCTTTGTCTTTCAAACCTGACAATTAGGTTTTTCTGTCTTTGTTATACTATTTTGTCATCTTTTTTTAATTTGTACTTGGGCAATCTATTGGTAGTGTTTAGCCTGCAGAACGTCTCAACCATTTCTTACCGTTTTTCAATTGGGCTCAGAAGCCAATTGTCTGTTCCCAACAGACAATAAACATCAGAAATCGCCGCTTATTCTCGTTGTNTCAACCCAAGTAAAATAACCAGCTCAATCTCAATTTTAGTATCCTGTTTCTACGTTTAATTGATCACATTTTCCTTGTTCATGTAACTTTTCGATCTAACAATATATTGTGTTAAAATCAGAGCGAGAAGTTGATCTAACTTTAAGTAAATCAAACTACGACTAATCTTAACTATTCTTGTCTAATTCTTGATTATTCTTAGAGGAAAAAGTATGAAACCTGCACTAACACCAGAACAGCATGATTCTTATCAACGAGATGGATTTCTAATACTCGAAAATTTCTTTGCCCCTTCTGAATTGGAAATTCTTTATGCTGATTTTAATGGCGTAATTGAAAATTGGGCGAATATTTACTATAAGCAAGGTAGGTTGACGGACTTGTTTGCTAATCACCCCTTTGAACGTCGCCTCTTCTCAATTCACCAAGCTATGGAAGGTGAATGCCACGAACTGTTAGCAGATGTCTCGGGTAAGCGAAAAACTGCGGCGATGTTTCATGTGATGACTATGCCCGAAATTCTTGATCTTGTGGAGTTCTTTATTGGTCCTGAGATCTTGGTTCATCCTCAATTTAACTCTCGTGCCAAGTTACCTGATCGAAAATCAGTTGTATCTTGGCATCAGGATCTTGGATATCTAGATAAAAGCGCTGAAGAGACATTTATGGTTAATCTTTGGCTACCACTAGTCGATGCCAACATCGAGAATGGTTGCCTAGAAGTCATCCGTGGAAGCCATAATCACGGTCTTTTACCCTATAATAGTGGTGGGCCAGAGGACTTAGTTCCAGAATTGATACCGGAGGGAGATGTGGTCTCTTGTCCTCTTCAGGTTGGTGGTTTACTGATGCTTCAACATAAAACGGTTCACCGTTCTACTCCTAATTTTTCTGATCATATTCGTTGGAGTTTAGATATCCGTTATAGTAATCCAGATCTGCCCACAGGTCGAGACCATGTACCTGGATTTTTAGCCCGTTCTCATGCACAACCGAACCAAGTGGCCAGAGATCATTATGATTGGTTAAAAATGTTTGCTGAAAATAGAAATTGATGGTGTCCTTCTGTCTTTTATTAATCTTACTAGGCTAGAATAACCCGTTCTTAATAGACTGATAGATAAGTCTAGTTGCTAATAATATTAGCATCGTATTGAAGGCTAGGCGAAAAAGTTTTTCCGATATTTTAGTCAAGATACTTTTGCCAACCCATGTCCCTGTAGTACCCAATATAATCATGATTACCATCAATGGTAGATAGGGTGCAAAAGTAAACCCTAGGAGGCCGAAGGTCAGAATTTTCACTCCATGTTGACATGACATAAAAGCGGCGTGGGTAGCCACAGTCATTCGGCGTTCATTAGTAGTAGCCTTAACAAATGGCGCTACTAGCAAACCCGTACCACCAACAAACATAGTGGCAAAGGATGAAACAACTCCGATCCCAATAAAAATTATCCATGAAGATTTGAGAGCCTTGATGGAGGGAGTCCAAAGCGAATANAGTATAAATAAACCGATAATACCTTGGAATAGGTTCCTCGGAATAGCAAAGACTATTTGGCTGGCTAGAGAGACACCAACTATGCTACCGATAACAAATGGTAGAGCCCAGACGAATTTGATATGAGCTCGTAACATTATGGATCTGACTAAGTTTGAATTGATTTGAATTACACCATGGATAGGTATGGTAGCTATAGGGTTAAGCAATGATGCCATTATAGCTACTAGCATTGTTCCACCGCCAAGTCCAAAAGTCGCTGAGACTAAAGAGGTAAAAAAGCTAACCAAACACAGACTAATAAAAGCCCAACTGGAAAGCTCTGGAACACTACAAATAATTTCAGATATAGTATCCATTAAATCAGACGCAAACCTAAGAATGCAAAACAGGGATTTCTGCTTATGAAGAAGTCGATTTAATTTTAAAACAAGCTTATTATCAAATAGGCGATTTGATTAAAGATTCAACGATAAATTGACAAACCGTATATCGATATCAAGCCATGGGCTAGGATGCTGTGGAAACCGAATCCTAGTAAAGTATTATATAGAACTCGCCGGCTTTATAAATTAACAACCATTAAATTTATTGCCAATAGTTAAGGTTACTCATAATAACAATTTTTCGTCAATTGCAATAAATTTAGAAGATGAATCTATCAGGGACTTAGCCGTTAATTTTCTAACACCATAAACCTCAGCTAAAACGTTATAGTCTTGGCGTATTTTGTACAGGAGTAAATCAAAATCTCCATCTCCTGAGGCCAACACTACAACATCTGATTTTGTAGCATATTCCATTATGTCCAGTGTGATTCCGACATCCCAATCGCCTTTAGTTGAACCATCCCGTCTTTGAATAAATGGCTTCAGTCTAACTTCAAATCCAATAGCTCTCAATATGCGTTGGAAATGTTTTTGCTTCTCGTCTCCTCGATCTATAGCATAAGCAATGGCAACAACTAATTGTCGGTCTACAGTTACCTGCTTCCAAAATGCATTGTAGTCAAAGTTAGAGTTAAAACCTTGCTTAGTGGTATAATAAATATTTTGTACATCTACAAATATAGAAACCCGTTTCATCAATCTATTCACCTAACAACATTTTAATATTTGACTAAGATGTTAATCTGGGTATGTGGACTGATCAGCAAAAAAGAAGGTGAGCCAGAGGAGTTGACTCACCTTACAGAAGGAAGTTTTGAAGATACTAAGTATTGTCGTCAGTTTTTATTCATCCTTTACAAAAAAGTCAGCCTTACTGTTTGTCTTGATCATTTCCCCTTTAACTTCTTGTCAGGTGAGTTAACTGCTTTCCTATAAGCTTTATTTTAGGTTATTAAAAAAACACGAAAATCTGGTGCTGATCGATGTGAAATATGAAAACAGATCCATAGTATGTCAGAAGGGGTTGATTTGAAAATAGCACAGAATNCTCCTTGGTGGCGCCTAATTTCTTTGGATTCATCCCATTCGGTACTAAATAATCCTCTGGTCTCCTTTGCCGCCGATTTGGCTCCACAAAACCTACGTAACCTACACATAACCCCAGCTGTCATTCAGGTGCCACTCACATAAATTCACTAGCAGTTTTTTGGCTTTTCAGGAATGTTGACAGCTTTCAGCCAAACAACGAGCCACTGAAGATTCGATGATTTAATGCAGGATGAAGCCATACGATATAACCTAGGCAGAAGGAAAGGCCGATCTTTCTAAATTCAGTACGCCTCCCTGATGGGAGCCAGAAGTTTCGGAAAGAAATCCGAACAGTATCATGGTAGTATTAGTAGCCAACGCCAATGTATTACTAAACCCATCAAACTTCAAATTTATTTCTCGAAGGTCCATTTTTAGAGAACATGCAGGATTAGTTGTTAAACATTTCTCTAGTTTTCGACGGGGGAGAAATACATTGTCGGAGGTTATTATTGATTCGAATCTGAAATGGATGGAGGTCTATCTTTCCTCTAGTATCTGGTTCGAAATATCGAAGGAGCCCCCTTGAAAAAGTGTGGCATATGAAACGTGTCCGTCATCAAGTAGTAAGCGGAACAATGACAGATGTAAGCAGACTGATAGAAACAGATCAATATTGATCAAAAGGTGAATCATATCAGAAAACCAAAATAGGAGACATCAAGTAGATGAGTAATTCAATGAAAGGCTATTGGATCAATCATGTTATCGATATCAAGGATCCCGATCGTTTCAACGCATATGCTGAGGCNAGTATGCCAATGTTCCAAGGCGACAACCAATATGGTGCTAGAATCTTACTGTTTGGTCCCGTTGCGAAGACTATTTTAGGGGATGCTGTACAGTATGCGGCTGTTGCCGAGTTCAATAATGTTCAGGCTTCCATTGAGTTTTGGGACGATCCCGATTATGCTGCCGCCCGATCAATAATGGGTCCACTAAACGATGAGAGTGCTGTGGTTGATCGGCGCGTTTGCTGCATTGAAGGTGAACCACTGACCGTCAGCCAAGACCAAAGTTTCTGGTTGAACCACGTGCATAAAATCATCGATGAATCAGCATTCTGGCGTTATGCCGAGTCTAGCATGCAACATTTCACTAGCACTACCTTTGGGAAAGTCGTACATCAGCATGCGGGTGCTCAAAGTATCCAACTCGCAGCCGCACTCGGTTTTGATAATACGAGTAAGGCGATGAATATTTACCACTCCCCCGAATACGGGGTTGCATTGGCTGCTGGTGGCATGAAAGATAACGAAAACCACGTCGTTCAGCGTACCATATGTGCAATCGAGGGTTCACAGTAGAGAAAATTCCGTTGATCCGAAATTACAAATAATTTTATTAACCACGTAACGTGCGGCGGTAATCATCTCTGATCCCTTCTTCGAGTAGGCAACGTATACCATTTACTCACTAACCTCTAAATCGACCGAAAATAAATTTTTGTTTTTGGTCGATTGGTCTTTTTGTTTTGTTATCTTTTACTTTCTCTCAGAAATGAATACATCACTAGGCTATTGGCTCAAGCCCCAATGCAATCCGACCACTGAAAGTATACTGCTTGCGTTCTTGCAATGGATGGAAGCGTGCTCCTTGTATATCTCGGAAGCATCTCTCCAACCCGACTTGGCGATAGAAGGACATACCACCAACTACTTCCATAGCTTTCTCTACTGTACGAATCGATGACTTGGTGACAATGGTTTTGTACCGATAGGTCAGATTGGAATTCTCTGTGCTCGGTGTGAACTCGGGTCCTACGAGCCCAACGAGACATTCCAATGCTGTCTGAGCACAGAGTAGATTAGTATCCATCTCTCCGACTATCTCCTGCACAATCTGATCATCTTTTTTCTTTTTCGCTTCAGCGATTGCAATCTCCCTCGCTGTCTCTGCTACACCAAGGTATGCTGACATAACCAACGACCATGCAATCGGTGATATAACGTCGAAGAACGTCATCCACTTGCCGGAAGGTCTACTCAAAGAAATAGAATCTTCCGGAACGAAAACCTCTTTCAATATCACCGAGTTAGATCCTGTGCCACGCATACCCATTGTGTCCCAGTCTTCTACGATAGTAACGCCTTCACCTTTCAGGCTGATGGAAAAATGGAGCACAGTGGGACCAACTTGTGGGTCATCGTAGACGCCGGTTGTCACGATCAAATCTCCGCCGGAAGAACCACTGCTGAAAAACTTTCGCCCACTGATCTTATATCCGCCATCCACCTTCTCTGCGGTACCCGATCCATTAAGCCAGTCTCGACCACCTGTGCTGACTAATATCAATTCCTCGTCGGCAATTTTCCTCAAGATTGGCTCTACAGAAGGAGTAAGTCCCTGCTCATAGCGCCATACCAGAGCTGCCAGCAAGTGCGAGTGCATCGAAAAGGTCAGCGCAGTTGATCCATCGTAATGTGCCATTTCCCGGATTGTTTCACACATTTCCTGATGACTACAATTACTTCCTCCAAGTTCAATAGGAATTCTGGCCGAGAATAGTTTGTGACGCCGCATTTCATCGTAGTTTTCGTGGACGAAGGATCCTTCTTGATCGTGTTGAGCAGACCTTTCTGCAAAATCAGGGCCTATTTTTTTGACAACTTCAACCCAATTCCGTTGTTTCATTCTTGACTCCGCACTGTTTACAGAGGTTAGAGAATCCATTTTACCTCCTTGATTTTGGAAGAGTGCCAACTAGTGTTGCAACTCTTCGGTTTTGATCGCCTTTGCTAACCGCATCTAACTATCTCAAATCTAAAGCACCGGAAGACGGGACTGACCTGGGGAAAAAATATACAGAGTCTTGAGTTAGCAATAATAGCTGAGACCTTCGGTACAACCCAAACACCTGTTTACTAGATTATTNTAAATTAGTACGACTTTTCTATTTTGGAAAAACTAAAGATGGGCTCACTATCCATAAATTCCTCAGCTTCCTTCATTACACCTGTTTCTACACGCCATTGAAGATATGCATCGTACTTTTCTTTACTATCCCACATACTGAAGAATTCCCATTTATTTTTGTCTTTAATGTTAGTTGTACTATATAACCAGTGACATCCGTCATAAGAACGTGTGCCNGGTAAGATCCGGTTGAAAAAATTGACGNNTTGCTCTCTTTTTTCTGGTTGATTGGAANGTTTTAGATTTACGATTATTGCNATGATAAAAACTCCCTATTCAGTAGATTNATAGCTGTTACAGATTAGTTATATTTCAGAAATCCTAAAGAGTCAACTGCACTCGTTATCCTGGAATGGAAAGACCATTATCTAACGTTTTNTATTTTCAGTCAATCTGTGATTTTAAATGCTTGTTTAATACCNAGATGAACAAAAGCATTTAAATGCATAACGGATCTANGATTTTACCAATAATGCTTCAAAGTGAAATTCAGATAGATAAAAAATCCAACCTCTGGTTTCCATTGAATCTGTGAAAGTAATACCTCTCTGCCAAAATTATCGGATATTTATTTTGGGGCTTTGGGTCTAAAAAATGGCAGCCTTGGTACTNGGNGTTGTGGNTGGAGGCTNCCAGTTGGGAGGAAAACGTCTGATAATGAGGATTCTCAGACATTATTGCAAAGTGTGGAGGGGTAAAGGGTTATTAAGGCGATCTTAGCACGGACCTATCAACCGGAGGGCCGTAGTAGGCACNATTCGCCAGCCATTGATATAGTGAGTCAATAACCACCCCGTAACACCTTATATTTTTGATCACTGTCAGACCAATCTTGACACCATTCCCACACTAAAGATAATACTTTCTAGAGTCTTATTTATAAGTTTCTAAATCTTGAGAAATCTAAAAATAATATAATCTTCAGGTTGTGTCATTAGACCTACCTTTAACTAACTTAATTCCTTTCTCATCCAAATTCATCATTAGAATTGAGTATTACAAGACTATTTTTCCACACTACTTTTCATTTGAATCCACTGTTTAGTACCAACTTCAATAATTTGGTCATCAGTCCATTTTTCCATGTAGTTATAACTAGGATGACCGGGCAGGTCATTACATAAGTTGTGTTTAGTNTTGTAACAGCCAATCAACAACCAACGTGGTTCATTACTATTATTAGGNTCTGAGCTATGTAAAAGGTTAGAATGAAAAAAAAGGGCATCACCCCGTTTCATTTCACAATAAACACATTCAAGATTCTCTAAAAGTAGGTCAACTCGTTTGGGGTCAGCACCAGTTTGATCTCCAAAACGACCGTGTTCAATTCTTCCACATTTATGAGAACCTTTTATGACTTGCAGACAACCATTTGATTTATTGGCATCATCAACAGAGATAACTACACTACCCATATCCGGATAGAGACAATGGTTATGATACCAATAACCATAATCCTGATGCCATTCCCAACGACCACCGACCTTAGCTTCTTTTACCATCATCTTATAATGATAAAGATAAATTTCATNACCCAGTANTTTCTCCATAGTTTCAGATACCCGATGACATCGAACAAACGCATTGTAAATATCTTTACGTGGTTCACTCGTCAGCCATGTTTTACTTTCACGTCCTTCTGTATCTTTAAATGAATCAATCTGATCCTTTTTTTCGTNATCTGATTTGGAGATTTGAAGTAGTAAATTCATTTCTTCAACTGAGAAAAGATCCCGGACTATTAAAAAACCGTCTGTATCAAACTTTCTGATTTGTTGTTTTGAAACACTAAATTTTCTCATCATTTATTCTTTACCACCTGAGATTATTTAAAACTTTAGTTGGCAGAGGGTTTCCTACCTCTGACCCAAAACTGTGGGATCGNTGTTATTAATAATAGTTTTAAAGAATAAAAGGTCTGGATTTACTGATCAATCAGGTCTTAATTANGTCNCAGTACAGTGCTCTCGGACTGATTAAAAAAGGCTGCCCGCCTTTTCTAATCAGTTTTTTAAAGCGACCGATAATTTTGTATTTAATTCGCTTGTTTCAGCTT
>PBVO01000114.1 GCA_002729015.1 Candidatus Poribacteria bacterium
TTTTTCGTTCGCCATAAAAAAGTTATCCATTGCACTAATCGTCATTAACTTTTCTGTAATCTGTACCGAATCCTTTGATTGACCAAAATCAATTCTCAGCTTGTCTGATTTTTCCGGCTTTCTGTATATTTTTTTATTATCATCCCAGATCATCCAAGACCATTCTAGTTTTTCTTTGTCAGTTTTTGCTAATGGGTCTAAAAGTACTAGTGGGTAAAGATCTAGGTACGNTGTTCCTAGCTCTGANTGGTAATTGGCTTGCCCACAAAAGATATTGATAATTTTGGGAAAGCCTTGAAGNCTAGGTGGCTGAATTGATTGAATAGTTACTTCTCTAGTAACTTTTTGGTTCCAGATATCAGTTGCTGAGACCAATAATTTNCCTTCTTTAAAGCCAGTTGCAAATTTTTCGGAAGGAGNCAGTCGTAAAAATGGAGTCCCTGTTTTAATTGGAATTGNTTCTCTTAAATTTGATTTAATCCATTCTTTGTTTTTTGGTTCGTATACTGTTANGGTTAGAAAATCATCCGCTTCTAATTTCACGGATAGCCAATTGGTTTTGTCGGCTGATAAGGAGGATGATGTGCCAAAATTCCACTCATGTTCAGAGACGGATTCTTTCTGGATTAAATCTTGAAGGTCAAAGGTCTTGGCTTCTGGTTTTGAATCAGTACNTGAGACCGACTGGAAAATAATTGGTCCAGTTAGGTTAAGCTTCAGTTCTGGAGGCTTAATGATGATAATGGGTAATTTATCTTGGCTAAACTTATCTTTTCTACTTGCTTTTAGATTTANATAAAATCCGAAACAATTTTCTGGATCAGGACACATGTCATCTTCTAAAAAATCATCGTATTCAACCAAGATTTGGGTAATGGATTTAAGTTCTTTGTCTTTGGGTGGGGTAAATTGTAATAACTGTANTGCTGGCTGGTCGCTGTCTGTGGAGATTTTCAGTCCTGATTGTTCCAACTCTTCAAGGTTTTCAATTTTCCAATCAATTCCCTTCTTCTGTTGTGAATATTTTGCCAAGTCAACTTCTTTGATGAGGGCCGGGTACATAACGATTGGCTTTTTCAGTTGCTCTTTATTTAAAATTGGTTTTGATGGAAAAATTGACAATTGAAAAGAGTAGTCAAATGATGACCCATTGGGACCATTTATACTTAGTGTGATATTTTCAGCNGGTCGAATTTCAAACTCTTCCGATACCTCAGGGGTTGAAAATGTGAATATTTCGCCGATTGCATCAATAAATATTTCGCCAGCTGCATCTTTGTCTTGCTTCCATTTAAATTTAAAGTTACTAGCCTTGNTTTCAAATTCAAAATCGAATGTAAGGTTGCTTGAAATTAACTCAGNATCCATAGGTTGGTCATTCATCGAGTCAATGATTTTTTCTGTCAAATCTACACGGTTAGATTCATCATTTATAAATGAAATTTCTTTTGGAACGTCTGTGGCCAACGAAAATGGTGATTCCGAGGAGCTAGAAACTGTAATTCTCATATTGGTCACAGTTTTATTATTCTCTTCATCTGTGNCTGTTAATTGAATTGGGAAAGTTTGCCCTATCTTATCCTTAGGCGCTTTGAGTTTTAATTGTCTGTTTTTCGAATACAATTCTGCAACCGGGGATGATGTAGGGGTCATATCCCACTTCAAGGTTTCATCAGGACTATCTCCATCTTGGACATATTTATCTAGCGCAATGTTTCGTTTCCATCCAGCTTGTAACGAGATGTTCTCAGGTAATTCCACACTTGGGGGTTCTGTTACTCTTACTTTGAGTTCCTGTTTAGCGATTTTTCCAAATTGGTTGGTAGCTGTCAAGAGAATAACAGTCTCACCAACCCAATCGCCAATTACCTTCAGCTCTAATCGACGGTCAGCTAAGATTTTCGCCATTAGCAGCTTTGGATCTGGTGTAATGACAAACCATCTGATCTGTTCTNGTGGNGTGAATGTGTCGGTAATATATAAGTCTAATTCTATATCGGACCAAGATTGGTTGGCTTTTAGCTTAATTGTCTGTGGGAATTGCTTGATTGTGGGTGGTGTAACTTTTACTGATTCTACTACTATCTGTACATCGTCTGTNTAACCGCCAGAATCAGTGGCCTTGAATGTAATACTTTCTTTAGCAACAACAGAAGCTGATAAAGTAGCAGTCCTCTCTTCTATGACTACTTGAATTTTATCATTTCCAATAACTGACCACGTTATCTCCTCGGGAGGATTGTTATAATCCTGAACGTACTTACTAAGTACTATCTGGCGACTTCTTTTTTCAAAGGGTAAGTTTTTTTCCGGATCAACCNAAACAGTAACTACACTGTTTTCATTGAGTAGATCCTCTCGAAATTTTGCTTGGTTTATTCGGGGAGGAACACCTACCGGAACGACTTCCACTAGGATCGATTTTTTGTTGGATTTTTGTCCTAAATGATTCTCAGCCATTATNAAAAAATCTTCCTTTATACCTCCGGTGTTTGCACGAAATGTTGGCCTGCGNCTATTTAAACCTTGGACCTCTATTAGTTGATTCCCTGTTACCTCCCATTTAATCTGTTCATCTTCTGAAATAGCATCAATCACATAATCATCCAAATTGAATATTTCTTGGGCTGGTAGGACCTGCGTACCATCCACAGTGAATACTAATAATGGAAAATCAGAAACAATTGGCCCGTTTATATCAGGGAGAACCGTTACCTTCATGTTTGCTTCTGTTTTATTGCCATCTCTATCTCTAGCTATAAATTGTATGACAGAATTTTCTGTTTCTTTTTTTGCCCGCAGAGTTACTAAGTTTTTGTTTATGCTCACTTCAACCGAAGNGTCATTATCCGATTCTTGTGTTAAAGACCAAGTCCAGGTTAAGCCGTTCAAGTCAGGCTGATCTATATCTGTAACAAACTGACCAAGATCAAAGATCTCTTCTCGGTTAAGTTTAAGTCGTTTATCGGGCAACAACTTTATGATAGGAGCTGCCATTACTTCAATCCGAACTTCTGCCATAGCCGTATATTGTTTGTTATTTGCAACTTGCAGATCAATAATAGCCGAACCGAAAAAATTCTTCTTGTCATTTCCCTTGACCGAAAAAATTGCTTTGTGAGTGATTTGATCAATCTGAGTAGCGATTTTAGCATGAGGAACATCTAACCACTTGAGTTGTTGTTTGGAGAATTCACCATCATCCTCAATGTAGTTGTTTAAATACAGTGGTGCTGAAGTCTCTGTATTCAGAAATCGAACTTCCGGTATAGGTTTTACTATAGGTCCACCTCGAATGCTCAGGGAAGCTGAGTTTAGAGTAGCAGAGGCTTGCTTTTGTTGCCCATTCTTAGTTAGCAAAGTGACTTCAGTCACTCGAGACCGACCATCATCTCGGTCGAATTGAATGCTAGCCTCTTTGGTAGCCCTAAGTGGTTTGAACTTGAATCGTGCNACTATACTAGGATTAATTATTGCTTTTCCTTCACCCCTAAATAGTAGTGCAACATAGTCAATTTGATCATCTTCGATATCGTTGCCTGGGTCTCCGTGCATATCATTGTCAAGGGTTNCCCAGCCAGTAAGTAGATCTGTCGACTCAGCACCCTCGATNATGTGNACGGTTTCTTTTTTTGTGTCAATCAATTGGAGATCTAAACCGCTAAAGGTAATGAAAACAGAAACCCCAACCACAGTTTCTCCTTTGGGATCTAGATGTAGGTCGATCGTCAGCGGCTGGTCCAGTTCGGCACTAAAATTATTTAGTTCAGTACCGAACTGACGGAGGGATAACACAACCGCTTCTATCGGTGGGGTTAAAGCTAGTAGCAGTAAGAAGCACGTAATTCTGATTACCAACATATTAGAATTATGACAGCTACCCCTTTATTAGTTTCGTTTTTGTTTTTTAACGCAAATTGCTCCATGGCTCTTGATCGTATACTTCGACGAGTTGATACCCTTCCTCACCTACCGATGGTCCTAGAATAGCGAGTAATTTAGCATTTTGATCGAAGACATTAAAGGATGCATGAACTGCATCAGCAGGGATAAAGACTGAGTCTCCCTGGCTCAANACTTGTTTTTTGTCTCCTAACCATTGTTCAACCTTTCCTTCCAAAACGTAAATAACCTCTTCTTGTTCTGGGTGTTTATGGAAATTGTGTCCACCACCAGGTTCCAAGGTTACTTCTATAACAACTAAGTCTTTGGTGTTAGTTGTTGATGGGCGACTAACCCAACCCATTACGCCCCAATCTAGAGTATCCCGTTCCATTTGCTCTGTTGTAATAAACTTACCACTCATTTGATGCCATCCTTTGACTGAATCAAGTTTAAGTTCGTCCATGATGATCTAAGTATCACCAAACTAATTATATCTTAAGGACTGGTTATAGGTACAAATTGATCTGTATTATTTTGTATTCCGTTCAACTAATTAACTCATTTTGCCAAAAGTCTCCCTTAGCCCTCTTTNCTNGAATGATAGGTTTTTTCTAAGTTTTATGGCTCTCCTCCATGATAGTGACAAAAGTAAATAAATCAGGCAAGAAATCAGGTCCTAGATCTTCTGCCGGTTTGGATTCAGCGAACTTCCAGAAGATACTCTCTAAGAGCGTAAGCCAGTTTTGGTTACGTCCTTCGGATTGAGCTTGTACTTTAAATTGTTCCAATATATTGATTTTAGCTGCTTGCTCCCGTTCTGTTTGGACTTCTTGGATAGCTTCCGAGAAGGTTATTCGTAGTGTTTCTACGATGTGATAGGCCATTGATCTATTGTACTTCTTGGCGTCTCGCTTAGCTCCTTCGTATATTTCTGTGGGCAACATGAGGCTGACCTGTTTTTTAAGAGTGTTTTTAGGTTGTCTATATTCTGCCATTTCTATCACCTTCTCGGGTCATTAAGGTTTTTCACCAGATAAATGTGGTTGTTATGGAAGTATTTTAGCTGGTGTTGTTTTGGTGGTCAAGGGTTGGCGCTAAGCCTGGTTGTATAGGCTTGCTTGTTTTGTCAAACTTAAATGGTGCTTTGTTTTTTTTTGCACACCCTTTATTGGCAGTTAAAAGGGGGGGGGCTTTTGCCACCCTAGGTG
>PBVO01000115.1 GCA_002729015.1 Candidatus Poribacteria bacterium
GTTGATATTTATGCAAAGTTATCCGAAGGTAGATTCAGGAATGGGGCCCTACCTAGTTCGGGTAGTTTCAATATCAACTCAGTTACTATTAATTATGAGGGGACTGATTCGTTACAAGATGTTCTTGACCGAATTAATAGTTCAGATGCTGGAGTAACAGCTAGCTACAACATGCTAGAAGATAAAATCGATATGGTCAGTAATACCACTGGTAGCCCACTGATACGTTTGGAATCTAACCAAGTCAATCAAGTTACTTTCACCAATGTTGATATTGACAGCACCACTGACCAAATCTTTTTCCATCGACCTAAACATATTGCCGGTGGTGCTCAGAGATCTGAAAATCAAAAGGATTGGGCTTTTATTGCGGACGGGAACCAGTTGTCTCTTTACGATAGTACTACTAATACTCAGGCAGATAGGACTACAGGAGAGACAACTAGTGTCAACGAAGTTACCTTGCAAAGTACTATCAAAAGTGTAGCCATCAAGGACGCACTCTTACCAGACACTCAGAATATTCGTAGTTCTAACAATTATAATCTCAATGTTGACCATGAAAACAAATATGCTATAAAGCAGTACTCTTCAGCTTATAACGCGGTGCCGAGTAACGTTGCACTTAGTATAACTGTTACTGATAATAGCGCTCTAGTTGGTACATATACTGTAACGCATTCAGAGTCAGGTGGCGGGGGAGGAACGATTAATCTGACCCGTGATCGGGATAGTGCGAGTAGCAATGGCGCTTTCACTTATACGAGCAGTGGTACACAAAATGCCGATATTAGCTTTGCTAATGGTGGTACCATAAGATTATCGTTTAATGCTGCTAACCTTGATTCTGCAGGCTCCAGTGTCCTGAATAATACCAAAATACGTATCGAAGCATTAAATAAAGATGATGCTGCTGTCGACTCTAACAGTAATATCTATGCAGTCAACCAAGTATACGACAGTAGTACTACCACTGCTGGTACTCCGGATGTGACTTTTAGTACTAACGCCGTAGGTGAATCTAGTAAAGCCCACATGGACGATGGAATGTTGCGAATGCCGGCTTCGAATAGGGACTTTGATCTTTCGTCTTCAACAATTGCCATGGATTTAACGGCGACTCCAGCATCTAATAGTTCTTCAGGTACGATTACCTATGCTGCACCTACCAGTGGAACTCGGAGTAATATGCTGTTCACACTAACAGGGAATGCAGGTGATTTTGCGGGCTATAAGCAATACAATACAGTTACTATCATGGATGATAGCAATAATAAGCGTTTTGAAGGTGTAATTGAAACCAGTGGTAATTTGACCTCGGCAACCGAAATTAAAGTTCGTCCAGTGGCTAATTTTGAAGAAGCTCCCAATGCTAGTGGTAATAGAACGTTACCTTACTTAGATAATGTCTATTTTGATGGTAGTACGACAATGTTGCCAGGACGTAGAGCTGTTGGGGGTGCTTTTTCTGCTCATGATACAGCAGTTTTCTTAGATCTTACCAGATCCAATGATTATGATTTGTCTAACTCTGGTTCTCAAAATGGAATTCAAATCAGTAATGGTGCTTCCAATATTGGTGCAGTGATGGAACTTTCTACCAGCGGTAATAATGAGATTCCTAATTTGGCCGCTGGTAGCGGTAATTTGATTATCCAATCCACTTCTGGATTTGACGCTGATATCACAGTAAGCAGCGCTAATTGGAGCGCTAGCAGTAACACTATCACAGTTACGCAAGGCGCAAATTATAATTGGGGAGCAGGAAATGTAAGCATCAAAGGTCTATCGAGCCTAACGGCCAGTGGTACTGTAACCAATGAAGAGGGTGGAGCCGCAGGGGCGGATAACATATCAGGTGGAAGTGGTTATACGACGGCTTCAGGTGTCGCGGTGACTGGGGGATCTGGTTCTGGCATGACGGTTAATGTCACAGCTTCAGGTGGTGGTGCTGTTACTGGAGTTACCATCAATAACGCTGGTACTGGCTATCAAGATAATGAAGTAATCACTATTAATGCTGGAGGCGCTGATGCAACCTTCCGAGTTAATGGTATTACCAACGCAACGGCTGCGGATGTCTCGTTCAGCAATGCTTTTTTCCGTAATGTCTCAAATGATACGCTCACTGCCACCATTAATGGATCCAGTAAGACATTAACCTTAGGAGCTGGTTCTAATGGTTTTACTGTCACCGATTCGCAAAATATAAGTTTGGTTGGTGTAACCGGTGGGATTAGCAGCGTAACACTCAATGCAGTATCGTACGCTGGAACTGGNAGCCATAGTTCGGCGGGTATTGGNCTGAACACTACNGGAACTGATTCATACCTAACTGTTGCTTTGAATGATTCTTCGTCTACTGGAGATATCCTGCAGTTTAAACAAAATGACGTCCTAACTATCAAGAATCAGACGGCTTTTAGTGGTGGTGCTAATGGACAAGCCAAAATAAGAGGTATTTCAGGGACTACGCTGCAACTTACCGATTATGATGGAGCGGGCTTTGCTAATGTTGATTTCCCTGACGCTAATTCTACTCATATTACAGGACTCAAGAGAACAACTGACTCAAGTGTTAGTACAGTTACACCTGATGGTAGTAACATCTATACTTTCAACTTGACTGATGCAGATAAGAAATATAAAGAAGGTGATCTGATTGTTTTTAGACAGTTGTTAGATGACGGAAGTCCCGCTTTGGAAGAACGGTTGCTAGAAGTCACAAAGTCGGTTGCTGGTTCTAATCAAGTTTTAGTCAAAGTGGCTGATAATAGTTCTACCAACACAACCCTCAGTAATTACAATCGTGGGTCAGCGTCTAATTCCACCCGAGTCAATAACTCAGCTCTATCGTCAAAAGATGTAGAACCAGATGTAGGACTACGGTCTCTCAGAGCTAATGCTTCAACCGCCAATGGAAAGATTGTGGCCCCAGAACAAGGTATAGCTATCAGTGGGACCAAGATGTTTGTGGCTGATGGAAGTCACCAATTGCGGGCTTATACTATTGACCCTACCAATTCAACCGCAGCTGCTACAGCGGATAGTACCTTGACCGTTGATTTGGGGACGGCTCGGTTTAAAAATTTGTTTGGTGTGTATGATGATGGAACTAACTATAATGTCTACGGTCTAGGAAAGACTGGCTGGGCTATGGGCGATGTGTCTGGTTATGATGCTGTTGATAGAACGGTCCTGGTCGCGCAAATCAACAAAAGTAACGGAAATGTTACTGTGGCTAATGCCGTTGACTTAACTGGCCAATCCTTGAATGGAAGTGGAGACGAAGTTCGAAGAATAACTGACGGCCAAGTGATCAAATTAAGTGCGGCAGGTAATGCACCCGATGGTAGTAGACTAGTTGAAGCTGGACGAGCCTATGTTTTCTTGAGCTATGAATCCGATTCTTGGACTGGTGCTTCCGAAAAAGCTTTAATGAAAGCCTACCGTCTGGATAATAACGCCACTGACCCAGACTCTAACACAGCTATTGATTTTGTATTTACTGCCGAGAGTGGAAATAACCTAACTACTATTGATAGCTTCGCTATAGAAGAACTAGCTGGTGGAGAAATTACGGCAACAATTAATCAGAACGGTGATACCATGAACTTTGACCTGACGCAAACGTCTGCTGATGGAACTGCTGCTTCGGATACGGCAGCGGTAACAGACAATCGCCCAGCTAAGTTTGACAGTGGTAGTACTAATACCATTGCTTTTAGAGACAATGAGCTTAACGAGAGTACCAGTGATTACGATGGTTATGCCCGAATTTTCTCTGGCAATGGATCTACATTCATTGCTGGGACTACGGCCACAACTGGGGCTAATGCCGTTAAAACTACTACTACATATCGGGAACAAAAAGGGGCTGGGTTTATGGATGTCGCTTTTGCTGCCGACTCTCAAGATAGTTTAGTTAAAATTCTAGACGTATCCAGAAAAGCGGACAATCCCGTCCCTCAGAAGAATATTAAAATCACCTATGGTGGTAATACTGTCGGTACTGTTCAAGATCTCAGCGTCGACCATCCGTATAATTACTATTCCGGTTCTTCAAAAGATCAAGACAAAGCATATTTATATGCTATTAGTGATGATGGAACCAATGGTGGTTTGTTCCGTCTGGATGCTTCAGATCCATTAGCTAGTGGCGTTGGCACTGTTACTACTACAAGTGGATCTAATTTCAGATTATTAGCCGCCAATGGGTTAAACAAAGACGGTGGAACTGCTGAAACGCTAACCCATGTTTTTGCTAGTCAAGGTAATATTTTTGTGGCCGGTCGAACAGGTGGAACTGGAAATAGCAAAGTAGCATTTTTCACCAATCACACTTTGCTCAATGAAGCATTGGATAATTCTGAAACAGCAATTGATGTGGATGACGGTTCCGTATTTCAGGCTGGAGATACCATTATTGTTGGTGATGAACAAATGACGGTTGGTTCCATAAGTACTAATACTCTTAACGTAACTAGAGGGGCTAATTCAACAACAGCATCTGCCCACGATGATGATAGCCCAGTTATGATTGCAAGTGCTGTTGGGTCAAGTCATCTGTCATACCCAAAAGTAAACGGCACTGCTACAAGTGGAAAGTATGAGCTGGCAGGTTCGATCACAGACGTGTTTTTTGATGATTCCAATCACTCTAATCTTGCTTCTGGCCGTTATTTATATGTTGGTGTCGATTCGACCAAAGTGTATCGTTACGATATGCAAACTACTTTGGGTGAAGTTGTCGAATATGACCTATCCGGACTTGGTATTACTAAGGTCCAAAATATCACGGTATCTCATCCCACATCCTCACAGACTATTCTATATGTGACCGATTCACAAGATAATGAAAGAGTTTCAGCCTTTGATATTTCTACCGGAGCCCCTACTCCAGTATCGATGACAACCGTTAATAGTGCTGATGAAGTTTTTGTTGGTCGAGATATTAATGGTGATCAGATAGTTCACTTTATAGATGACTCAACGATGTACACCATGAGCGACCTGACAGCCACCAATTCTTTTATGAGTGCGCTAAATATGTCAGAAGATAGTGGAACTGCGGGTAAGGATTTGATAGGTA
>PBVO01000116.1 GCA_002729015.1 Candidatus Poribacteria bacterium
AAGGATAACGAAATTGAGGACGATTAGCTTGTTCATCGTCTATTGTACTACCTATTCGGCCACATCCAATAACTGCTGCTCGAAATGTCATAATCTCTCCTATTATACTAGCTAAATAATGTTAGGCTATTTTTAGATTGATTCAATTCCAGAAACAATGCACGCACAGAGTACTTTTTCTTCCTTTTTGTCGACTATAAAATATTATTCAATGGGCTGAAGGAAAATGTCTGATTGACTTTAGATGAAGTCGCATCGCTGAGTTTAATAAATAACATTACAGCTTTCTTTCAAGTTCTATTTATGTTGAGACTTTAGGAAATATCAACTGAAAAAAATTGATCAAAACAGGCGGCATACTTCGATCATGAGAAAAACTGACACTTTAGCCGCTCATTGTATTAGACCAAGTTATAAGTTGTGAACAAAAAGTAAAATCGTTTGGAGAAGCTCCTTGATCTAGCAACTCATCAAAATAAGTTAAAGCAATCTCAATATCTTCCACGGACTCAACTATAAAATGTGCGCCTGCATCCAACATTTGTTGACCTACTGAAGATATCATATGATCCAGTTGATTTTCCGTCAACTCCTCTACCTCTTCTGAGGAAAGCCCCAACAAGTTCCCAGTCCGTGTAACTCCGACATTCCAACAGCCTGCATTTACTCCGGCCTTAACTCCGAGTATTGTATCGTCAACTTTCACAATTGTAGACATCGGATAAACATCCAATCGTTTTGATGCTTCATATAGTAAGTAAGGTGCAGGTCGACCACGTGGTGCATCTTCAGCACAAAGAATTAGGTCAGGCTCATATCCTTGTTCTTTCGCAATAGCCGAAACATCGGTCATCAACTCTTTCGTGTACCCTGTACTTGATCCAATTTTCAATCCGAGGTTACGGCATAATTCTGCGGCTTTCGTTGCCCCTCGGATCATTTGACTATGATCTTTTAACGTTGTTTTTTGTAACGGTAAGAACTGTTTATACATTTCGTCAACATCTGGATCGGCAGACGATCTACCAAATCTCTCAACCCACTTTTTCTGAACCTCTGGCATTTGAGTAATAGCTAAAATATGTTCCCGTTTGGCCATTCCCATTGGTTCTCGCGCTTGGTCAATGGTTATTTCTATTCCTCGTTGTCGAAAGATTTCTTGAAAAACAATTGCTGGAGCCCGGCTTCCATGATCAATCATTGTTCCAGCCCAATCAAATACAATAGCCTTGAGGTGTTTTAATGATGGCATTTCAATTCCTACTTAAGTTATTCCAATATCGATCTGCTAACCCAAAAGCCATTGTCATTCCCGCACCACTTGTACCGACGAATAAGGAAACACAGTCGTCAACACGATGATCAAATACGGGTAATTCTGGATGCTTCGCATAGACACCATACCATCGTTCTCTTATTGTCCAGTCATCCAATTTAATGACTTTCTTGAGCTCGCGAATCATTAATTCGTCAATTTCTGTTTTATTGAATGGTGTAATTTGATCCCCATATTCGTGGGAATCCCCCAGAATAACCTCACCATTGGGAAACTGAGATGCTAACACGTGAATACCAAACAAATCCAATTCTGGTGTTTCTGATTGAATTCTTTGTTTCAGTTTTTCCAGAGAAAGACAATTCTCAAAACAACTGTAGTGGCGCAGAGTCAGTCCACTAGCAAGATGTGGTGTCTGGGTATTCAGCAGTTTTTTTTGAGATACAGATTTAAGCATTTGCAGTTTACACAGTACTAAATCCGATTTTATGAATTCATCTGGGTATAAGGTTTTTAAATCGCTACCACTACATATCATGATTTTATTGGCTTCCCAAGACCTGCCGTCGGAGGAAATCATTCGATTACTCTCAATTTTGATAATCGAAGTATTAAACCGAATTTCAACATTAGGTTTTTTTAATAGCCAGTGCGCGATTTTGTGAGGAGCTGTCCGAGGATTAATTCGCAATTCAGTTGGGGAATACATCCCACCCAGCAGCCCAGATTCGTTGGCGAGCACTGATCGATTAATAACTTCCGTAGCATTAATAATTTCAGACTGGTGAGTCTTTTGACTTACAAATTCTTCCAATAAGATCATTTCATCAGAATGGTGGGCTAGGTGGATAGATCCGCATTCTTCCACTTCGACAACTTTTTCGTCATTTAGCTCTAACCAAATCTGTCGTGACAAAAGTGCGATATCATATAGATCACCTGCATTCTGGCCGATTGGCCAAACCATACCGAAATTCCGAACCGATGCACCTTCAGCCTGCTCAGTTCTTTCGAAGATGATAGCTTTGAGTCCTCGTTTTGCAGCTTGAAAAGCATGAGCAAGCCCTACAATTCCAGCGCCTACTATGGCTACGTCATATTTTTTCAATTTTTTTACTCTGTTACTTTGGCTAATAGATAGCTATTCATTTTAAAATATGATGGTTACACTGTTTGCAGTTACAAAATTATATTTTTTATTTTGTTTAGGTTAATCCACTTTTCTTCACATTCTCGAATGCTATTATCTATGCTATTCATTCTGATTACTAACGACGAAGTCATTTTATCAAAAGAAAGATTGTTAGCTCAAGTTTGTAGATTAGTAGTTCTTAGAGAAAAAGTTATTTTAGCTTTCTACACGGACTGAACTGACTATCCTTAGAATATGAAAACATACTTCTATCGACCTGCTGACACTTTTCGAGTGTATGTCTAAGTTTGAGATATGAATTATAACTATAATAATCTGACCGTCATTAATCTAAATGCCATAAAGCACAATCAAATAGGTTCTCCTTGGGCTAACTTTCCATTATCTCACGATTCTAGACTAAGGATTGTGGAAGTGATAATCAATCGACGCTATGAAGTTCACTTATGGTTCTATCATCACTCGAAGAGGCTTGAAATTAGTCGCAAATTTGATAGCCTCGTTGATCTTTTCTAGAGGAAAAGATCTCTCAACAAGTTCAGCAAATGGATAATTATCAGCTTGTTCCAAAAGAAATTCAATGGCTTTATTTAGGTGTTCTGGACGATAATTGTGGACTCCATATATTGAGATCAATTTTCTAACTAATGACTCCGGTTTGAGAGTTAATTCAGGTACAGGCATTACTGTTCCAACCAAGATTAATTTACCACCAATAGTAAGAAAATCTAATGACCGCTGAATTAATTGGGTTGAACCTGCAAAATCAAAAATGAGATCAAAAGCACCAGCATTATCATCCATACAATCCATAAACGAATTTCCAATTTTGCTTGCACCAAACGACTTAGACAACTCAATTCGTTTCTTATTCTGATCAAGGAATACGATTTCCTTAGCTTTTCTAGAGCTACAGTATGCTCCAGCGGTTAAACCCAACATCCCGGCACCAATAATTAGAATTCTTTTGTTCTTTACTTTTCCAGCTAGTTCCATAGATGCGATTACGGTCGCTGTTGCACAATTTACAGGACAAATTACGGTTGATTTTATTTCAGGGGGAATCTGGAATACAGTAGCTTGTGCAGGCAATAAAACCATGTCCGAGAAACCACCAAGTAAAGGTCCATCTCCATGTACATACTCATGTCCGAATTTCTTCAATTGTCGACATTTTTGAGGCATATCGTTTCGGCATCGATCACAATCCCGGCAACTGAAACAAACTGACCAAGTAATTCGGTGACCAACTTCTAGCTGTAAACCGTTAAAATCACGGACCGGGCTAGATAAATCAATGATCGTACCAACAACTTCATGTCCCAAAATGGTTGGTGATTTCTCACTGCGTTTACCTTGAATGGTATGGATATCACTTCCACAAATCGTACAGGCTTCAATTTTGACAAGTAACTCACCGTGTTTTGGTTCAGGTATTGGAAATTTTTTTATTGTCAATACTTTCTTACCTTCAAAAAATACGGCCCCTCTGCATGTACTCATATGATCACCAATTTAAATCAATATTTTGACTAAGTTCGATGTTTGGCAAACGATTTGGAATTAGGCTATATGGGAATTCGATTACCTAAGCTTGAGGTTAGATGTTTATTTTAAAATTAACATTTTTCGTACTTCTATGTAGTCGCCTGCCTGCAATTGATAAAAGTAGGTTCCGCTGCCCATAGACTCACCTGTTTGTGATTTTCCATTCCAGTAAACAGCTTGTTTTTGGCTTAAATAACGACCAGCCAATTTTTGTCCTAGGTTGAACTGCCGAACCAAATATCCCTCGATGCTATAAATTGTGATCGTCACAATCGAATTGTTACTTAACTGAAAGGGAATCCAAGTTTCTGGGTTAAATGGGTTAGGGTAATTCGTCAGTAATTTTGTTACATCGGGAGTCTGTTGTTGAACAAAGTGTATTAGCAATTCTAAAATTCCAGCTTCAATTACTGATAAATTGATTTTGTTCTGTAACTGCTTTATTACTTTTGCTAACCGATTTGTTTGTTGGCTAGTCAACGTTAGGTTTATCTGATTCGGTGCACCAGATAACGCTTGGCCAAAATTATTAGCAACCAAGACTAAATCAAAGATATTTATCAGATTGTCTTTATTAATATCTCCAGCTAAATTCGGTCCAGTCAATCCAAATTGGCCAGCTACCATAACTAAATCGAAAATATTGGTCATCCCATCTCCATTGGCATCCCCGACTAACTCAGGTTTTTTAGAGGGTAAAATGACTGATAATTGACGATGGTTATTGGATTTTTGGTAGTTCCTATTACCTGGCCAGTTCACGGTCAATTCCCAAATACCTGCTTGGTCAGCTAGGACTGGTTGCTCAAAATAACCATCCATATTAGTTTGAACTCGAAAGGTAATTGTTTCCGAAGTTTCCGGTAGAAATGCAGTTAAGTCAACAAATTGATTGACTATTCCTGTATGAGGTGAATTTTTCAGACGAAGATATCCACTGATCTTAACTTCTTGCCCCAAAGTTATTTTTGCAGGAGTCCCCCATTTTAGATTTGTCTCCGCTGATTCAGTCAAAAATGTTGTTTCCTTTACGATGGGTTTGATTAAGTCCGTTCCATCAAAATGTGCACTAACCTTCCAGCGTCCTGAATTCTCTACCAATTGCCAAAACTCGATTTTTCCTTCTGCATTCGTTTGGGCCCGATGTTGAATGGATTTCTCGTGTGGATCAGCCAATAACAATTTCAGTGATAGTTGATCTACTTTTGGTAGAGGAGATACAATCGTTTTAATTGGCTGTATAGTAAGATGTGCCGAAATCAAAACTGACTGACCAACGGTTGGATCAGTAGGAGTTATCTTGAGGTCCATAAGAGTAAAGGGCTTCGTTGATGGGGACACAATTACGGTCATTTGTTTCCGTCTTGTTTGGCCAGTATCTGAACCCGTAGCTAAAAGAATAAAAGCTCGCCCCGTTGTTTCTGCATCCGGGCTAATAGTGAGCTGGAGCATGGCGCTGGCTTGTTTGTTTTCTTCGTTGATAACAACCGAAAGAGGTTGGATTTGAGCGGAAATACCCTTTGGGAGACCAGCTAAGAATAAGAAAACCGTGTCGGAAAATCCATCCTTGGCCAAAACCGTAATTTCCGTCTGGGGTTGATCGCCAATTTGGACAGACTGTACTGGATTCTCAATTTCCACTTTAAACTCACCTTTTGACAAGACAATAGGTTCAAAGAGTCGAACAGTAACTTGACTGAGTTGTTCATTATCGGTTTTTAAGCTCAGTTGGGCTGACCCAATTTCGGTTCCGCTAATGTAGGTAGCAGTATAGGTCCCATTCCCATTATCTACTAAATCCGTCAAGGTTCCTGTAGTAGCTAACATTTCAATTTGTTGACCTGCTAGCCCTTTGTCCATTTGATCGAATATAGATATCTCAACTTTTGTCGTTGATTTCCCATCTGCAGGTAATGACCTATCAGTAACGACTACTTTCATTTTCATTGGTCGCATCGGTTCGGTCAATCTGATTAGGCTCATACCTATTGGGCCATCGGTTTTGACAATCAGGTTTTCCTGCCCTTTTTCAGTTCCGGCTGTATATTTTATCGTGTAGGTGCCATCCTCATGATCTTCCACCAACGAAACATAACCCAAACTAGTTTCCAGCTCGATTTTTTGGTTAGCTAATCCATTACCATTCTGATCCAAAATCGTAATATCAATAGGAGTAACTGATTTGCCGTCCGCTGGCAAACTATTCTTTTGCGGAGTAATCGTCATTTTTGTTGGTAACAGAACCTCAGTAACCTCTTCCATGAGTCGGACTGATAGCATTTTATCCCCTTGACGCAATTCATCTACTACTGTCATTCCCTCACCTACGACCCTACCGAAAGCCGTGTAGCTACCGTCTAAGTGTGGAACATCAGCTAAACAAATATAAAACTGACTCCCAGCTGAATCTGGGTGTGTTGATCTAGCCATAGCTAAAACACCTCGGGTATGTTCGGGCATTTTAGCTTTCAACTTAGGATCCTGAAATTCACCTTTGATTGTCCAGCCTGGTCCTCCGGTCCCATTACCTAGTGGACAGCCACCTTGAATCACAAACAATGGTACATAACGGTGGAAGGTTAGTCCGTCATAAAATTGTTGCCGGATAAGCTTATAGAAATTTTGGACTGTCAATGGTGCGGACTCAGGATAAACAGTGAGTCGAATTTTTCCTTTGCTAGTATCAATCAATACATCCGGAAAAGTTTCGGTTTCAATCGGCTGAGTCTCAAGCCTTTGGCCTCGACCATGTTCATAAGCTCCAAGATCAGGTTGAGTTTGGCTCGGAAATGGCCTATCTTGTCCCTCAATATCTACTGTTGGCATACTTTCATCTTTGATCCCACTACCTATAGCTGGCGATTCATCTTGTAAGCGGTAGTCACCAGTGGTAGGATTCACAAATTTGGGATCTGCATTAATATTGCCAGTTCCCCATTTCAAGGTGACTGTCTCATCTGTGATGACGGAAGTTTTTCCACCTTGAATCAGACTATATGAAATGTCAACTACGATTGGTTGTCCTGATTTACCAAAATGCATTTGTTGGGCTTGATTATCAATGCTTTCTATGTTTTTGTACAGAATTGAATTAACTAAGAGTAGATCAGAATTACTACAAAAAATTCCACCACCAAACATCGCTTGATTATCGGTTATCGTATTACAATTTAGAAACATCAGTGAATCTGACCAGCAAAGTACACCTCCTCCATAATCAGCCTGATTACTGGAAATAACAGTATTAGTTACTACAACTGAGGCCTGCGTTGAAAAAACTCCACCACCAGTCTCAGCCTTATTATTAGTAATTTGGCAACCAGTGATAGTTGGTGTTCCCTGATGTGCTTGGATCCCGCCACCACCTTTAGCATGATTTTCCAAAATCAAACAGTTACTAATCATGGCATCTGAATCTTGGCAGAAGATTCCTCCTCCTGCTGCGGCCACATTTTGGGTTAGAATGCAACTGATAATCGTTGGGGAAGCGGAGATACAATAAATGCCTCCACCGTTGTCGTTTACGACATTACCGTTCCGGATAGTAAAACCATTTAATACAGAACTCTGACTCTCCTGGTTCTGGAATAAGAAACCTCGGCTGGAACTAATCTTTTGGCAGTCGATAATACAATATTGAGCTCCATTAGCAGACTTAACTGTGATGGACTTACCCTTGAAATCTAGATTAACATTACCTAACCCTGTATAAATTCCGTCGGCTACTAGAACTGTATCTCCGTTTGCGCTCAGATCTATAGCTGCTTGTATCGTTAGTTGCTGTTGTGGAACTTGAATCGTCTTTGAGTATACTTCGTCGGCTAGTAATGATAAACAAACCGAAAGGTAAGCTATTATCCTGATAAATTGGGAGAGAAGGTGGAACCGAGAACTAAAATGTTGTTTGGTAATCGGTATCTTGGGGTACATCTGCTGTTATGATAATAGGTGCTTTTCTAAGGTCTTGGCTAATCCGTCTTGGTCATTTCGAGCGGTCAGTTCGAAGCCAAGTTTGGACCCAATCTGTTGTAATTCAGGATCAGCATTTCCCATTAGGACTCCTATACCAGCATATTGCAACATGTCTAAGTCATTATAATTATCACCAATGGCCAATACCGATCGGTGGTCAATACCACTTTGGTCCGCCCAAAACTTGAGTGGTCCACTTTTTCCAGCCTGTGAATTTGCGATGCTAAAAAAAGATCGGTTGGGGTTGGGCACAGTCGCCACAATCGTTTTGATTGTTGATCCAAAACACTGCTCAAAAACCTGAGAGGTCTCTTTTGTCTCTTTGGCTGGGATTACACATACGACCTCGATGATTTGTCCCGTGATCTGTCGGCTAAGATCATCAAAAAAGCAGGTGTTCGTCTGACTTTCCTCTAAATAAGCTATGGTTTCCTGATCATGTAAATAATCTGTTTTCATAGATTCAAAAGGTTCTACTAAAACTCGACAATTATCAGCAACACTTTCAAATACGATCGGATATAAACCTCTTGACTTTGCGAAATCTACCACCGATTTGGCAATTTCTAAATCTAATAAACAATGATACAGAAATTCACCATTGAAACGTTTTAACAGGATGCCATTGTGACAAGAAAGAATGAGATCTTGTAAACCAAGAGGTATAACTTTTTCTCTGGCTGTCCAAAATCGTCGACCAGTTGAGATTATTATTTGAATGTCTAAATTGGCAATTGCTTCCATTGCCGTCTTAGTTCGAGGTGTAATTTCCCCGTTTGGATCAAGTAACGTACCATCTATGTCGATAGCCACCAGTTTGATCCGGCTCACCTGCGATCTCCACCTTCGATAGCCGATTTCCATTTCGGATCTAAGGCTGGTTGTTCAGTATTCATCTCATTGTTACTATTCTGTTGTACTTTTTGCTTTAAGATTGGGTAAGAATCGACTGATGGCGGATCAAATTGACTATTAGGAATAACACGTTCTAAAGCCTTTCGAATGGCGGGAGCTAATCGCAAGGCTTTCTGCTCTGCTAATATTTTTTCACGTTTTTTAAAGTCTGGCATTACCGAGTCTGCAAATAATTTTAAAGAGTCACAAATATCTGAGTGTTGGTTATTACCCGCTTGCTGTAGAAAAATAACTTGGTCAACTCCAGCGATTTCAAACTTTTCTAGATGCTCTCTCAATTGGGCTGGTGTACCTAAACCGCCCCGGCTGTTTTTCTGACCCGAAGATTCTTGTTTTTGAAAGTTCTGCCAGATGTCGGTTTGGCCTGGAACATGAGATCCATTAATGTAGTAGTGGGCTAAGGCAAATTGAAAAAAACGAAACCCCTCCAATCCTCTTTTTAAAGCAGTTTGTTCATCTTCGTGACATGAAAAACCTGTTACCATAGCAACATTTGGGTTAACTGTTTGACCTATTGGTTCACATTCAGTCTCGAAAACGTGATAGTAGTCATCAACCCAGTTCTTAGCTTCTTCAGGATCGACGAAGGCAAAAGTCAAAGCTCCAATGCCATTTTTAGCAGCGAACTTAATGGTTTCTCGACTAGAACAAGCAATCCAAATAGGTGGGTGTGGCTTCTGTAATGGCTTGGGAACTACATTTCGCGGTGGCATAGAAAAGTAAGTACCTTGATAACCCTGATAAGGATCTTGAGTCATCATTTTAGCTGTTTCTCTAACAGATTCGGTCCACATGTCCCGTTTTTTGGCTGGATCCAAACCGAAAGCTTCAAGTTCGATTCGGGACGCTGATTCACCTGTCCCCCAGTCCACTCGACCATTTGAGACCAGATCTAACGTAGCCAGCCGTTCTGCGATACGAGCTGGATGGTTATAAGCAGGTGGATGCAGAATAATCCCGTGGCCCATTCGGATTTGTTTCGTACGTTGACTACATGCACCCAAAAAAACTTCCGGCGCTGATGAGTGCGAATATTCCTCTAAAAAATGGTGCTCTACTTCCCAGACGTAGTCGAAGCCGAGCCGATCGGCTAATTCTACTTGCTTAAGCGCATTTTGAAACAGCTGGTGCTCAGATTCTTTAACCCAAGGTCGAGGAATCTGATGCTCATAAAAAAGACCAAACTTCATAAGCTTACTTCGATCGCCCTAATCTTTTTTCTTTTAATTCGAATTCAAATGTCGTTCAAAAATTTTGGATTATTTTATTCTACTTTTTTGTCTTGTATTATGGCTTTTGTGGAGATTTGGGGCAGAGACGGTTCAGCTTTCTGACCTCTTGAAAACAAATCAAATCGATTTAAGCAGAAGGCTAAGAGCCAACCTACTAATCCAGCAAGTGCTCCAAATGATACAGCTATACCTAGCCCCCTCGGTGTAGCTACTTTTTCCAGTGTTTTTTGACCAAGTTCAATGCTAATTTGGTCTGGGCAAGTGAGTGTGATTTTATGTTGATCCTTATTCTGTTCATAAGCAAGTCGGGGAGCATAAACGCCACTGGACTCTAGGGTGACAAAGCTATGGCCGTTGTTCAATTTTAGCTGTTTTTTTTGCCATTTTCGCGTCTTCTCCCAGATGATTTCAGCTTGTGATTCACCATTGTCATCGTCTATTTTCCTAAAGGAAACTCTTTTCAGAAGTTCCTCGTTAATTTGTACTACTATATTACTGATTCGAGAAATGGACTTTAGCCAACCCTCATCTTGCCGCATTATTTGTCACCTACGGTTTACGAAGCGAGAAAAATTATAACATTAACCTTCAGGCACTTCAAAATTAGTCCCGCGCCTAATTTCCGTCATCACCCTTAGAACTTCCCTAACAGATTGAGGAGTAACATATACCTTAGCATCTTCTTGTAAAACAGCAGTTACATTATCGTAGAAATTACCGATATTTGGACCTTGGGCGGGAACTATTTTCTCTTGCCAATCGATAGGCTTAGTACTAGAACCATAGGCCCGATCTTTTGCAGCGCCTTCAACTACCACGACTTCACCAGCTTCAGATGGGTCAAACCAGCGGATGGTTGATTGTTTCCCATCATTGGTTAATGTACCTGTGGTTCCACACAAAATCCAAGCTGGTAACTGAGTCGCAATATTTTGAGCACTGGTAACTTCCATATCAGCCGTACAACCGTTGTCCGCTTTCANAAAAGCTTTNACNTGGTCTTCAACATCGCCACCGGAAGCAATTTGTTGTAGATCNCCCATAACCNTTTCAACTTTCCCACCCATNAGNTGCATGATCATATCCAGATTGTGGGTACATTTATTGTTCAACACTCCTCCACCATTTTTGGCCAAGGTTTGCCAATCATCCCTACGAGCAAAGTTACTATTATAGTTTCGAATATGGTACAGATCACCAAGCACTCCAGAATTGACAACTTCTTGCAGGTGAGTGAAGATGGCCTGAAATCGGTAGTTCTGGTGAATGAATAAGTGCTGGTTATAACTCTCTGCTGTCTGAATCATCAAGTCAGCTTCGACCAAATTCATTGCCATCGGTTTTTCACAAATGACATGCTTGCCCGCTTCCAAAGCTGCGATTGAGTTAGGTGCATGATCCACTGATGGTGTGGCTACCACGACTACATCCAACTCGTCGTGTTCCAACATTGATTCAAAGTTCTNATAAGCTCGACAGCTAAATTCGTCTATCGCCTCCTGTCGTCGTTCTTTGATTGGATCAACAACTGCTACTAGCTTAGATTCTGACCGAGATCTAATCTGATTGGCGTGAATATTCCAACCAGACCGNCCTAGACCAGCTATACCATACCGAATAGGTTGATTGGCCATTCTTGACTCCTCAAAAGTTTAATTAATCTGAAATTAGTATAATCAATAAAAAAAGGGTAAAGCTTGAAACTTTACCCCTTACTTGACCTTCATAAAATGTAAGATTTANGTACCTATGCAACTAGTTTCTTTGTCTTTTTACACTTCCCCAGCTAGTTGTTAACTTGGATTCTGGCTCAACGGCTAAGCCTGCAAATTTTAGGTTGTAAGTTAGTTTAGCATCAATGCCAACAAACATACTCCAACCTCCACCTTTCTCGGTTACTTTGACCATCAAGACATTGTCCCCTTTCTTAATATCGACCTCAAAGTTATCTTGAAAATCACCAGCACCTCTATCAACAGCGTTTGTGTGTACATCTTTCCCGTTAAACCAAACTTTTACACCGTCATCACTACCAACTCTAGCAGAAGCACCTTTCTTTGCTACTTTCGAAACACAATTGATAATAGCATAAGAAGCATGATTGTTTATGTCACCATTACCAAGTTTGATCTTGTTTATTGTGTCGTTTACATTATTACCACCTGCCGGAGCAATTTTTCCTGACGTCCATTTNAGCTTGTTCTTNTTTTTTATCTTAAGGATTTCCTTAGTAATTCCCTGTTTGGCTAATTTGTCTTCCGTCAGCTTACCGCCTGTTACTTCCTTAATCCAATCATCTTTAGTAACTGCAGCACCACCACCTTTTTTACTGGTATCTACAATTAACCAATACCAAGGGCCTTCTATCTTATCTTGAGCTTCAATTAAGCTGAAATTTGAACTGCAAATAAAAAAAACTAACAAAACAGAACAGAAAATATTCCAATTTCTCATCTATATTCAATCTCCTTAATTAAAAAAAGGGGTAGGACTTTAGCCCTACCCCTCTTGGGAATCTTGTCTAAAAATTATCCAATAAATTACTGATTTCGAATTGTAGCCCAAGTAGTTGCTAGTTTGTCAGCTGGTTCGACGGCAACGACAGTATATACGGCATCGATCCCGACAAACATACTCCAACCACCACCTCTTTCGCCGACTTTAACCAGTAGGCGGTTAACACCATCAACTAAATCAACCGGAATAGATTCTTGGAAGTCACCTGCGCCGCGGTCTTTAGCAACAGCCTGTACGACTTCACCATTCAACCAGACTTTGATAGCATCGTCGCTACCGGTGTGAAGGTCAACACCTTTGGCAGCTTTGGCTTCGAACTCAACATAGGCCCAAGCATCGTGGTTGTTAATATCACCCGCCTTAAAGTTAAGTCCCTTCTCATTCATCAAGTCCCCAACATTATTACCACCGGTCGGAGGCAATTTACCCCACATAAAGTAATGNTCACCAACCTTAGTACCGGCTTTCACACCATTTTTAGCTACGCCTTCTTGCGTTACTGAACCACCACTAGCTGCTTTAAGGGTATCTTGGTCGATAGCTTNGGCACCACCTTGACCATCAGTCGGGGCGATTACCCAGAGCCAGGGGCCTTCAATTTTGTCAGGTTTGGCATGCGAAGTGCCAACAAACAAACTACTGGCCAAAAAGCCGAACAACAACAAAAATATAAAATTCTTTCTCATTACACCGTATTTCCATTTACTTTTGACTTTAGAGTTAATTGGTCTCCGCGTGCGAGACTCGCCAAGTCTAGCACGCTTCAAATCAAAAAGTCAATAACGAACTTAGGATTGTGNAACACATGGTTTTAGCTAACAAGAGATTCTATCTCCAAATTTAACCACTGTATTTCGTTTTGACTCAAATTTACTTCCAAGGCTCCCAGGCTGGAATTTAATTCATCTAAGTTAGCNGGTCCAAAGATGGGAAAGGTAGGGAAAGGCTGATGTAACACATAGGCCAAAGAAATCTGGATTGAAGTGCAGTTCTTTTCGCTGGCTAATTGCTTAGCTCGATCCAAACGTTCGAAATTCTCGTCNCTGTAATAAATATCAACAACATGAGGNTTGTCAGGTTTATCCTGATAAAANTTNCCACTAAAAAAGCCACGAGCCTGNGANGACCAAGGAATCAGTGGAAANTGAGTTTCCTTNTGCCATTGCCATGCNGCTTNGTCTGTCAGNGTACANCCTCCCCAATGAGGNTTTTTAGCCTGAGCTAAACTTATNTTGTTNCTGACTGCTACNAATGGATTCTTTCCGTNTTCAATAGCATACTCATTNGCAGATTGAACGCGTTGAGCAGACCAATTAGAAACACCAGCGGCCCGAATTCGTCCTCTCCGAATTTCTTCATCCAGATAGTCAACAATAGTTGATACGGGTATTTGCTCATCGTCTCGATGTAACAAGTAGAGATCAAAATAGCTAGTTTGGGTTCGTATCAGGGATATCTCTAGATCCGCACGCACCTCTTCCGGTGCAATACGGGGACGAGGCACAAAACCACTGGGGTGTCCACCTTTACCAATAACATACATCTCATCTCGGTTATGACGATGCTTCATCCATTGACCGAATACCCGTTCAGCATCCCCACCACCATATATGAAAGCTGTGTCAAATGCATTTCCACCAGCTTCAACGAAGCGATCAAAGACAGAATAAGCACTTTCAGCATTACCGGTATGATAAACCATAGTTCCTAATACTAATTGGGAAGGATTTTGATTGCCAATTTCTAAGTATTTCAACTGTTTACCTCTTATACAAATAAGTGTTTTTCAGAATTCTTGGATTTTATAGTAAGAACAGAGAAATGGACAGGTTATTTCGTCGTTCGCCACCACCAACAGGTTCCAAGTAATTTTGAATGATGTAGTCCGCTGTTACAAGCAGACCAACAGTTTGTCCGAATGTTTGCCCTTGTAAGACTAATTCAAAGAAGGCAACCGTTCTATTATAGTTATGAGTTGGTTTATATAAATCTCTCCAAGTTAGAAACTGGGTTCCTGCGCTGAGTTGTAGTTGCGCTGCCAAACGGTGAGTCAAAGTAACCATATAAGCATTCCGTGTAATATCAATTGCTCGAAGTCGATCAAAAGGTTGAACATATCCGATCGTACGATCATTACGAAAAGCAGGTGCAATAGTCATATCCTTATTGATTTGATAGTCGTAGCGAATTTGGTTGATTAGTCCAGTATCGATTAATCTTTCTTTGGTATTGAATAAATTATCTCTTTGATATTTGAACTTCGTCCGAATGGTGAGATTTTTGACATTTTGGTAATCGACAATCATAGTAAAGATATTGCCTTGGTAATCTTGTAACATAAGATTGTCTTTGATCAACTGACCTGTTGAACGGAGTACAACATCATCGGGAATATTGTCTTTAGCTCTGCGAAAAGTATGGCGAAAAAAAACTGTTCCGAAGTTGGGAATTCGTTCAGGAATATAGGAGAAGATATTATACCAACCCTTTGCTCTTTGGTTTTGCAAAATCATTCGTTTTTCGTACCGGCCTGGAATCACTGAAACACCTTCGACCAATGGAAGTTCCATTTTTAGGAAAACGTGGTGTCCGAAAGATCCTTCGTCATAGTCCAACCGATAGTTTGGTTTATCATCATCTTCTAAATTGTCCGGCTCACCGTTATTATTGAAGTCAATAGATTCACGGTTCAAGCCAAGTCGGAATTTAGGTGGATCAGCGAAAAATAGTAGAAAATCATCATTCCAATCTTGAATTCTGTCTCCGTCAATATCATCCTTAGTATTTCCAACTATCAAGATTTCTGGTTCTCTAGAGTCGGCATATGGGTTGTCATCATCATTATCATCTATGAAGTTAGTAGCATGATAAAAAGGATCGAGATGGGTATATTCCGCACTGAATGTTAATGGACCAAAACTACGATTGATATCTAAAAACCAGGCCCCTTTATTGACTGAAAACTGCCGTCCTTCTAGAGTTGGATATTGTTTTGTCTGGCTGTACCAAGCACGTTCACCTGAAATAGAAAAACCAAATAAGGTCATTTGCATGTCCATACCCATCGTTGATTCATCGGTTAGTTCGCCATAGTCAAAACTGTGTAATCGTCGGTTCGTACCATCTTTAATATTACCACTCGCACTCAATTCTAAATGATAGTTTTTATTATCGGTTGATAACTCAACTAAATAATCATTAGCAATGTCTATATCAAACCGGACCCGAGCACGATCTTGTGCACTAAAAATTGGAAAGCGATAAACAAAATATCCATCCTGTTCTGCTGCTCGATAACCAGCACCACGATTACTATTATGTGGCAAAAGTAAAATCCCTGGCGGTTCAGCACCTCCAATGACATCATATTCTTTCACACCATCGATTCTTACTTGAACAGAAAATACTTTTGCCCCACCCCTATCTTGGGGAGATGCATCCCGAAAACGAAGAAATATCTCAGAGGGGGGATTACTAATCGTAACACCTTTTAAAGGATTAGAAGTCCGTGTCAAATCATAATTAGTAAAAAAACGATTAACAAAGCTTAGGCCGAATTGAGGTAATGGCACGTTAAATGAAGGTAAAGCGCCCCACTGAAACTCATATGACCCAAGACTAGCTTCAGCCCGCACACCGGCCATTAACCAGTCATTTTCGCTGGCAATATCCTGATTTTCAACAGGTTGAGAACGTTCACCTGAGACAGTAAAGGTGTTGTTAGTCACTCGACCTGCAAACAATGAGACCCTACCCCGAGCAATAGGTACTGTGATATTCCACCGGGCTGCATCGAACAATTCTTTATCCAAAGTAAAATTAGAAAATTTGGTTGGGAAATTACCAACGGTGAGCTGATGTCGCAAACCAAGCCCGTTTTCTTCTGGAGATTCAACTAGAAATGTAAAATAGTTTCGATTACCTGTTTTTTTCTTAAATTCTTTATCACGACGCAAGATCGAATTGCCTTCCAGTACACCAAAAGACGCTTGCATCCGATACAGTTCCTTGCCACTTTTATCGAAAACGGGGTTACCTAGAGGATCCATCCGTTGTGCATTAACACAGTGTATACCTACGAATAAGGAACAATTAATCAATAGTAGTAGAAGCAACCAGCTCTTAGTAATCATACACAATGCTGAAACGATGGCTCCCCCAAGTCTGTGCAATACCAGAAACTGGATACATGAATCCATAATCGAGGGTAAAACTATCCGTTGGATGATAACTTCCACCAAGAGTTAAGTTGGTCCCCCAAGCTAGATTTTCCAAGCTAAAACCGAATCGAACCGCTGTTTTTTGTTCTTTGAACCAATACTCTATTCCTACCCGAACGTCAACTTCACTAGNCCGAAATAGTAAATCCATATCCCAAACGGTCCGTTGTCCCAAGACTCCGATNCCGATAGAGACCATCCTATTAAGGTANACCGGTTGTTTGATATGAGACGCATCACTTTGACTATTTGATCGTTGACTTGCGATATTTGGCCGATTTACATTGTGAATGCAAAAAGCTACGGGCACATTCGGAGAGGGCCGAAATAATCCTCCGAGATCAATACTCAACTGGGTACGACCAGGCAAATTTTGGATAATTGTCTCATTGGCACCAATAGTGGGAGCTGTATCCCAATTCAACACCTTCGCTGATACNCCGAGGATAATCTCTTTTGCATACTGCCCCATTTTAGCTGCTTCCCAACCGAATTTCTTGGCGCCACCAACAATTAGCAAAGTTTCACTATAAAGCAAACGTCGAGGTGTGTCAGCGGATAGACGTTTCAAAACAATACCAAGACTTTCGTTGGCTTTATTTTCCACTTGATCGCTGGGTTTACTGTATCCATAAGCCAATATATGTTGAGATAACTGGCTTCGATCTCCCAGCCCCGCATGTAGTCTAGCTGTGGTAGCCGTTAGNTGACGCGAGGAAATATTGACTAAGGTTGCAGGGTTTACAATCAAACCGTCGGCTCGATTAGAGACAGCCGAGACTGCGCCACTCATACCNAGTGCTCGTGCCCCCGTAAATTGATCGATGAAGGCAGCATCAGCGAATCTAATGAACAAAAATAACAAATAGGTAAGACATCTCAAATTGAAGCCTCGCAAAAAACCTATGGGTTGATCAGCTAATACTGCTATACGATGAGACGAAAAAGTTTCCTATGGAGAAGAATTTAAAACCCNTAATTTTTGAGACAAACCATGTTTCCAAACCTATAGTAGATNTGTGAGGTTGCTCATGAGTAAACTTTTTAGCCGATTCTTTGTTTTNCAACCTATTAAAATNTTAATTATCCAAATTGTATCTAGTAACTCTTTACGAGGTTACACCGGTCACTTGTTTCATATATGAAACGAAAATGAGCTAGGCAACCAGTAAATTTTTCCATTTAGTCGTAAATTGTCGATAATCTTTCGCTCGAGAGATTTTATTATATTATTTCCTATACTTTTTATCTACCAACNGCGATAATACCACTGTTTTGGTATGCACCTAATCTAATTTGATAGATATAGACGCCTATGTCGACAGTACCTCCGCTGAGGTCCTTACCATCCCATTCGATGCTGATAGCTTCGATATCAACAACCGAATGATCAATCAACGTGCGAATCAGTTTATTTCTAATATCAAAGATTTCAACTACCAGTTTTTCTGATTGACGACGATTGTCATAAGGACTACTATTTGAAGNGTCTAGCATTAATCGAGTGGTATCTGCAATACCATCTCCGTCGGGCGAAAAAGGATTAAAACTCCAAGAAAACCCAAGATCAAAATTTACTGCTTCAAAAATGGCAAATGTTGCAATATAGTTTAGTTGAATTCGAACGGTTTGAGCGATAGGGTCTACAATACCCCCTACTATTTGCCACTCTTTAGATGATGCTTCCCAAGTAAATAGACGTAAATTTTCAGCTCGCGTGATATTGGCCAAATTGAGATCGTTTGAGTCGTAGCTTAATTCTAGTTGAGCNGGTCGATGAAGTATTACGTGTTCTTCACTTGAAAAAGTTGTAATGGGCGCATCAGAAGGATCAAAAAATTCTATTTCATCAATTTGTACATTATTAACTTGCTGACTCTCNGTAACTTCNATTCGTACAAATTGTGCCTGTGGTCGGGTTGGAAAATCTATGATGGTTTTCCTTTTATCAAAATTGTCAAAAGTCATCAGTCGAGCGAATTTAATATTGTCATCAGAAATNTGAATAGAGCAACTTTTAGGTCCAAAAGATTTTCCATCGACGATACTGGAATAAACAATCAGTTTGCCGACAGGCTGCTTTTGAGCTAAGTCGATGGTCAAAGAAATTGGTAATGGTGTCAAACGAGACATCCAGGTTGAGGGGGAAACCCGAACACCATCAACTGCTAAGCTNGCGGGTTGATAAGGTAGCTGACTGGTCGCAACCGCAATTAGTGGTTGTTGTCGTAGTACTTCAAATCGGTAAGCTATAACGGGGGCAGTCTCCTCTACAATTCGAGGATTACTTAAATAAGTCAGCCGCGAGATCTCTGCTACTGGTATGGGAGAAAATTGCAATTTTTTAACTCTAGGCCCNAAGGCTTCTGANGNAAAATGGATTTCAGCTTTAGCACCATCGCTCAAAGTAAAATGGCCATCCAANCTAGCTGATGGATTCAATTCGGCTAGGTAATAGAGTTGCACCGTCTCCTCCCGAGAAGTTGTCGGTTCTGACTCGAAGGGAACGCCATATTTTTTTTGGGCTATATCATTTGCCTGCTGTACAGAAACGGTAATTCGATTTTCTCCATTCCTAAGTATAAGGCTTAAGTCCAAAATAGCACTAGAAAACCATTGGCTATTATCCACTGTAGAAATATCTTGAGAGCCAGTATTCAGAAGTACTGATAATCTTTTTAGGTTAGTTTGGACTATTTGCTCCTGATCATTTAGTAGTTCGAAGGATTGGATGGAGATCCTATTCTTTTGCCAACCTTCTACCATCTCCAACCGAATATATCGAGTCGTTACTTGGCTTGGTAAATCAACCAAAACTCGACGTAAATCAGGTTCAAGTGTGGCTGGTGCAAAGAGTAGCAATGGTGGCGAATAGGCTTTCCCATCTTTGGAGAAAGAAACCGAAACAGTTCTCGGCCCTAAGGAATCATGTGATTGTATTACCGGTTGTATTAACAAACTCTTTATTTTTAGAGGTTGACTTAGATCAACTTCAATAGCTTGAATTGAATGATTGATTTGTTCTAGTGACTGAATACCTGATGGCGTATTGACAGAGACAATAACTAAGGATGGCTCAGTGGAAAAGATTTTAGCTTGGAGGTGCAAAACCTGATTATTAGTAACGAAGTTAGAACCAGGCTGCAGGATTGTTACTGCTAGATCGGCGCTAAGTGATAATTGAAAAAAAAAACAAACTAATCTGATTCTTACTTGTTGGCACATCGTTTTGTCTAACGCATTCATACGATGCGATTAAGTTTCGGCCAGTGTAACACAACTATTTTACTCCTCACAATCTAATTGACTACTTTTAGTCAACGCCTACTCACAAATGTTTTCAAAAATCTATGGATTGAAAGATTTATGTTTAGGGACGTAAACATAAAGTGAACTGACAAATTGATCTATAAACGAGCTAATTAGTAAAATTGTGGATATAAAAGGTGATTTGTAGATATAATGTCGCTTATAAATGAAAATAGAGGCAGAAGGCTGTCTCTTTGTCACAATTGCTTGCCACTTATTATGGTTGGTGAGAGAAGGCTCAATCAAAAAAGGTACTCATATGACAACTGCTGAAATCAAAGCTTGGGCGACCGAATATATAATGAATACTTACGGGGATCGGCAGCTTGCTTTTGTCAAAGGCGAAGGTGCTTATGTGTGGTCGGCTGATGGTAAGAAATACCTTGACTTTCTGAGTGGAATTGCGGTTAATGGTCTCGGGCATTGCCATCCGAAAGTCGTCTCTGCTATTCAGAATCAGGCCGAAAAACTCCTACATGTCTCTAACCTTTACTATATCGAACCCCAAGCTCAATTAGCAAAACTGTTGGTCGAAAATGGTGATCTAGATCAATGTTTTTTTTGTAATAGTGGTGCTGAAGCTAACGAAGCGGNAATTAAAATTGCGCGTAAATTTGTCAAAGACTCAGGACGCNCAAAAGCGAACGAAATTATTACAATGAATCAATCTTTTCACGGCCGAACTATGGCAACTATCAGTGCTACCGCACAACCCAAATATCATAAAGGTTTTGAGCCAATGTTGCCTGGTTTCGTATATGTTCCTTACAACGATTTGGATGCTGTTGAGTCCGCTATCAACGAAAACACTTGTGCTATTTTAGTTGAACCGATTCAATCGGAAGGCGGTGTTAATGTACCCAGCTCTGGTTATTTGGCTGGATTGCGTGATCTGTGTGATAGAAATGAGCTAGTTTTGATTTTTGATGAAGTCCAGACTTCACCGGCTCGGTTGGGAACATTTTTTGGTTACCAAAGTTGGGGGATTACGCCTGATGTAATTACTATGGCCAAATCGTTGGGTGGTGGAACACCTATTGGTGCCATGATGGCAACTAGATCTGTAGCAGAAAGCTTCGTGCCTGGAACACATGCTGCAACGTTTGGCGGGAACCCATTAGTGACAGCTGCAGCAACTGCTACTCTAGAAACGATTTTGGAAGAAGATATCTGCCAAAATGCCACAGAAATGGGTAATTACATGGTAAACACGTTCTCCAAATTGAAAGAACGTTATCCATTGACCGATATTCGTGGTCGTGGCTTGTTACGAGGTTTAGTTTTTTCGATTGATGCCAAACCGTTGGCTGCGAAATGTGCAGATAATGGTCTNATCACCATTTGTACAAATGACCATGTTTTGCGTTTTTTACCTCCACTTAACATTGGAAAACAACAGATCGACGAAGCCTATCAATTACTGGAGAAATCTTTAGCTGATGTCGGTCTCTAAAACTTTCTTGATTCTATCCTACTACCTTTTATTCGCCTTCGTAATGGTTAGCGGGTGTAACCTATCAACCGTCGATACCACTCCGCTGTTCAAACTTCTTTTTTCTTCGTCTACTGAAATCGATAAGATGCTAGTTAACTATGCTCATCCTGANAGTGGTTCGGTTATGACCGTTTCTAAAGACAACGAGACACATCAGGCTTCTACGTTATTCAATGGTGTGACTGATTCTAACTTATGGGACCAAGGTGAAGGTTGGAAAGTTGACTTTAGTGGTCGTTATAACTATGGTCAATATACTGGTTACGGAGAAAGGGCTTGGGCAGCNGGTCAAGCTATGAGGCAACAAAGCCGATTGGATATGATGCAAGGGAGACAAAGCGATCGAGAAGACTCTCGGATAGATCCTAAGCAATTTGAGAATGATGACTACAAAACCCGGGGGCTTGCGGGGATTGATAATTATGGTGGAGATACCGCCTCAGCCATGGCTTGGTTGGTCTTTGAGATTCCAGAGAAACGACTGATTAATCGGGTGATCGTTCACACGATTGATTCCATCAAGTACCCTGCCAGAAAATATGGGGTTAGTGACTTCATTGTCCAGTATTGGACATTACAAGCCAAAGGCTGGCAAAACGTAGACCGAATGGGCAAGAAAGTAGGAGATCAACACGATAGTATTCGTAATAATACTAAAGGTAAGGTCACAGTTCGATTTCGGCCAGTTGAAACTACAAAAATCAGAATTGTGATTCGCTTGACAAATGACAGCAAACGAAGGAAGCAGGGGATGGCTCGAAGTGAGTTTTTGACTGGTACGGTTCGTTTGATTGAAGTGGAAATTTACGGTTTAGAGAAGAAGCCACCGACTTAAATTCTTTCTATGATTTAGGACTGTTATTTTCTGTGGGACAATATGAATTTATCTCTATCGTTGTCTTTTTTATCCAATTACTGTCTTGTTTTTTTGAGTCTATTCTCATNTCTTTTGTTGNTGGTTGGTTGTTCAACTAAAAAATCTACTGATTTAGGTGAATTCTCTGGGAGCCCGANTGATCAGAATCGATTAGTCAATTCAGTTTTATCTGAGCTACAATTTCGATACGATCTAACTAATACCCTTCGCATGCAAATGAAGGTGTCGATTGAGGAGAAGGGTAAAAAAGAAGAAGTTCGGGAAACTTTGTGGTATAAGCGCTCTAGAACTGGTCAAGACCAACTTCATATTCAAGCCATGGGATTTTACAATCAGCCTCGAGCAGTTATGCTGGCTAATAATACAGAGTTTTTACTTTACTTAGTGAATGAACAGGAATCAATTCGAGCACCTCTTGAGGATGCAGTCTTACAAGATATTTTTGGGATTGATTTGAGAATCTCGGATGTCAAGTCGTCTATTTTTGCAAACCCATTCTTAGATCGATCAACTCTTNGCGACTTCTGCATTCAGCCTTTTATTCTGAGTGATGATCACTTGCGTCTTTCTTGTAAAACTTCCAGCCAACATTTGGTTGAAGAAATAATGATCCTAAATTACACGGAGGAACCGATTGTTCGATCATGGAAAATTTTCGATCCTAGAGGTGAACTGGTACAAGAAACTCACTTTTCAGACTACCGAGAAGTCGATGGTATTTTACGGCCTTATCGCCTATTAATTAAGCGTCCTAAAGAAGAAACAAAGGTTGAAATTACGACCATCAAACCCGAAATTGGAGGTGAGATCAATGACCAAAAGTTTGATTTTGAAAGGTTCTCNAAATGAAAAGCGTCAAACGTTAGCATACTTAAGCGTAGGCAAAATACTAGACAATAAACCCAAAAAGATTCCTGAAAAGACTATCAAGAAAGTTTGACTCATAGAAATAAAAGACAAGACTTCGAATTGGTGGTTGAAAGACTGAAAGATTATAAAAGAAAGACATACTCCCATCAGACTGCCGAATCCACCCAAAAAGCCACCTTGGACAACCAAAGGTATGCCAATATACCAAGAGCTAGCCCCCACCAAACGTAAAATTTCAATCTCCTCCCGCCGAAAATAAACGGTCAGTACAATCGAGAAAGCTANGATAACGATTGATGCAACACTCATAATAATCCCAAGACCCAAAATGCCAATCTCAGCCTGATTTACAAAAGATGAGGTTAGCGTTTCGTAACTAACTTCTTCAATTTGTTTCGACATCTGCTGAATCTGATTNGCAGTGATTTCTAGATCGNGCAATTTTAGATATTGCTCTTCGACTTGAATTTCAATTGAGGCTGGGAGCGGATTGACAGCTGCGAGTCCCTGAATAATATTACTGAACTCACCAAATATTTGGTTACTTCGTTCCAAGGCTTGTATTTTGGAAATGTAGACCACTTTCTTTACTGATTTTAGCCCGGAAATATCCTCTATGAGGCGTTCTTTCTCACTTTGGTTAATTGTATCTGAGAGAAAAACAATAATTGCTGCTGATGACTTGATTGCATCTACGTCNCTTCGGATAGTATTATGCAAAAGTGTTAATCCTGCTACAATCATTGTGGTCAGTGTAATGATGATTACACTCAAAATACTGACCACACCGCCATGCCTAATGTTTGAAATTGTCTCTTCCAATATGTAAGCCATTGCTAGGTAACTAAAATTCAATCGATCGACCTTCCTGAATCCGAATAACTCTTTTGCCAAGTTTTCGAATTAAGGCTACATCATGGGTGGCGACCAGAATAGTTGTTCCCCTAAAGTTGAAATTTTCGAATAAATGCATAATTTCTAACGATAATTTAGGATCTAAGTTACCAGTTGGCTCATCAGCCAATAGAATCGTTGGNTTGTTAGCCATAGCTCTAGCAATAGCGACTCGTTGTTGCTCGCCACCTGATATTTCTTCCGGATAAGCGTCTCTCCGATGAACTAAACTCATCTGTTGCAAAAGCTGATTAACATTATGGTGGACTTCAGTCGGTTTTATTCCCGTAACTTTCATCGAAATAGCAATGTTCTGCTGTACGGTTTTATTAGGTAAAAGCTTAAAATCTTGAAAAACNACACCAATCTGACGACGAAAATCTGGAATCTCAGATTTTGATAAAGTAGAAANGTTACGTCCTGCCACAACCAACTCACCANTGGTGGGAATTAACCCTCGATATAATAGTCGCAGGATAGTCGTTTTACCTGCTCCACTTTCACCAACCAGAAATACAAATTCCCCTTTCTGGACTTTAAAACTAACATCATTGAGAACTTGGATATCTTCTTTATAAGACATGTTGACGTTATATGCTTGAATCATAAGTCTATCAATTAATTATGGGAGGGTATATTTTTCAACGAAGGTCCGACACACCCAATTTTTGTTCTGAATTATATTAACTGGCAAGAGAAGTAAATCAATGAGAGATATTTAAATAATGAATTAACGTCAGCNACGAACGATTCGTTACGCTAGTTACCGATTTGTTTCTCCAAGAGCATATGCTATTTAGCTCTGTGTCGTTTACTAGTCGTATTTGCCGATTCCGAAGATTATTTGGGGGGGCGTGGTTCTTTACCGTCAGATCGAATTCGCTCCTCGCGTGCGGCAATTAGCTCTAAAGCGTCATCAAAGCTTACCTTCATTGGGTCTTTTGCAGTAGGGATAGAAGCGTTTATCTGGCCATCAGTCACATAAGGGCCAAACCGACCGGTCCTCACCTCAATCTCCTTTTTAGTTAAGGGGCTAACCCCTAATTGGGCAAGTGGTCCTTGAACAGATCGACGTTTTCTTGCTGCAGGTCTGGACAACAAATCNATAGCTTCCTCTAGGGTACAGGTAAGCAATTGATCGTGATTCTCGAGCGATCGAGACTCACTTTTTCCGTCTTCCTTTTGGTAGGAGACATAAGGACCATAAGGACCATCTTGAATAGTAATATCCGTATTCAGCTCAGGGTGTACACCTAAAATTCTAGGGAATGACAACAGTAACTCGGCTTGAGTCAAGTTNAGTTGCTCAGGTTGCATATCGGGCCATAGACTTGCCATCTTTGGTTTCTGCTTTTTTCTACCTTTTGCTTCTGAGTCAATTTCTCCCAATTGTACATATGGTCCGTAGCGACCACTCTTCAGAAAAATAGTTTCACCTGTCTCAGAGTGTTCTCCTAATTCTCGATTAGAGCGCTCAGCTTCACTAATCAAATGCTCTGCTACTGAGGGACTTAATTCATCTAAGATAATTTCATCATCGATATAAGCCCGACGCTCCGTCTCTCCTACCTGAATATANGGTCCAAACCGACCAACGCGGGCTACAACGGGTTCTCCGTCTAGTTCTCCAATATCAAAAGTCGAAATGGCACGAGCGTCAATATGCTCTGCANTCACCGATAATTTTTCTTTTAAGCCAAGTTGCTCGATGTTTAAATTTACCTTCTCATGTTGTTCAANTTCTGGTTTTTGGCCAAAATAAAATCGGTGTAACCAAGGCTTTGCATCCTGTTTCCCANTTGANATTTGGTCTAAGTCGTCCTCCATCTGAGCAGTGAACTCGTAGTCAACTAGGCGGGAAAAATGCTTTTCTAATAATTGGTTAACTGCAAAAGCTGTTAGGGTAGGCACTAAGGCACCACTTTTTTTCCAAGCATAACCACGATCCTGAATGGTCAGTATTATGTTTGCGTATGTTGAAGGTCGACCAATCCCTTTCTCTTCCAGTACTTTTACCAGACTAGATTCAGTATACCTAGCTGGTGGTTTAGTTTGATGCTGATTTACGAGTAGTTCATCAGCTGACAAGTGTTCACCAATTTCTAAGGGAGGCAAAAGGCGATCTCTTTCCCCAGTGTTCGATGGCTCTTCCATATCTGAGTCATATTTTTGGCCNATTGCACCCTCATATTCATAGACACGTAGAAAGCCATCAAATTCCATCACCCGACCAGTGGTCGAAAACACGGCTTTTCCCTGAACCCGATTGTCCGACTGGTCGAGTACAGCGGACTTTATGGTAGTCTCAGATAACACACGTGTGCGTTGTCCACTGGCATTTTTCATTTGGGAAGCCAGTGTTCGTTTCCAAATCAGCTCGTAGAGGCGAACTGCATCATCATCTAATTCGGATTTTAGTTGATTAGGGGTGCGAAAGACCGATCCAGTAGGCCGTATAGCTTCATGTGCTTCCTGAGCACCTTTGACTTTTTGTCTATATTCCCGATGTTGTGGAGGAAGATAATTGTTACCAAATAACTCCCCAACTTGGTTTCGGGCGGNTTGAATNGCCTGTTCAGATAAAACTACCGAGTCGGTTCGCATATAAGTTATGTAACCATTTTCGTAAAGNCGTTGAGCAACTCGCATAGTTCGGCTAGCCGTAAAGCGAAGTTTGCCACCAGCTTCCTGCTGTAAAGTTGAAGTGATAAAGGGCGCTGAGGGTTTCTGTGTAAAAGGTGTTTGGCGCACAGATACGACGACGAAAGACGACGTTAGGAACTGTTTTTTTAGCTGATCGGCCGATTCAGAATTCAGATGTAAAATATTTTCTGAGCCAGCGTCCTTTCTAAGGCTACCTGTGGAAGAATCAAAATCTTTTGATAGAGCAATTCGACGGTTGTCTAAACGAACCATTATTGAATCAATCTTCTTTGAATGTTCTTTGTCTGCTTTCAAGACAGCGCGGAGTGAACTGAAAGTAGCACTACGAAATGCAATCCGTTCCAACTCTCGATTCACAACTAAGCGGTTGGCCACTGATTGTACCCGACCAGCACTAAGCTTAGGCTTAATTTTNATCCATAGTAGAGGAGATACTTCATAACCATACAGGCGATCGAGAACCCGTCGGGCTTCTTGAGCTTCCACGCGACGTTGGTCAATCTGGCGAGGGTTTTTCAATGCTTGGGTAATAGCTTGCTCTGTCATTTCATGAAACACCATTCTTCTTACGGGGATTTTCGGTTTCAAGATTTCGGTTAGATGCCAAGCAATAGCTTCTCCTTCTCGATCTTCGTCAGTTGCCAAATAAAGCTCGCTGACCGTTTGAACTAACCGTTTCAGTTTCTTGATTTGTTCTTTTTTCCCAGCAGGCACAATATAAAGTGGCTTGAACCCATTTTCAGTGTCGACGCCAATTCTTGCCCAGTCTTTTTTCTTGTACCGAGTCGGAATTTCACTTGCTTTGGAAGGCAAATCTCGAACATGCCCTATTGAGGACTCAACCAAATAACCTTCGCCTAAGAAACGGGATATCGTTCGTGCTTTGGGCGGTGATTCGACGATAATTAAAATTTTACTCACTGGATTTCCATATGTTTTTTATATTTCGTAGATTAATTCTTACCAGTTTCATCTGATCCAATCTAGTAAACTGATCAAAAAAGATTTCATTTGATGTCGATGGACAATATGGTCAATCATGCCGTGCTCAAGAAGGAATTCAGATTTTTGGAAATTATCAGGTAGTGTCTCTCGAATACTAGCAACGGCTCGAGGACCTGCAAACCCAATACGAGCATTGGGTTCAGCAATAACTATATGCCCAAGAGACACAAAACTGGCCGTGGCTCCACCGTAGGTAGGGTCAGTTGCTATCGAAATATAAAATAGNCCAGCTTCCGAATGACGAGTACAAGCTGCTGCTGTTTTCTGCATCTGCATTAACGCTAGTGTACCCTCCTGCATTCGCATTCCACCGCTAACAGCAACTGTAATCAGGGGAAGTTTGTTTTTGGTAGCATATTCGATAGTTCGAGTTAGTTTTTCGCCAGCTACAGCTCCCATAGTTCCGCCAATAAAACTAACATCTCCAATGGATAAAGCTACATTATGCTTACCAATTTGACCAGTTCCACTTAGCAACTCGTAAGGCCTACCTGTTTTTTTTGTGTCTCGCTCTAATTTTGTTTCGTAGTCTGGGAAGCCAAGTGTATTAACAGAGTAGAGTTCTGTGTCATGCTCTATAAAGGTGCCAGCATCCACTATTAGGTTAAGCCGTTCTTCTGCACTAATAATACNGTGGTGGTTACAAACCGGACAGACTTTATAACCTTTAAGGTATTTCGCTAAATCTATTTTGGCTTGACAGCTAGCACAGTTGATCTCTTGGTCAATTTCTCGTTGAATCGTCATTGTTTTTTACCAAAGCCAAACTGGAGCGGGTAATAATACCTGTGGCTATTTTAATTGTCAAGATCAGGGGCTTTCCGTATTAACAAAGTAATTTTTGGTGGGCTTGGTTTACAATTTCGGCAATTGGTATCTGGGCCAATCCTTCTGCCTGCTTGGCTGTGAAATGCGCCAAGAACTCGATATTTCCCGCTGGGCCGCGCAGAGGTGAATGAGTGAGCGCGACCATTTGCCAGCCGAGTTTCTCGACAGTGTCTCGAACTTTTCGAATTACAAACAAGTGGGACGAAGAGTCCCAAACAACACCACCCTTTGAAACAAGTTCCTTTCCAGCTTCAAACTGTGGTTTGATTAAAGCAATAATTTGAGATGATGACGATAATAGACCAATGGCTGTTGGAAGCACCTTGGTCAACGAAATNAAGGAGACGTCAATTACTGCGAGGTCTAGTTGTCTTGCGATGGATTTTGGGTCTAGGTGCCGAATATTGGTTCGCTCGATAACCTCCACTTGTTGCGTGTTTTGTCTCAATTGCCAGGCGATTTGACCATACCCGACATCAACCGCATAGACAAAGTTGACACCGTATTGTAATAAGCAATCAGTAAATCCACCAGTTGAAGCTCCAATATCGATCGCTACTTTTCCTACTACATTGATAGGGAATTCGTTTAGTGCTTTTTCTAATTTCAGCCCGCCCCTACTGACATATTTAAGTGGTGTCTTAACCTTAATACATGCATCCAATGGAACTAACTGGCCGGGTTTTATCGTTTGGGATTGCCCTGGATTATCGATCAAGATCTGACCGGACAAAATCAGTAATTTAGCTTTTCCTCTACTTTCGACAATGCCTTTTTCAACCAGCAGTTGATCTAATCTTAGTTTTTTGACCTTCACGGATTATAACAATGGGTCTAGTATCCTTAATCAACCGCTGTATCTGAATTTGGACCGTCGTCTTGTTTTTTTCGAAATGATTCACTAACTTGAACTAAACGAACCATTTGGTCTTTTTGAATTCGCCCAAACCCATCAAGAGTACGCACTTGGGACAAGCGATCTGTCTGAACATCGATAACTTCAACCTGTCCAATTGCTTTTTTTAGATAACCTAAGACATCGCCTGAGTCAGGATCAACCAACCGTTCAAAAACGTCGAATTTTTGACCAATTTTTACTCCTTTTGCTGAACCAATATTGATGTAAACTAACTCCGGGTTATTGCTGTCTGCATAGATAATTTTGCCAATGGGAATCTGAGTGTCAGAGTTTTTGTGTTTGAGTCTTGATGATGATTGGCTGATGTCGCTTGCGTTACCTGCATTTGATTCAGGACCGATAGTTTCTCGTAAGGCATCTAGGACTTTTTCCATTACTGCATTGGTAACAATGCCCAGAAGTGTTCTATTATAGATTGGAGTCCCAAACTGAATTTGGCGTAACTGATCATGTGAAACTATGGGGCGGAGCCTCTCTTTTCGTTTCTGTTCTTCCGTTTTTGGTGTTTGACCTAATTGAAAGTCAGATCCTTGATCTGTCATCATCGCTCGTAATGCTGAAACTCTGGCTCCTCCCAATCGGTGGCGGTCACGCTCTGTTATTTTCCGAGTTGCAATTTTTGTCCCTGATCGCCCATAAATATCAACTTCAACATCAATACGAACTAAATAGACATAACCGGCCACTTGGTAACCACTGGAGAAACTACCACCCAGAGTACTTCCTTGAGCTCCACCTTCCAGAATACGACGAGAGACGTTAGCCCGAACACGTTCTTGATTAAAGTGGCGAATCTTTCCAACCACTAGCGCATCTGCGTTAATTTTTTTGGCTAATTCTGATCGCCCTTTTTCGTTTTTTGGTATTTCTTTTCTCGATAACCCAAGAGCGGCCATACCATCTAAAATTTCGTCCTGAGTAACATACTCGTAGACACCACTTTGTTCAACATTTTTGTTCATTAGCTGAAGAAAACCGACCTCTAAATCCCAATCGTTAGCTCGCTTTTTGCGGCCAATAAAGTATTCAAGAGGGCCAACCGGCAAACAACCACAACCGGTACTAGAGTTGAATCCACTATGGTCGTCAAAATACAAAACTGCTACTCTCTTGGTTTGGCTCTCAGTGGCCAAGCTAGTCAGTCCAATTGAGCTAACTAACCATAAAAAGCAGAGCAAAAGGAAGCTACGGTTTTGCATACTCTCTATATCCAACTTGGGATAGTCGCTCTGCCTTCGTCTCAACTCCTTTTGCTAGCTCATCCTTATATTCCAGGAGTCTGTGGCGTAGTTCGTCGGATTTTAATGCCAAAATTTGCACAGCTAAAATACCTGCGTTTCTTGCACCACCATTCCCAATGGCCATTGTCGCTACAGGAATACCAGGTGGCATTTGAACTGTGGAATAGAGCGCATCAACACCATTTAATGGGCCTCCATCGATTGGAACACCGATTACTGGCAAGATTGTATGAGCAGCTATAACGCCTGCTAAATGTGCGGCTCGACCAGCACCAGCAATAATAACTTCTATTCCTCTGTCAGTCGCCGTTTCTGCTAACCGCATCGCAGCCGCCGGGGATCGGTGAGCTGAAGAAACGGTCATTTCATAACCAACTTCAAAAAATTCCAGCATTTTGGCAGCCTCGGTCATTCTATCTAGGTCTGAATCGCTACCCATTACAATACTAACGACAGGATTTTGGTGAACGTTTGACACGATTTTATGTATGGTTCCTTTTTAAAAATTTTGATTTGATCTGTTGGTGAAAAGAAAACTACGATTATTTACTTCAAAAGAGCCAACCCAAAGCGAAGCAGAACCCACCAATACACAGAAATACTACTCTGATTCAAATTCCACAATCGGTACCGGTTATGCACGTATCAATCATGCGGTTATTATGATTTGAGCTGAGCAAACTTACGATTGATAATAACCAACGCAACCCATCTAAGCTACGAAATTAGTCAAACATCAGTGTCATAGACAGCTGAACTGATATCGTTTTTACTCAGAACAACAGCATCCAACTAGAAAGACCTCAGGGTTGGGTGAAACCTAATTGCCTACATTGAATACTTTGCTTAACAGGTACAGGGCAAACCTTTCCTTGTAGAATAATCTAATCACTCAACATACGATGGCAAATGTAGCATCAGAAATTGTCCGTTGTCAAACTGTTTCTATTTGTCAGAATCAAGAATGAAATGTGATGTGGGTACTTTCCTTGATCAGTCTAACTTTAGCAGTGAAGTTAGAAATGTAGCTTTCATAGTTAACAGCATTATACTCTGATTTGATTTCCACCATCGTAACTCGTATGAAATCCTTAAGGATTTACCATTTACTACCTTGAGAATTAACATCTATCACTACGGCCCCGCCTGTGTAGCGCAAAAAGTAGAACGGCAAAGCATATCGGAGACGACTATGTACGACACACAATCTAGATCTGGCGTTCTTAATACTTTTTCCTTGGGCTTACACTTAAGAAGTTTTTGGTTATTAATTAATATGATTAGCCATTAAGTTTTCGATATCTTCTATTTTTTTTGGGACACTCTCTGTTAAAACTTCGTGCCCTTCCTTAGTGACTAGTACATCATCTTCGATACGGACACCAATACCAAGAAAACCATCAGGAACCTCTTCAGTATCCGCAGCGACATAAATACCAGGTTCAACTGTAGTAATCATTCCTGGTTGAAATGTACGAAAAATTTCACCGTCTCTGATCCGGCAAACATCATGAACATCTAGTCCTATTGGGTGTCCAATACCATGCATATAGAACTTTCGATAAGCTTTTTCCTCGATAAGCTTGTCTTTTTTACCGTTTAATAGTCCAATCCGAATCATACCGTCAGTTAGTAAGTCAATAGCTGTATGATTTAGTGTGTCTATCTTTGTTCCCGGTTGAATTAATTGTATTAGGGCCATTTGTACTTCAAGTACGATTTGATAGATTACTCTTTGGGGCTCAGTAAATTTACCACTAGCGGGAAACGTCCGTGTCACATCACCGTTATAATTTCTATGCTCGCAACCAGCATCAATCAATACTAGGTCTCCATCCTCAATTTGTTTGTTATTATCGGTGTAATGTAGGATAGTAGCATCTCCTCCACTAGCAACGATGGTATTATAGGCGGAATAACCGTCATCTACTTTCCGAAAAACAGAATCTATCATAGCCTCAATCTGATACTCATAAATCCCAGGTTTTGTTAACCTCATTGC
>PBVO01000117.1:0-796 GCA_002729015.1 Candidatus Poribacteria bacterium
AGGAAAAACTTACTATTTTTTGTTAAAAAATTTTAGTTAGTTTTCCTAAGGTTTTTTCAGAATTAGTAGTTGACGGAATATAGCAAGAATTTTATAGGTCGTAACGCAAATAAAGGAACGATAGGTTTGAATAATGTCTGATAATGAGAGTTATGGGACATTGTCTGTCCATCTGGCATCCTCTAACCACAACCCCTTGTAGAGAGATTGTCATTTTTCAGACTCAAACCCCCAAAATAAACGTCCGATAACTAATGCCAGACTGGTATTTGGGCCTAAGATTTATTCTTCAATCTGTCTAATGCTTCTGCTGCACTGCTACGAACAACACTATTTTCATCACCTAACAATCCGACGTATCTTCTGAAAACATCTAACACGCATCATTACCAGTAATCCCTCCAGGAAAGGTGATTGTATTGATTCACGACTAATTTCGATGTGCGTGCAGGCTGAGATTGGTTCGTTAAAAACTTTGCGAAATCTTGATAGAGGGGACGATCTATAGACAAATAATTAAAGAAATGCCTAGCGAATCGGATTAGACTCTTCGTTAGTGTAAAAAAATACTGGGTAGAAGATGAGTGCTACAACTACCCAGTGGTCTGTTGATCGTTGCACATAAAGGAGACACATGCAACGACGAATTTATACCTTTTTTAATGTGAGTTTAGGCTTATAAATGTGTATCTTTTAATTGATTTATGGTTAAGAAATAGTTAAGGGATTAAAAAACTGCCTAAGAAGATCAGGCTGAATACTCTTTAACCAACNATTTCTTAGGCGTAGATNAAAT
>PBVO01000117.1:801-6531 GCA_002729015.1 Candidatus Poribacteria bacterium
ATACCTACAACCTGCTTAGTNTGATTATACCAATATCTATGGGGTTCAATTCTAGAATGGTCTAACAAACTTATAAATAGGCTGTNTAAAGAACAACTAGCCTAAATATAATAGCAAGTGAACCCCTTGTTTTTTGAGTAATCTGGGTTAAGTGCTAAGTAGCTACAATGAGACTAATCAAGGATGAGTTGAAAGTGCAAATGCACCTTCTAAGTCAGCATTTAACAACTCGTATTTCAGATATGCAGAAAACTAGGAAACACTCTTGGAGATGACCCTGCCTAATTTAGCGAAACCTCATTCTTTGATGTTTTTTCTAATATTAATCAAGGAATATTATGACTTTGAATACCTGATCAGATTCATTCGCAGATATTACCCGAGTTTTAATTAANAATCTTTATCCAACTTATAAATGGTGGAGCAAGGGAAAAAGCTTATATCAAGCGATACAAAGATATAAACAACGCAGTAGTCATTCCATTCCGATAGTTAAAACCACCATGTACATGCCTGCATCACCTACGCCCCCAAACATAGCAATTAGGCATATAACTTCCAAAAGCCAATCGCATTAATTGTCTCTTTATGTGCCAAATTCACCTTAAAGTCTGTACCTAATTCTGGCCCACAACCAGATAAACAGACTCGATACATAGATACAGCTATCCAGTTGAACAAATCTTATTCAGTGTCCCAGTTTCTCTTTGGTCTTGTCAGTTAGTCGGATGTGCGGCGGAGACATGCCCTTTAGTAATACAGAAGAGTCACTATTCACCTGCGCCAGTGGGTGGAGNTTTGTCAAGGATGGGTTAGCAGAATAGTCTTTGTCTTCTCTAGGCTCGTTAAACCAACATGGAGAAAATTCCAAAATGCGTTTCTGACGCTCAGTGAGTTCAGGGTCGTTGGTNTCATATGCAACATCACCATGGTGCATGCCAAAAGGAACATATTTATAGAAGAGTGTACGACGCTCACCTATACCTGACCATGGGATTGTGCCGTGTGTAAGCTTTTCGGTAAACAAAATACAGTCTCCAGCCTTGGCNGNGACTCGGTGTACTGGCACATCTTCATCCCAGTTTGGAAGTTGCAACGTCCATTGAGTATTGCACCAGTTTCGCCTCCAGTCGCCTTCAATGTTCCGCATCTTTTTCTCATTAGCTGGCTTATGTGTACCCAGAACACAACCAAAGCCACCATCATTTGGTCCGACTGTCTTAAGTTCATAAACACAAGTAATATGAAAATTACTAGAACCTCCATGTAATGTTCCACCTTTGTCTTCACCTTCTGTCATTTTTCGGCTAGGCTTGTAATGTATATTGTCATGATCTAGCCGGAACAATGGTCGAAGATCTGCTGGCATGTGCGCCGGGGCATGGCCCCACGATGGGTCCCCAAGAATCTCTTCCAAGATAGGTAGCATGANCTCATTGTCGATTAGGTCCCTGTAAGCTTTACTCCAGAATCTTCTTCCTGCGTAGGTGTTTCCGTGCCGGTCTGTTGTCTGGTAAGTGCTACGTCCCNGGATGGAGAATCGAATTTTTTTATCTGTACTACTCTTAGATCGTATTTCTTCTTGCTTTTCGATTTTCTGATCATATACTTCATTGAGTTCGTCGAGCTGATCTTGATCAAGCACGTTGGGTACGATTATATAGCCTTGTTGTGCGAATGTGTCGCGCATCATGTCGTTCATCTTCTAATCTCCTTTACATGTAAGAATTACACAGAACATTTATTGCACACGGGATAGATGATAAAAATGAGTTTTTGGCAGTGATTGTCAATCGTTTTTTACAAACATTTAGCCAACTTATGCTACCGAGTTAAACTGAAAGTTTGGTTTACTGGATTACCCGGATTGGGTCATTATGAAATCTGAAAAACAAAAGTTGCCTTATCTTAGCACGATCCCGGTTATGATTCTATTTTGGGCTAAGTAGATCAATCAATTTGAGAGTATAAATAACGGAATAAAAACAAAAGGATCGGTGATGAATGATAGACATACATCTTCAGAAAAATAGCTTAGTAGGAAGGTGAAAAAGAAATAAGAAATTTGAGGGGGATGTGGATTTACTTCGATAAGTTCAANCAAATCGGGCATGTAAAAATTAGGGAACTTGTGGTTCTAAAGCGATTTTATTAAATCTATTGTACAATCTAAATATGAACAAAATNTGGTAACAGAGGTATTCTTCCANCCAAAAAATGAGTAAAACTCGGCGACAATAGTATTTCTACCCCTTTCTGTAAATTATGTCGACTCCTCTATTTCGCTTTATGGCCTTCATCCCAAAAGCATGATCTGATTTTTGTCGTTTCAGCTAAAATAGGATCGATNGGCAAAATTCAGTTTGATCTAGTTATTTGGAGGTGAGTGTCTAGAGTCAGAAAAATGGCTAACCAAACTTAGTAAACCAACTAGACCAATAAAACTAAAAAGGGTAATTTCACGAAATTCTAATGGAACTAAAGATTCAACCACACCCAAACAGGACATAATAACGAATAAGCCAAAAGCTAAAAAAGGTAANCTTTTGAAAAAGTGCATAAGATGTTCCTATATAAAAGGTTTACTGAAAAAAGATTTGAGTANTAAAAATGTATTGTTTAAATTTAATGTTTTCAAGTAAACAGGANGGTATGANNTTTAGTTTTCGGATANGACTTTCAAAANTTTACTGATTAACTTCGGTTAGTCAATTAACATAATTCTATCAGTTCAGAACCATANCCAATAAATATTCAACCATCGGTTCGAAATANCAAGGAAAGGCGATTAATNGATTGATACTCATGTATTAACTGAAATCTAACGTCATAGAATGCCGATAATTCTGAGCTAATCTNTTTGTCATTATGNTTTTTTTCCTTTTCTAACCTATCTATACGCGAGTTCAAAATCTCGATTGCTATCTTAAGGTCTGAGAGCTGTGTATCATTATCTATCTTTTGACCAATTTTGCATCTTTGAATTAGACCGCCGGCAATTTTGAGTATCATATTTCCCTCTTCAGTATATGACTTTTGATCACAAAAAGGGCTAAAGACCAGAATAATAAACAGTGAAAATTAACTCTGATCAGATTGATATTAGGTGACCAAGTAATAATAGTAATAATACTGCATGACCCTTTCGCACTTTAGGATCGTACAATTAGCACAATTCTCAAAACTTACCTTCGCCACTACTTTACATGTATCGACAGAAAGATCAAAAACTTGGACAATTCACGCGTATATTCAATAAATTTATAATCGAAGTTGTGAGAAATTACTTTTACAAATAATTGGAATTGTCTCGAAACTTAATCCAGTGTTGATTTAATCAACAATCATGGTTTGGATTGGTTATTTCCAAATAAGCAAAAGAATACTGACTTTTATTTCGGACTCAAAAGTTGCAACGAACTAATTACAAGAGAATTAGGCTCACACAATGTATTGTATTTCTTGGTATAGGTTATAAAAAATTGAGTTTGCAAATTACCATTTTAAAAAAATTAGAATATATGTAGAAACAAGATTTTGTTAGAGTTAATTTTTAACTATACGGAGATAGATAACTTTGACCTAGAAAGATCAAGAATCAAGCAGTAGTTGTCAGTCTTAAATGAAACTTTCTTAAGTTTTCCACTAAAGAAAGAGCGACAATCGGATTAGTACACTGTAAACTCACATTTGTTGATAATTCAAACAGTAAAAAATTCAGAAGCGAATAAATATTTTCTTAATTTATACACACTGAATAATATAATTTAGTCTGTGAAAAACTAGACTCATACCTGTATTTATGCGTGAGCCATATTACTCCATAATTTGCAATCTAATACAAGTAAGGCCAGTTTGTTTGATGGGAATAACTTGGCTGTCGATATATTATTAAGCTCCTTATCACAAAAAAAACAGATTTTTTGTGACTTTCGTTTCAGGATACTTTTTCGGGGTTTTCTCTGTGTGGTGTTATTGGTACTTTGCAGCCAAGTTTGCACCAACAGAAAAGATCGCGGCGGAGATCTTAAGCAAAGATGGATCACCAATGATTATTGCACCCCTTGTAATACCAATTTATCTAGTAGGTTATTTTATAATAGTGTGGCCGGTGGTATTCACCATAACTAAATTGTACCCAAATGGTAAAATTAAATAAATAAAGTTCACCCTTAATTATAAAAACGTAATCACAGAATCATACGAGTTCACAATTCAAGTATTTGTAACCATAGGAATAATGTAGTTAGATAAACTCATTGAGCCGTACCAACACTCATATGATTGAATATATAAACATTATAGGATAAAACTAGAGACATAGCCTGAGTTTTTCGCTACACTTTTTTTGAACTGGCACGAGCAATACACTAATATTCATAATATTATTCTTGAGGCTAAACCTAATAATGAAAACTACACCTTTGTTTACTAAAATAGTATTTTTCTTTTTGACAATTTTGTTAACATCTTTTTTGATGACACCAACTATAGGTCAAGAAGCTGACCTATCTGTCATTTTACAGAGGGATGGTCAACTCAATATTCTAACTCAATCCTTAAAAACGGCTGATCTGTTAAGTGTTTTGAAATCAGAAGGACCATTTACTATATTCGCTCCTACTGACCAAGCATTTTCAAAATTACCTAAAAGAGCTTTAGAAAACCTTTTATCTGATACTAGTAAATTAGAGGAAATACTTCTATACCATGTCATAAATGGCCTCGCGGTAGCTGATGATTTTGTTCGACTCAATCAACTTGGAATTAATGAATTTAAAACCTTGAACAAGAAAAATGTCGAAGTCAGCGTGAATAGCGAAGGTCTTTTTATAAATCAAAACTCAAATGTTATACAAACAGATATTTTAGCTCAAAATGGGGTAGTTCACGTAATTGATACGATATTACTGCCCCTCGAATCTAATTCAAAAGAAAGGGAAGGTGATAACACCAATACAAAAATAGATGAAGTAAGGTCGTTAATTCAACAAGCTATAAGCCTGGGAGTCCCACTTTACAATTCGGGCTCCTATATGGCTTGCGAATCTATTTATAGAATCACTTTGAAAGCAATAGGTACATTGACCGATGGTATTACAGATAACAATTTGATTAAAAACGCAATCAGAGAATCAGAATCAATAGATCCAAAAGATGGTGCTTGGGTATTAAGATATATGCTTGATGAAATCTATGCTTCAACTACAAATAACTCTATGCTTGAAGCAGAAAAAACTATATTTGACTTTTCTGGTAAAGATAATTCTGATTGGTATTTGCTCAACGATAACGTCATGGGTGGAGTATCAAAAGCTCGGGTCTCAAAAACCACTGAGAAAACAATGAAGTTTAGAGGACGTTTATCTCTAAAGAACAATGGAGGCTTTAGTTCTACTCGGAGCCAAATACCTGATTTTTCTCTGGCTGGCTACGATGGATTAATGCTTAAAATACGCGGTGATGGTCGATATTACTCATTATTAGTTAGTAATCAACAACGGAGAGGAACATGGCAAACTAAATTTAAGACAAACAAAAAATGGGAAATAGTGAAAGTCCCTTTCAATCAAATGCAAATGTCAATCAGGGGTTGGCGTCCGAGATCTGCTCCAAAGATCATGGGCGATCGAATTAAAACAGTAGGTTTTATTATCGCCGATAAAAATGAACAACCTTTTGAACTAGAAGTTGATTGGATTAAGGGCTATATTGACTAAAGGCAAAGTC
>PBVO01000118.1 GCA_002729015.1 Candidatus Poribacteria bacterium
TTCTGTTTGATCTGTTGTTTCTGTTTGATCTGTTTCTTCTGTTTGATCTGTTTCTTCTGTTTGATCTGTTTCTTCTGTTTGATCTGTTTGCTTAGATAGTTGTTGCAACTGATTATAATAAGGCAACAGACTTTGATTTTGAGCAAATGACAAAGAAGATAAAAAACAAAATAATAATGGAATGATCAAGCTCTGTTTCAGAAGCATCGTACCCTCGTAATTTGCTAATAGGATTGAGAATTCTAAAAAAATACGTATAAAACAAAAAAGGCAGCAAACTAATGTTTGCTGCCTTTCCATCCAATTAGGGAACGCTAGAAATGTTACTTTTCTTCCCTAACTGCTAAGGCAATTTCTTGGCCATCTTCATTATCAAGCTGCAACTTAGCACGTTCCATCACATCGATAATAGTACCATGTTTGGCCCGCTTGTCGCCTTTGATAATCAGAGTACTAATATGATCCTTGTGTGAAGCAAGGAAACGTTCCATACTTTCTAGGTCAAATACTTGATCATCAACAGCAATCTCATCATTTTGCCCGACAAATACGTTATATTTTTTTCGGGGAAATTCATGTTGTGTATCTGATCGTGGCAAGGTAATAGTAAAGTTTGGTTCTACTTTCATGACTGCTGTCACCATAAAGAAAATCAGAAGCAGAAACACACAGTCGATCATTGGAGCCATTTGTAGCTCCGTATCTCTGTCTTTTATACGTCTTTTAATAGCCATATTATTAGTAATTCTCCTTTTGGCTTATTCTCTGGCAACCACAGCGAAACCAATTTTTACAATACCTGACTGTTTAGCAACATCCATTACTCGGACAACTTGCTCATGCATTACGTCTCGCTCAGACTGAATAATTAACATACTTTTCATTTCATCAGGCTTATTAACAAGCATATTAAATAGATCATCAAACTGAACAACGTCTTCATTAAGCATCATCGTACCTTGGTATTGGCCTGCATCCGGGTTTGCAACCCTGATGATTAATCCTTTCGGTTTGTTTGGATTTGGCTTTCCTGGAGGTGGCAACTGGACCCGAAGTCCCGGCATTGGTGCAAAGGTTGTGGCAACCATAAAGAAAATCAAGAGCAAGAACACACAGTCGATCATTGGAGCCATATCCATTTCAACTGATTTTGACTTTCTCCCTTCTTTTATTGCTGGCATATCTTTACCTCTATTTAGCAGAACTGAAGAGTTGACAGTTGCCCCCCTTCAGCTCGCTATAATACGATTTATCCTACTTGCCTTGGCTCGAAACTAAAGCATTTACAACTTCAGCTGAGGCGATTTCAATCTGATTAATTTTTCCATTTACTTGGGAATCAAATGCGTTGAAGCCAATCAAACATGGGATGGCAATTGTCAAACCACCTGCTGTTGTTAAGAGTGCCTGAGAAATACCACCAGCCAATTCTTGTGGATCTCCAGTTCCTTCTAAGGCAATAGTTGTAAACGCACTGATCATACCTGTTACAGTACCCAGAAGACCGAAAAGTGGTGAAATCGCAGCAATTGTACTCAAAACTACTAGGTTAGATTCTAATTCTGGAATTTCAGTCAAACTTGCTTCCGAGAAACTTTCCATAATTTCTTCCTTAGAAACATTTCGATCTTCAACTTGAGCTTGACTATATTGTAACAAGCCAGCCTTCAGTACGTTGGCAACTGGACCGCCAGCTTCTTCACAAGTCGAAACTGCTTCCATCGTATTTCCATTTCGAACAGAGTCCGTCACACTAGCTAGTAGTTGATCAAATGGAATAGTTGAGCTATTAGATCCTAAAAAGCTAATCAGACGCTCGATGATGAAGGTAATAGCTAAAACGGAGCAGATAAGAAGTGGCCAGAAAACAAAGCCAAATTTCTGGAAGAAAGTTACCACCGTGTCTTTTTTGGTAATTTTCAAATCTTGGAAGTGATCACCACCCGCAATAACAGTAACGGCCTTGAATCCTTGTCTACTTCCATAAGTAGCCTTACTAATAGTAAACAAATAACGACCAGGCTGAACATTTTCCATTCGATAGGAACCAGCTTCGTCTGTTGTAGCTCTCTCTTCATTTCCACTAGTTCCAACAATAATAACTTCTACTCCAGCAACAGGGTTTCTTTGACTAGTTGTATCTAATACTTGGCCACGGACGATTCCAGTAGTAGAATCTTGAGCAAAGCTCAAGCTGGCAAAAACCAGAAGCACCAGGGCTAGTGTCAAACTCAAACGTTTCATTCATTCTCTCCTAGATAAAAATAAATAATGTAGTCTCGGTAAATGGTTAGAATCTAAAAAATCTCCCACAAAGGTAATAACCCCTGAGGGAATACAAAGTTTCGGTCAATCCCCTACCCACTAAAAAACATGGGTCATCCAGTGCAACAAATATCGGTCGACCTCCCAATCTTTTGGGGAAGTTGGTCAGGCAAACAAAAAAGCCCTCTGAAACCAGAGGGCTTTTTTGTTTGCCTGAGATCCTAGAATCCCATCATTGCTCTGACGAAGGTTGTGTTACTTCGGCTCTTAACACTTGTAGGTTCGTTATTAGCATCAAAGTAACCATCTTTCGCTACTGGGTCATCTGGTGTCCACATAATAGTCGTTCGTCTGAATCCAGCTAGAACCACGATATTGAAACCAAGCCATTCGCCACGGTTAATCGCTTGAAGCTCAAGTATTCTGGTTCTTAGATGCTTACGGTAAAGCAACGGAACTGGTTCATCGTCTGGAAATTTCTCCAAGAACTTCTTGAAGCTATCATCTCTATTAGTGAACTTTCTGTTCTGATAACCAGCAATGACGTTCATACGCTGCGTGAACTGGTAATCAACTCTAAAACCTTTTATATCTTCACGGCTTTTCCTGTTATAGCGGAGATACTCCACTGGTTCAGGATCCGTTGGAACATAAATCTTAGCATTTAAAGTTTTTGGAATTTCGTCAGCCTTTCGGTCGAAAGCTTTATCCCAAATGAACTTAACCATCGGAGTCAGAGTTAAATCTTCACCAACTTTATCAAAGTATGGTAATTCACCCAGGGGTATTTCATACTTCGCTTTCAGAATAGAAACCTGAGTTCTGGCCGTTTTACTGGCATAGCGACGTGTTTTCCAATTTTCCTTGTTGTGGTCTAAGCCTGTGCCGTCAGGATCAGCATTAGCAGCGAGCTTTCCACCTTCCAACTTGACTGGAGTTTGCCCCATATCAGGATAAATGGTAGAAGCGCGCTTGTCTCCATCAGCACGAACCTGCTCGATTGGAACCATGAAATCAACACGCTCATTACGCTCAGTATCTTCCATATCCAAAGCAATGGCCTCGTTATCATCCGGTGAGAATTGTTTCTGGATCCGGACTAAAAACTTAGTTTCTAGCGTCAAACCTGGAATTTGTGTGAAGAGGAACTGAAGTGTTGATGTGTTAACACGAGCATTGTAATAGTCAAGCTCATCCTGGACACTTTCAGCTTCTTGCCCGCCAATAAACAGCGTAATTGAGTAGTCTGGGATGTCATCTCGTACACGGACAAACCGATTTTGGAACAAGATCGTACCAAACGATGGAATGTCTCGCTGATAGTTAACATGCAGATACCTATTATTGTTACGGCGTGCACTTGAAACTTCACGCTCATTTAACCAGCCAGCTTTGACGGTCAGGTTGTCGAGAACATCGTAACTGGCGGTTAAGTGGTAACCTCTTCGGTTAATACCGTACTCGTACTCTGGTTCATAATCATCTTCCAAAGAATCAATGATCCCATTATTGTTAAGGTCAATCAAATCATCAAAAACTGGAGGATCAGCTTCGAAAACCAAGAAGTCTTCTTGATAGTCCAAGATACCATTTTGGTCCCGGTCATCGGCTTGAGGTAGGACACCATCAAAGTCGATGTCATCTGGCCAATCGTCATCATCATCGTCATCTTCGATCAGCATGTAGTTGACTTCGTCATAAGGATCAAATTCTGACCCTGATTCCGGAGTTCTTGGTAACGAATAGGGTTGATCTCGATCGGTATTAGCACCAAAGTTTCTGTAAGTGGTAGTATAGCCTGGGTCAACATGATAAACGGCCTGCTCCAAGTACAGCGGTCGCTGAGCAACTTCAAAACGCTGTCTCAAATTGACGAACCAAGCCTTCTCTCTTTGCATTTCCCCATCATCATTTGGAGAACCGCCAAGTTTGGCCTCAAATGATTCACCGTCAGTGTCAGCATATGTTCTGATGCCATTAGCATCAACGACATGACCTGTTTTGGGGTCCTTGCTAACATTTGCGCCATAACCTGGATCAGATTCTTCTTCGGCCCCGACGGCTAAACGGCTAAACCCAATATTATTTTTGGAAACAGTTGGGTATTGTTTAAACTTACCGTTGACTGAATAATGAGCTCGGATAAAGACGTTCTTGACGGTCCCTTCGAGGTCAATACCATACAACGTAGCTGCGCGTGCAGCACCAAACTGATAGCGAATTTTCTTCTGTGTATCTTTCCACATATCAGGGTTTTGCTGCTGATTTTCCCGATCGTCCTGAAAATCGCTAGTCTGCCCATAGTTTCCGGGTGCTTGAATAACATCCCGATAAGGCATGTCAATGTGTCCGTCAGCAGTCTTGATCCATTCAGCCAATAACGGATCATCCGCATTCATGTTGGCCTTACTGAATCCTTGAACCACGATATTATAGTCACCGGCCACATCCATTTCGAATTCAACATTTTTGACTGTATGAATGTCTATATCGTTTTTAGCGAAATCGAAGACATAAGCCATCATGTCAAAGCCTTCAACGAGCTTATAGTCGCCGGCTTCGATCAATTTACTGCCAGGTACGGCAACAACTTCGCTCATGTCAACTTCGATAGCGGGCAGCGTTTCAGCGGGTTTAGGGGTTGGCTTTCCAGGACGTTTGCCTTCCTTAATTTCTTCCGGCGTGAGTGGCTCTGGCTCTTCCATTTCTTGGGTAGTAACCGTAACTTTTATAGATTTAACAGCTGCTCCAACTCCACCTTTCATGTAATCAGCATGCTTAGCCGGATCAAAAACACTAAAGACTGCTGCGTGGTTATCCTCAGGTGAATCATCTCGGAAAACTATTGCAATCTGCTCCGGCGGAGTGTTTGCCACAGTACCCATCATTGGGTTTTCAACACGCTCAGGGTGTTCTTTATGAAGGTTGATATAAGTCACACCTACTCGGAAAACATCACCCAATAATCCCTGTGCACGGAAACCGACCAAGCGTGCATTTTCGATGTGGCGCATGCCGGCATCCTCATTCAATCCGTTTCGTCGCCCAAGTGTCGGAGCTAAGTTAGCTGCTGCATCCGAAAGCTTAACTGGGTTCGAAATACGGGAATTGAGAAGGGTAAAAAGATGACGTTCCTGAGAGAAGGACAAATCCCATCGAAAACCATCAAATTCAGTCTTGTAAATGATGTAACGGTTAGGGAATAACGTTGAGGGTTTTATCCTCATATCATCGCCGATTGCGAATTCAACGTGTCTGCCCTTAAAGCTGTCTTCTGTTAGGACTGTACGGTCCAACTGAGCACTAAAGCGCTCACTGTCTAGTTGGCCGGTCCAACCGACAACCAACTCACCATTTTGGTCAAACTCCTTCATTTCACGGTAGTTATAAACTTCATTACCTTCCAAGAGTTCTTTACCGAACAAGTCATAGAAGAATTGTGGCTCTTCTTCCAATTGGAATCGGGCCGAAAATTTGGCTTGGCCTTCAATCGTCTGAAGCAGTGGTTCTTGTGGGCCGAGGCTCTGTGGTGCTAGAGCACCACTACAACCGTACAGAAAGATCAGCCCGATTGTTCCCACCACAGCAAACAAGCCATTAAAAAAAGAATGCTTAGATACACTCATTAGTTTTGTTCGCCTCCTTGAGGGACATAACGATTTTACTATTTTTAAGAGACAAAGAATAAGCCGTCAACGCCAACTCGAAAGTCAACGTTACAACATCCAACTTAAATCGCTTAAACGAAACTTTATTTGGTTCACTTGATAAAGAATACACGCCGAAAAAGACTTGCTAGTCTTCATGTGGACGGTATCATAAAACGCCTAATAAACATGAATGGCGAATGAATAAATATATGAATGATGCCGAAAGGAAACAGGGGATAGACTACCCCCCCAAATCCAAGCCAGCGCCTAAGATAACACTATTTATATTTTCTGTCAAGATTTTTCTACAAACATCAAAACCGTACTTCTTCACCTTCGATGAAGTCATCAGACGAAAACAAATATTCACTCATTAGTGCTACAGATAAACCTAAAGAAAGGCCGATGATTCCTGCGATTGCCACTATTAGTTTCAAGCGTGGTGCAACTACTACCTTACGGGGCACAGCTGAATCGACAATTTCTATCCCACCCTTGATATTTCTTTTTGTTTTATTCTGCCGCCAGAACTCAGATTCTGCCATCAAAACTTCAGCTTCTAAACTTTGCCTGTAGACTTCTTTGCTTAAATCAGAAACAGCCGATATTTTCCGATTCAACTGCAGATAAGTCAATTCACTTTCTGGAATTTTTTCAAAAATTTTCGCAACACGTTTTTCAACAGCCGAACGCTGTCTAGCAATCACGGCCAAACTGCTTTCAGCTGTAGCTAAAATTGACTGCTGAGATAACAACTTTTCTTGTAAACTAGCATGAACCGGAGATATGCTCCATGTTTCATTTGCTACTTGTAGAGGTTTACCAGTATCAAACAGAGCTAGCTCTCTGTCTAGTCGCTCGATTTGGGCTCGATGTGCCAAAACTTCTTTGGAATTCTGCCCAAGCTTGGCTTCCAAACCTGACAAGTCAATTTTGAGCGCAGTTACACGCTCATTGTACTGGGACCATATCGGATCTAGGTTAGCTGTTTCAGACGTTTTCGCGAATTCCGAATGATTCTTCAACTCGTTCCTAAGCCTAATCAACTCGTTCTTTGCTGCATATGTAATACGATTGAATTCCGCCTCAGCTTTTACTAACTCAGCTTGCTCTGCCAAAGCGTTTGCCACTTTAGCTTGCCAAACAACAGGGCTTCCCCTATCAAGGGCGAAATCAAAGGCTTTTTCTTCCTGCTCGCGAATTTCAGCGGACAAATCAGCTAGTTTTTTATGCAAGAATGCCCTACGGTGTTCGGTACGCGAAAAGTCTTCATTCTCACGCATATCCTGCAAGTTCCAGACTAGCTGATTGGTTAAAGCTGCTGCAAGTCGGGCTCCACCTTTGTCTTCTCTAACCCGAAGAGAAACCTCTATAAAATCTGTGTCTGGCAGGCTTTTAGCCGACAGGTTTTTTTTTAACTGCCCTAATGCTGGAACGCGCTCAAGTTCCATGGCACCGGTTTCTTCTAATTCTTGAAGAGCGAACTTAATAGTCGAATCAGCTGAAAAGCGTTGTTTAATTGTGTCAATTTCACCTCGATTAAGCCCTCCAGACAAAACACTTTGAAACACACTTGCTGAGGATGCACTACTAGCTGAAGCCGGTTGTATTAGCAAGATCAAGGTTGAGGCTACGTAATCCTTGGGTAAACGGAGGCCAACTATTAGGCTGCAACCAACCGTCACGATTAAGCAGAGACAAATCACAAAATCATGTTTTTTAATGACACCAAGGTAATTTCGTAATTGGGCGCTAGTTGACATCATTTGATTAGGCTTATCAGATGAAGTAGAACTTATAGATTGTTGGCTCTCTCGATTTCTTCCTTAGTAAAAGCTTCGTCAATCCACTCAGTGATTCGCCATTCTTTTTTCTGCGTTTCCTGATTTTGTCTATACTCGAATGTGAAAATGTTGTCTCCCTCAGCGTACCAACCAGTATACCCCCCTTGTAGCGACTCACCATCGGCAACAAAACCCTGTATTCTATAATGATTTCGGACTTCAGCTCGGGTTCGATCTTCGTCTAGTGTAATCTCTGGGGGCTCCGAGATTTCAATTTCCAAATCTTGGTAGCTTGAAAAAACTCGGATGGCAGACTCTCTCTCTTGGCGAATGTCGGTAAATTCGTAATCATCAGTTTTATCTTGGTCAGTGCCCATGTCCGAAACCCAGCGGAACCCTTCCGCCCAAAACGCACTCATATACATCTCAACATCCTCGGTTTCATAGCCAACTCGCCAGCGTTTTAAAACCGCTGATATTGCCGCCATTTCTTCCGGTTGGGGCTCACCAATCGGAGGTGCATCACCACAGCCAATTAGCAAAAGAAGCAAAAACATTGAATTAAAAATTATTTTAAACAAGCACTGCATGTAAAACTTTCCGACCTCCTAGCACTAACTACCAAATGGCGTGCTAAAATTTGAATTCAAGTGAAATTCGGTTTGGTTTGAGCTCAAAGCTCATTTTTTCGATAATAGCCGCGTCCCGATTAAGTTGGTAAGATTTACTCTTAGCATTGTGGATGTTAGACCCCACATAAGAGTCGACTAAGCTATAAGCCCAAACCCCCGCAGCCGCTAGCAACAAGAATTGCCTGACTTTGTAAACCTGATTCACCTTGCCATAAATCGACACAGCTTGAGTTGACTTGGGGTTAGAGGTAGCAACTGGCATATACTCATCCCTGTAAATCTGTTGGTAGGAACGATGGGCGACCAACCCAGCTGCCAGAAAACCCATCGTTGAAACTAAAGAGAAACCACCTGAAAAATAACTACTGGCATGCATTTGCCCCCAGCCGGGAAGCACCGCTGAGCGAACAACAGCCCCAATTGGTGAAACAAGCTCCAAAGTTGGAGGTGCTTTTGCTTCGACGGCGTTCGAAAGTTGAGGGAACATAACCACAGTCAAGGCTACTAGTACAGGCAGAGAGTGCATAAAAAAATGGCGGCTGAGTAAATTATCTTGTTTCACGCTTAAAGGGTTAGTTGAAGTTAAGACTTATCTTCTTCGAGTTCTTTGCGTATTTGTACTACGATTTCTTTTTTCCTTGTCATTATCGCTGTTAGAGTTGCTTGCTCCAGAAGATTGTACCGACGACGATGATCGACGAGTCATCTGCTGTCGTGCTGACCGCTGATGAGAGCTCATCGAACGGTGTTTTTCCAGTACACGACTGGAGCGACTTACTGATGTTGACCTTTGCCGCTGGCCACTGCCTGAACTGCCATAATTAAACTGCCGTAGGTTTAAAGAGCCGTAATCTTGCTGTCCGGAGTAATCGGTTCGCGGGGAAGTTACACTACGCATTTGATCAAAACCTTTTTCGTTTTTGTGGCGCGCCGCCAACTGCCTCCGTTTCATTTTAACCAAACGATCTTTGATTTGCCTTTGTGACAAAGACGGTTGTGTTCTGTGCCGCTCCATTACTGTTTGAACACCGTTCTCCAAAGTGTTTCGAGTCAAGACCGATGCGGCACCCCTCGGCTGTCGATATGCCTGACGCGTGGTTTCGTAATCGTCAGACCAAGAACTTAGACGACTTCGTTTGGGACTGTATGTATCATGAAGATGAATATGAAGGCTATTTGCCGGGCGGCCGCCGTAACGCCGGTAAGGCGGTCGGCGATTCTTGTAATACCAGCGCGTTGCCCGATTGTAGGAACGTCTCATTGACACGTAGAAATGGTGTCGTACTGGATAATGCCACGCTAAATAGTGATCAGGATACGTATAGTGAACTGGTCCATTGTAAAAATAGAGATAACTATACCTGTGCCAAGGCTGCCAACGGTAATCATCAATGTGACGTTCAACAATGCGGATCTCCGGCTGATGGCGGTAAGCGGATACTGTAATTGACTCAACATCAATTTGCCCACTACCATCTACGACAACATGTAACTCCATTAACCCACGCTCAACGTGGTTCGCCGCTGGAATTTTGACCGTTTCTGCACGTCGTTTCGCCCGCAAAATAAAAGTGTCTCCATATCTCGTTTCTTCATTATCATCTTTGTGATATCGCTGGTCAGGTTCTTTAATGTTTCGAACCCAGACTCGGCCAGCTATGTCATCATAATCGCTTAGGCTGGCGGCAGTTGATTCGCCACGGTAACGGAGCCGAATTTCGATATACTGGCAATTGTGTGGGATTTCAAAATGATAGATGGCACTGGCGATAGCAAACTCGTAATTCTCTCCTTCAGCATATTCACCTGCCCAGGCTGTCAGGCGAACACCATCTTCAAAACTAGGGCTTGCTGTAACAGTTGCATTACCTCGTTCTATCCAATCTTCCACATCATAACCATTTCGAAATTCACGGCTGACACGGTCAGAAAAATAGTCATATTGGTAATCAGCCGCCGTTATTGAAACAATAGCCAGTGAGAACAGTAAACAGATCAAGTTTCTTCGCATGGTTCGGCCTCCGTTAATCGAATGTTGATATTTCGCTTTTTTGCTTCTTCCCGAGCTAATGGGGTAATTATGGTTGAGTGAGGGCAGATGACAACCTCGATATTTTTAGGCAGTTTGTGGATCCAATTCCGGCTTAATAGCTCAGTTTTTTGGCCAGCGAGCCGGTGGAAAAACACGCTCACCTTTTGTTCAGCAATCATGCTAGAAATCTGGTTAATAGGAACAAGATCCACCCCAATTTCCTGCAAAGCTCGGCGATACTCAGCGGCTTTTTGGCCCAGATAGTAGGCGTATGTACTCTGCCCTGCGGGGTAATCCTCGTCTGCAGCTAAAACAGTTTTTCCCTCGAATAACGCTTGTTCGAGCAAGCAGCTAATCGGTGTATCAGAAATGCCCAATACTAACTTAGCCATGATAGCCAAAGACAAGACTGGCACCAAGATCACATCGGCATTCTTGAGAAGCTGTTGGATTACTTCCCCTTTTATGGAAAATTCGGTCCAAACATTCAAATCGGATGATTTAAGCGAATCTAAATCGTAGCTTTCAGCAGCTAACGAGGACGCAACTATCACAACCTTACAGCCTTCCTGTTGAAAATTAGCAATTTGACTTAAGAAGTCATCAATAGAGGTTATTCCTCTATCTAGAACAACTAGAATCGACTTTACTTTATCGTCTTTCATTTGAGCTAGCCGCCTTCGAACGATTAGCTCAACTCGGTTGCGCAACTGGTTCTTTTCACTCATCCCACAGGATTTCTAGGCCTTCCCCACCTTTCAACCCAGCGGCGTTGGAGTCATCAGTGTCAAGGTGCATCTGCAAGACGTAACTGGGGTCTATTTTAGGGCGAACATTTTCTAGTATTAGGGCTCTCTCGCCAGAAACTCTGACTTTAAGTCTGTCGTCTTCCGTCACCCCAAAAGCTTCAGCTTGTTCTGGCTTCATGTGGATGTGTCGTGCAGCACAAATGGCACCCTCTGGCAAGTATACCGATCCAGCTGGACCAATCAAGGTAACAGGCGAAGCACCCATTAGATCTCCTGAATCTCGGATTGGAGGATCAAGACCTAATCGGACAGCATCCGTTTTGGCTATTTCAACCTGAGAGTAACTTCTGACTGGACCCAGAATCCGGATACCTTCTAACGCCTTCAGCCTAGGCCCCACGACTGTAACAGTTTCAACGGCAGCAAAGGCTTCTGGCTGGTACAAGGCCGCTTTGACTGTTAGCTGATGCCCTGAGCCATAGAGTACTTCCAGGTCTGATTGCGTTACATGTGCATGTCGTGCAGAGACACCCACTGGAATCTTTTGCTGTGCCCCTGCTTCGTCACACTCTCTTTCACCTTGACTGCATTGCCGAAACGCGCAACCGCCACAATCTTTCGTGCTTTCCTGTGCGGTTGACCGCAGACGCTTTATTACGTTTTGAGTTATTTTTTCGATTAAAGCCCTGTTGTTCACTATCCGATTGGTTACCACTCTTCGTTTTACATCGATATTCTATTGCTGGGATTCGGCTACTCAACTCTAGCATATGGCCCAGTCAATGTCAAAGTTGGTAAAAAACACTGTGCCTGAAATGTGCTGAGGCCATATTCAGCCAGAAAAAGTGCTTGCTTAATTTGGGCAACTTGAATATAATGGCCGTTCACGAAGGTGGGTTAGGTTTACGATCTGGCAATCGTGCTAGACAGTTACGTGCATGCTGTATACATTATGCGTGCTTGACAGGCGAACTGAAGGCGCTTTTGATTCTTCAGCCTAGAGTGCTAGCCGAATTCGCGGAGGAAGCGTTCGCCGAGTTTAATCCCACCCCGTTTACCTAATGTTTCTTGCATCCTATTAGAGTAGAACAAAGGCAGTTTTTTGTGAACGATTCAGCTCGAGAGATTTTCGAGGACCAAGCTGTTCAACTAAAGGGGTTTCGCGACGGACTCCGTCTGATGGTTGATGGCTCGGCCTCTATAGAGGAGATCGAATCTTCTATTAGGAGACGGATGAGTAATTTGGGTGATTCTTTGGCTGGCACGTCAATTGTTGTTGATACGAGCAATCAGCATTTGTCTGACTCGGATCTGGAGCGGATTAGTAAATTAATCTATGAGGCTTACGGTTTAGAAATCATTCCTGACCCAATACCACCCCAAACTGAACAAGCGAAAGAATTATCCAGTCCTGAACACCCAGAAAAAAAACAAGCCATCGAGAAAGAAACAACCGAACGTCCTGTTCAAGATCAAGTTGCATTAAGCTCGAAGCCTTCAGGTGTTGACATGCAAAAACATGACTTGCATGGCCGTGAAGCAACCTGTATTATTCGTCACAGCCTTAGGTCTGGTCAAATCGAGCGATTCTTCGAAGGTAACATTGTTCTGTTTGGCGATGTTAATCCGGGGGCTGAGGTCATTGCCGGCGGAGATGTTGTAATACTTGGCCGTTTACGAGGATTGGCACATGCTGGCGCGTTGGGAAATGTTGAATCTGTTATTGTAGCTATGAACCTCACCCCAACACAACTCAGAATTGGCCACTTAATTACACGGCCACCCAAAAACAATTTTGGCAAGAGAAAAATGCAGCCTGAAATTGCTTGTATTGAAAACGGGAGCATTTCCGTCAAGACATTTGACGGTTTTTGAGAGCTGACAAAACCATCAAGTATCTGTGTTTAAAACGGACAGAAAAAGTGAAGAATTAAAAAAATGGGAAAGATAATTGTTACTACTTCCGGTAAGGGAGGGGTCGGCAAAAGCACTTCAGTTGCCAATATTGGTACTGCCTTAGCCATGTTAGGCAGATCGGTGGTAGTGGTGGATGCAGATGTCGGTTTGCGAAACCTTGATATCATTATGGGATTGGAGAGTCGTGTTGTTTACACGTCTATGAACGTAATTGATGGCGAGTGTGAGCTAGACAAAGCCTTGGTAACTGATCGAAGGGTTGATAACCTAAAATTGTTAGCTGCGTCTCAAAGAAATAATAAGACCGACATTCAACCTGACCAAATGAAGGAGATCTGCCTCAAACTGAGTGAAACTCACGATTTTGTGTTGGTCGATTCTCCTGCAGGAATCGAGCAAGGGTTCGAGAACGCATCTTCAGCAGCCAACTCGGCATTGGTGGTGACAACACCTGAGGTATCTGCAGTTCGAGATGCTGACCGGATCATCGGATTATTACAATCAAAGGACATTACAGACCTACAATTAATCATCAATCGTCTGAATCCGGAGTTAGTCAAACGAGGAGACATGCTTAATCAATTCGATGTGTTGGATATTTTGTCCATTAACTTGATCGGCATCGTACCAGAGGATACAGAAATAGTTGGAGCATCCAATCGAGGGCTACCTCTTATCTATGATGGAACTTCTGGGGCGGCTGGAGCATACCAGCGAATCGCTCGTCGACTCGATGGTCAAGATGTTCCCATACCAGAGTTTAGGGCTGGTAGCTGGTTGGGTAACCTTATGGGCAAGATCCTAGGAAATAATTAACCACTGGTACCAAGTATAGTAGAGAGCCGAGTATTATGTTGCAGCGATTGATCAGACTCCTTCGAGGAACTGAACCGAGCAGTAAAACGGCTAGGAGCCGGTTGAAACTGATCTTGGTTCAGGACAGACTCGGAATTGATGAAGAGGTTATGAAAGAATTACAAGTTGAAATCACTCAGGTCTTGTCTCGGCACTTTACATTGGGTGAACAAGTCGAAATTGACCTGCAAAGAGAAGAGCAAGCTATGGCTTTAGTAGCCAATATTCCCATAACTGGAATGAAAGATCGCAAAAAATGATCCCGATAAAATTTTGATGCTTCGAGCTAAACTTTAGTATTGAGAAAAAACAGATATGGCACTAAAATATCAATGCCCTAGTTGTGATTCGGGTATGGTAGTCGCTTACTTGGAAATTGGGCAACCGGCTAAGTGTAAATCTTGCGGAGAGATTAGCATTGTCCCGGAGGAAGCGATCACCGTTCCTTCCACGCCACCCAAGTTAGTTTCTGCACGGTCTCTGGCTGGTGGTGGTGGGGACTTAGGTGAAAGGCTCAGGCAATGGATACGAATCGATCTGGTTAAGTATCTCGGCACGACCGTACTTTTGATCGTTTTGTCGGCCTTGATTGTGTTTACTGTCGAACCATCACTATACGAAGATAGTGTGGCTGGCCATATTGGCAAAGACATTGATGATGTAACCAGATGGGATACTTTCTGGCATACCATCTGGTGGTCAGTAGTAACTTTTACCACGGTCGGCTATGGGGATGTCAGCCCAAATTCGCATATAGGCAAGCTCTTCGGAATGTTGATTATGTTTGCCGGTTATACTTGGAACATTATATTAGGAGGGGTAGTTGCCTCATTATTGGTTATGGCAGGATTAAAAGAAGTCGACGAATTAGACGCGGGGAAATACACAGATCATACTGTCATTTTGGGGTGGAACCCGATGGTAGAGGAAATATTGCAACGGATGCAAACGGATGAAGAGGGGAAGCCTGTCATGGTCGGAGCTGCCCCACGCATTGCGTTAGTAAATGAATTTGATCGCGAAGAATTGGGACGTGTGCCACAGAATTATGACCGTCTTGACATTGTTCACCTTTCGGGGCGTTTTACACAGCCAGTCGTACTAGAAAAAGCGCTGGTACAACAAGCCGGAACCGTGGTCATCGTGCCCGACACCAGCAACCTAAGTGATCCCGAAGATCCACCCAGTGAAAATGACACACTGCCAGCAGTTTACGCTATCAGAGACATAACCACTTCGACAACCGTTGTGGCTCATACTCGTGATGCAGAGCTCAAAGGACAACTACTACGTGCCACCTGCAGTGAAGTTGTTTTAGCCGATGATTATACACCTGATTTGATTGCGGGTCATGTTTTAAATCCTGGTGCGCCTCAGTTACTGGATCAGATTATCCGCTTCGCTAATCAGAGCCACCAATTAGTGGTTGCCGACATGCCCCCCTTGCTCGCAGATTCTACTCATATCGAAGTATTCAATTATTTCAAAGAGAGTAGGGATTCAATCCTGCTTGGGTATGCCAAAATGACTAATCAAGCTGATTTGGCAGATGCTATGGGGGAAAGTGGAAGCCCATTTATTCGAGATATGATTAAGCAGCAGATGCAACAGGCAGGCATCCAGATGAGTGGTGATGAGCAATTGAGCATTGAGATTGGCCCCGCGGATGACTATCAGGTCGATGCGCAGCATAGTTGTATCCTTTTAGCTAGAGGCTTAAACGTTACCGCACTGGATGATGAGATGTGGGAAGATGGGTAATAGATTAGGAGTGGCCAGATGAAGCTCTACAATCCCAAAAGATTAGTACTGTTCACGGCTCACATAGTTCTCTCTGTCCTGATATCTCTGCTTGCAGTTGGCCAGACAGCTTCGGTCACACCAAAACCGGTCAAGGAACCAACCCAAATGATCACTGTGCAACAAGGGCAGACTTTAGCCGATTTGGCTGAGCTGTATTTTGGTGATCGTCGCAGCTACAAGAAGTTTCTGGATTACAATAATATTGCGGATATTAATACACTAAAACCTGGTGATAGATTACAGGTTCCGACTGGGAAGGAAGAAAGTAGATCTGACCGAGTGGGCAAGGAAACAGAGCAGCAAGTAAAATCGGCTTTCCAAGAGAAAGAGGAAGTAAGTCAGCAAGTAAAGTCAGCTTTTCAGGAGCAAAAAAGTGTTCCGGCTCAACAACCTACACCAGAAGAACAAGTAGATTCGCCGGAATTATCGCCACCGGTCGAAGTTAAGGCCATTGATGTGCCTAATGATGGATTGAACAAAGCAGGTAAAGGGAGTATAAAGGTTTCTTGGTCTCCGCCTGAAGACACAGAAGGTATTACAGGGTACGAGATTTGGCGTCAAGGTGATGGCGATTTCAAGAAACTGAAGAAAGTTTCGGCTAAAACCCAAGTCTTTACTGACAAAACTGCACTCGGTGGTCAGTCTTATGTCTATCAGATCGCTTCAGTAGGGGCTGACGGTATTTCACCAGCGAGATCAGAATCTTCTAAGCTGGTTTCAGCTAAAGGGAATTGGTTCGATCTGGACAAAAGATATGTTTTGATTACACTAATCATATTTTCAATCATTACCCTGTATTACATGGATCTGGGCATGAGTGGAAAGGACATGTTCATTCGACGGCTTCCAGCACTTGATAGGATTGAAGAGGTTGTCGGTCGAGCCGCTGAAATGGGTCGACCAGCAATGTTTGTTGCTGGTAATGATACACCCGATAGTGGTTCTACGATGGCGGCGTTTGCTGTTTTTGAGTCAGTAGCCAACTATTCAGTGGTTACTCAGACAGAAGTTGTTGTCCCTGTCCAAGTTCCACTAGTGGATGTAGTATTACGCTCATCTTTACGAAACATCTTTACTCTAGCTGGACGCCCAGACCTATTCAATGAGGATGAAGTCAGTTACGAAGTTGATAATCAGCCAGCGTATATCGGTATTATTGGCGATTCGATGGCAAAACATTCGCCAGCCAGTATTTTTTATTTTGGGGACTTTACCTACGAGTCAATGGTTTATGCTGAAATGGGTAATAATATCGGTGCAGTTCAAGTGGCAGGGTGTGAAAACCCCAAGCAAACTGCCTTTTTCATCGTTGGCTGCGACTATTGTTTGATTGGTGAAGAGTTGTTTGCTGCGGGAGCCTACCTGAAACGGGATGTGATTCAGATGGCGACCCTATTGGCCCAGGATAGGATAAAGATTTTAGCGTTTCTGATTATGCTACTGGGCATTGGTATTGCAATCTTTCAGCCTGATAGTAGTAGTAATTTCGTCCTCGATTTACTAAAGTTTTAGATCAACATTTTAGTCTAACTAGAAAGACTGTTTTAAGGTTCTGCAGATGCAAGTTGCACTTCCTGTTATTTTATGTTCTCTGACCTGCCTTCTATTGGTTGTTACACACTTCATTCCTCATGAATTTAGTAAAGTTGTTTTAGCTGAGGTCAAAGATAATTGGTATAAGTTAATCAAAGTTGCTGGTTTTGGCTTTGCTATCTTCTCAGTACTTCGTACTCATATTCGACGACTTCAAGCTCAAGGCACTGATTGGCAGTATAGCGTAGTCGCTCTAGTTTGTTTCCTTGTGTTTCCAATGACTTACCTAATCGATAACATTCTGGAGAATCGAGCTTTGTTTGTCACAACAACCTATTCAAGTTCTCTCGATACAGGTACGCTATCTAATAAAGACAAAGTTAAAATCGAAAATACCGACGAAAAAACTTACAGTGGACAGATAGTCAAGTTGGATTCCAAGAAGCGTCAGATCTCTGTTAAATTAAGTTTAACTGGTTCGCAGATTAAATCGTCTGGGTTAAAGTCAGGGGCTCAATCGTTTCGACTCTTAAAAAACGATGTTGTTGTTTTGGAAAAGGAGCCAATGAAGGTAGAGAACAAAAACCTCTTTTTCCAAGGGGCAGGCCGGTCGATCTCAATTAAGGGTGATGGTAAGTCGACGGAATGGGTTTACAATACGATTGTCAGCCCACTGGATACTACCATGTTTGCACTGGTTGCTTTCTATATCTGCTCAGCCGCTTATCGATCATTTCGGGTGCGAAATTTTGAGGCCGGAGTTTTGTTGTTTACGGGTCTAGTAGTTATTCTAGTAAACGCTCCACTGACTAATCTCGTCTGGAATGGAATATTTACAGCCAAGAAAACAGCGTCTCAACAGTTTTTCGTTCAGGATGCCTTAATAAACCTAAAGGATTGGCTGTTAGCTGTTCCAGGTGGATCTGCAGGTCGAGGAATCTTGATTGGGGGTGCCTTGGGATTGATCACTCAGTCTTTGCGCGTGATGTTTGGTATTGAAAGGAGTTGGCTAGGCTAATGTGGGGTAAATTCCTTTCCTTCAATACTAAGTACATCTACCTGACAGTGGCAGTAATCGTTACTTTTGCTGTTATATTAAAAGTTCCTCTGACGCCGAATCCATCTGGTCCGACAAATAGCCTTTTTGATCATGTTGAGAGTCTTCAAGAAGGTGATGGCATTTGGTTCTTTTTAGACACACGACCAGCAACCAAAGCTATCCACGAGCCCCAAATGCAGGCTTTTCTGCATCATTGTTTTTCAAAAGACATCAAAGTCATAGGCTTTAACCCTCTAGTAGCTGAAGCCTCGGGCATGGGAAGATCNATAATTGAAGAAATAGCAATTAAATATGATAAAAAAGAATATGTGGATTGGGTTTATATGGGCTTTACTCCGGCGGGTATTTCCGTTTTCAGTGCTATGAATAGAGACATTAACGAAGTCTATACGACAGATGTGACTGGNAAGCCGTTCGCTGAAATCCCAGTTGTTCAGGAGTTTAGAAAATATAGCGACATTGGACTGGCTATCACGTTCGCTGGTTTGAAAACACCAGGGTACTGGGTCCAGTACGCACAGACTCGATATAATTTTCCGCTGGCCTCTGGGGTGACTGGACCAATGATTCCAGACCAATTTCCTTTTTTAAACGCTGATCAGATGGTTGGAATGATGGGTGATATTTTAGGAGCAGCTGAGTATGAGGGNCTACTGCGCAAAAATGGTTACCAAGACAAAGGTTTTGCTTCTTCTAGTATGTTTGCTCAAACTGTAGTTCACTATGTTTTGATAATAGTGATTGTGTTGGCCAACGTTGCCACCTATATGGTTAATCGCCAAGGACAAAGAGATCGAGAAGCTAGAGCGGCAGCTAGAGCTAGATTAGATGGTGGAATGGAATAAATATCCGCAAATGTAAGCAGCTTAGGAATTATTATGCTAGTATCATCATGGGTGATAGCGTTTTTTTCNCTCTGTATCTTTTCTTTCTTGTACAAAAANAATCCATTCTACAAGTTTGCCATTCACGTCATTCTTGGCCTAATGGTTGGATACATGTTTGTACAACAGGTCGTGATTGGTCTGAGCACCTCATTTTTTAGCCCCATCCTACTGGAACTAGGTGAAAGTTCTCCTGACTGGTGGAATCTAGTAATTCAAAGGATAATTCCTTTCGTTATTGCTTCTCTGATATTCACCTTGCTGATTCCTGGTCGTCAATGGATGAAAAACATACCTCTTGGGTTAGTACTNGGTTACGGTATGGGNCTAATGATGGTAACCAGCCTAGAGTCTAACGTTTTTGTACAGCTCAGAAAAACCNTGCAACCAGCCACTGCGGTATTTGCCTCAGGTTCCTTTTTTAGAGATAGATGGCCACAGTGGGCTCAGTTTGTTCCGATGCTAAGCTTGTCTGTTGTTGTTGCTTTGACTCTATTGTATCAGTTCAGAATGAGGTTGCCACAAATCAAGACAGTTATCTACGCAGCACTACTNATCTTTATCATTAGTCTAACTGATTCACTAGTTATTCTGATAGGGGTGATGACAGTATTATCCTACTTTTTCTTCTCTTTTGAAAGAGATGGTTTAGTTGAAGAGGTTTCGCGTGTAGGACTAACTTTTATGATGGTTTATTTTGGTGCAGTCTTCGGTAGTACCTTAATGACGCGGATGCAAATCTTTATCGGTCAGGTTGATTTTTTGGCTTTCAAGTGGATTTGGGGNACTNTTCAAGCGNTTNGTGGTACTTAAAANCGTTTTTTNTNGGCGATTAATTCTGTTCTTCTGTACGAGTCCTTCCTAGCNANTNCCATTCTCAAACCATAAAACTTTCAGAAAATTCGTTCGNCNNGCTAGTTCTGAGCGNGTCTATTGCGAACANCGAAATTTGGTCAGTAAACGCACATCAGGGCATCGTAGTATCTATTATCCATGTCAATTTTATCGCTTTCACGGAGTTCTGACTAAACAGGAGAGAGAATTAGATTCCTCCATGAATCCACATAGCCGGTAAAATTGGGTGGGATGACTGTTGTAGCGCTCAGTTCGAAAACAATGGCCGGCGATGAGATTGTTTCATTCGTTAGTAAGTCCCGACGATAATAGAAATTGGTGATTAGTGGTTGGCCAAAAGCCACGACTTTTTGAGTGAAAGGTTGACCAGTTGCTTGAGAGTCTTGCTCCAAAAATTTTGGATTTTTACCAATATCTGCCTGTTCGTTTAGGCCAACGGCTCGCAACCGCAAATGAACAATCTCGATTTGAAAATCAGGGCGAGAATGGCCAAAACGTTGCTTATGTAATTGATGAAAAAGAGTGTCAAATTCGGTTTCAAATGGTACGTTCAATTCGTATGACTGTCCTACGTAGCGTAGATCGAGTGAAAGTTGATACTGAATCAGATCGGATGAAATTCCTTCCAATTGCATCTCTTGGTCGGCCTGTAGCTTTAGTTGGCTAAACCGATTGCTAAGTCTTTGTAAAATATCTTGATCCGTTGACCATAAAACAGTTTGAGAATAGTCCTTGACCGTATCGGCTAATAGCATCCCCATTGCAGACATAAGTCCACCATGAGGTGGTACAATGACTGTAGGAATAGACAAACTTTCAGCTAAAAAACAAGCGTGTAAGCCGCCAGCGCCGCCATAAGAAAACAATGCAAAATCGTTAGGGTCATAGCCACGTTCAACTGAAACTCGGCGAATAGCTCTTGAC
>PBVO01000119.1 GCA_002729015.1 Candidatus Poribacteria bacterium
TGGGAATTGAACGTTTTACTGTCGAATTTTGGCGAATAAATGAAAAATACTTTTGGGGTCAGTTTTCCGGTGCACAAGCAATTAGCTTGGCATTAATGACGATTGGCGTGATAATTGTTATTTATCGTTGGTCAAAATCGTCTCAACTTGCATCAGGCCAGTGAATAATCCGCCAATCGAATTCATTGAAAGATCTATTCGAAAGGTTCAGCGTCGTTCTTATCTGAATCAACTTTCACAACGTTGTGTTTTATCAACTTTCGTCGGGTTAACAATAGCTAGTCTGATCTTTATATTAAACCATTGGGTTTGGTTGCCTGTCTGGATACTAGCTACTTCTTTACTTATACTGAGTTGCCTAATTTCTTTTTTAACTCTCCGTCCAGATACACCAATTAACATTGCACAGCAAATCGATCAAAGATTAGGGTTAAAATCGAGAATTAGTTCGGCTTGGCAATATCGATTGAATACCGATAAAACTGCAATGGTACAACGCCAAGACGCGGTTGATAAACTGATTGACCCTTTGTTTTTTTTCCCGTATCAGTTACCAAAGACAGTTATATTTTTATTCTTGCCTATGTCAATAATTTTGGCTTCGTTTTTCTTCCCTTATTCTTATAGTCGTCCAACTACAGCAGAAAAACTAGCCATAGAATCGGCTAGAAATCAATTAGGACAAATTGCTCATGTTTCGCTTCAAGCAGAAATCGACCAAACTCTTAAGGATATTAGTCGGGGTCGAGTGACAACTGAACAAGTGGAGGAATCTTTGGGCGAATTACAGCAAAAGATCCAGAAACAGTTACAAACGAAAACTGATAACTATTTATTGCCTATCGAGAATTTAATAAACGGTCTCAATCAAACATCTGAAATGTCAGATAGTAAACTGAGGCGCATGACTCAGTCAGTTCTCAATCAGCACGACTTACAGCCTGAACTCATCAGTTTATTACAGCAATTAGATGTAACCAATCAGCAAATGGTGAGAAAAGTAATCGAAAAATTAGAACAAATTCAACAGGCGCAACAATCGACAATACAGCAGCTCATGGCTATGGAAGAGAGAGTAATGCGAAGTCGGCGTGAAGTGGCATTTGCTCGTGCTAAGTCGATAAAGAATGAAGGATCTAAGAAGCAGGCTAACTCAAGTGGCAGCCGAGGAACTTCTGGGAAGAAGACGTTAGGACACAGTGAGAAAAGTTTGGCTTCAGACTGGGAAACGAGGCATACAGAGGAGAAGAGTAACCCGAATGCCGAGCCACGATCCACCAATCGTTCGGCTAGTAATAAACCAAAAATTCGCCAACTGGACCCGACAAACAAGCTGATCCTGCAAAGCCAAACGGGAGAATCACCTAATGTGGTAGACTCGTTCGCTGACCAATATTCAAGTGTTTACTTGGGGGAATCGGGGGCTAAAATTAGTGTTTCTTTTGAGCAATCATACCAACAAGCACAGAAGCAGTATGCATCCGCTATTGAAAAAAAACAAATCCCTTTTCGTTATCGTCAACAGATCAAAGACTATCTAACAGAACTAGCTAAACAGGATAATTAATCACGTTATTTTTCAACAGAGACCAATCTTCCACTTTGAGCTGACTGATTAGCTGCTAGCGAAACGGCCAGACTTTTAACAGCATCGGAGTAGGGGCTCAGGATTTTAGAGGCATCTTGATTTCTTACCGCCTCCACGAATACTTGGTCAATGGATGGGCTCGGCTCAGTTTGCTCTACTAAGCCTTCGGCTTGCTTGACTAACAATCGGCTCGGATTCCAATTAATGAGTTGATCTTGGTACAAAATGTCGATCACATTAGCATGAGACCAATCACTGTTATCAAATGCCCAGTAAGTGGTCAGTGTTCCAGTTGCACCGTTAGAAAATTTAAGTGTCACCGAATAACTATCTGGGCAGTCTATTTGGTGTAAAACTCGGTTGGTTTGTATGCTAAAAACTTCAGTTACCTCACCGATTAAATAACGCATCATATCAATAGTATGCGTAGCTTGCTCAACCAATTGCCCACCAGATTTATTCATTTGACGAAGCCAGGTATTAGGATCCCCTCGACCTGTTCCACACCAGTATTTACCAACGGCAAGGCTAATATCCTGGTCATCTAGCAGTTGCTTGGCAAACTGAGTTGATCCTAAGTAACGTAACTGATAACCTGCACAGGTAATTAAATTGGCATTTTCCACGGCTTCCGCTACTTGATGAGCGATTTCCAAGTTTATGGCTACTGGTTTTTCGACTAAGAAGGGTAAACCTCGTTCAATTACGTCTAATTCAGGTTGGCCATGTGCAAACACCGGCAAACTGAGGTAAATGGCATCTAAGTCTTCCCGTTCCAACATGATCCGATATTCTGTGTAAGCAGTAGCCTGATATTGTTCTGCAACTGATTTGGCTCGATCTTCCTGTAGATCACAGACTGAGACAATACGAACACCATCCAAATTTGATAATGTACTCATATGGCCTCTAGCATTACCCCCACAACCAATGAAACCAATTTTTACTTCCTGCATCAATTAAACCTCCTGTTCGTCTGGTGCGACAACACCTTTTTTCAAAATTAGATTAGCATAGAATGCTGTTTCACCGGTTGCGACGATAGCATATGCTGATTTGGCCCGATTGTAGAATGAAAAACGTTCAATTGGAGTTAGGTTCACCCAATCACCTTCTGCTTTTGATAAAATCTGCATAAACTGCTCCCATATGGGTGGTTTGGTTTGTTTGGAATCAACTACTTGCATTACCACTGCGTGATCTTTGACGAAAGTATCAATCGGGAAAAAATTCATTACAGCAGGTAAAATCGTAGATAAGTCCAAACCGTCGGCCCGAATGAGTCGTTGGGCGTGACTACTAGCAGGGAAATGAGCATCGGCTAATACAAGNTCATCNCCATGCCCCATGCTCATTANNGCATGCATCAAATCAGGTGAAACTGAATTGGGNATACCTTTTAGCATTCTAANAGCCTCCAAANTCAACTANTTTCAAGAATATACATCCAAGCCTTTATCTTTNAATTCTTGGCTCTTTTGTTCCATACCAACAGTAATAGCTTCTTGCTCTGCTATNCCTTGNTTCTCAGCNAATCGNCGTATATCTTCCGTAATTTTCATAGAACAAAAGTGCGGACCGCACATTGAGCAGAAGTGAACAGTTTTTGCCGATTCTTGTGGCAACGTCTCGTCGTGGTATTCTCTTGCAGTATCGGGATCCAGACTCAGATTGAATTGATCTTCCCATCGNAATTCAAANCGAGCCTTGGAAAGGACATTATCTCGCTCTTGTGCCCCCGGATGNCCCTTGGCTAAGTCTGCTGCGTGTGCCGCAATTTTATAAGCGATGACACCATCTTTGACATCTTTTCGATTAGGCAATCCAAGATGNTCTTTTGGTGTTACGTAACACANCATAGCACANCCAAACCAACCAATCATGGCTGCACCAATCCCACTAGTAATATGATCATAACCAGGAGCAATATCGGTAGTTAGAGGTCCAAGTGTATAGAATGGAGCCTCGTCACAGGATTCCAATTGCTTATCCATATTTTCTTTTATCATATGCATTGGAACATGTCCTGGACCTTCAATCATTACTTGACAGTCTTGATCCCAAGCGATTTTAGTCAATTCACCGAGTGTTTCCAGCTCAGCAAACTGAGCGGCATCATTGGCATCGGCGAGTGATCCTGGGCGTAAACCATCTCCCAGAGAAAAAGAGACATCATAAGTTCGCATGATTTCACAAATATCAGCAAAATGGGTATAGAGNAAGCTTTCTTTATGATGCGCTAAGCACCATTTGGCCATTATGCTACCCCCTCGGGAGACAATACCACACATTCGCCTACTAGTCAGGGGGATATATTGCAAACGCACNCCAGCATGAATTGTAAAGTAGTCTACACCTTGTTCTGCTTGTTCAATCAAAGTATCTCNGTAGATTTCCCAACTCAACTCTTCGGCTTTTCCTCCAACTTTCTCCAAGGCTTGGTATATGGGGACTGTACCGATGGGAACAGGAGAATTACGGATAATCCATTCTCGTGTTTCGTGAATGTTTTTACCAGTAGANAAATCCATCACTGTATCGGCTCCCCACTTGGTAGCCCAACGCATTTTTTCTACTTCCTCTTCAATCGAAGAGGCTACAGCTGAATTTCCNATATTAGCATTAATCTTGACAAGAAAGTTACGACCAATGATCATCGGCTCACTTTCTGGGTGATTAATGTTAGCCGGAATAATAGCTCGCCCCCTGGCAACCTCATCGCGTACAAATTCTGGTGTAATATAATCTGGTATTTTGGCTCCTAGGGGATCTCCTGGATGCTGAAAATTCGTAACATCTCGTGTTTGAGGATCATTTTCGGCTGCTTCATAAGCTTGTTCCCGTCCCAAATTTTCTCTGATAGCGATAAATTCCATTTCCGGTGTGACAATTCCACGTCTAGCGTAATGCATTTGTGTCACATTATGCCCAGATTTAGCACGTAAAGGCTGCNGACTTCTGCCTTCAAATCTCTCTAGATTCCCATTTTTTCGGTTACTTTCCATCTGTCTTTCAGTTCGATAGCCATTGTCTTGTGGCTTGGTTGTTCGGCCATGGTAAGTTTCCACATCATTTCTTTTTTGAATCCAGCCCAATCGCAAAGGTTCTAATCCTTTTCNTACATCACTGGTTACCTGCTGATCTCCCCAAGGACCACTAGTATCATAAACTCTTATTTTGGGCTTTGGTGGCTCAATAGTTGGNNTCNNNCCATTAGCNGATCCATTTCCGTTTGTCANGCTTTTNTGGTTACTGACTGACAAACTGATCTCACGTAGCGGAACCCGGAGATCAGGGTGCTGATGTCCAGAAATGTAAACCTTTTCACTATTAGGAAAGAATGGTTTATCTGAAGATGTAATGTCTTTTTCTAATTTATCCGACATATTTGGTTCCCTCCGCCCAAGGCGGTCTTGATTGAGTTAATTTTTAGTCAAGATTCGATACCAGCTAACTGTAAGTTAGGTTNTAGTGAGATAGGATTATTCAAAGCGTGATCAACTATATTGAGGCCAGCAGATACTGACTCGACAAGTGGCAGTCCTGCAGCTAATTTAGCGGTGATAGCCGCGGACAGCATGCAGCCAGTCCCATGCGTGTTAATGTCTTTTATTCGGCAAAATCCCCATTGATGCAAGTCATTTCCATCCCACAAGAAGTTGATTGGATCACCTTCTAAGTGCCCTCCCTTTAGCAAAACAGGACANNCAAACTTATCTCCCAGAGATCGAGTNGCATCAGCTTGATTTNTTCGATCAATCGTACCAGAATCTAGCAGNACTTCTGCNTCATCGATATTTGGTGTGGNTAAGTGGCATTNTGGAAGTAGCNCTGACTTATAGGCCTCTATGGCTTCATTTGAAACTAACCTGTCCCCACTGGTTGAGACCATTACCGGATCAACCACAGCCCTTAATTGGTTGACTCCAATCCACTTGGCGACTACATTCACAGTTTCAGTTGACCACAGCATTCCGGTCTTAAGAGTTGCAATTGGCAATGCTTTTGTCAAAGTTTCCAGCTGCGCTTTAACAAATTCTTCTGTTACACCCGTTATTGCCGAAACCTCGTCGAAATTTTGTGCGGTTAAAGCTGTGA
>PBVO01000120.1 GCA_002729015.1 Candidatus Poribacteria bacterium
TTGGTCGAGTAGTAATGCCCTCATAATATGCGTTTTCTTCGGGCCAATTCGTATCATTCAACCAATTCTTTTGAACCAACACCGGTGTGCTTCGATAGGAAACCGATATGCCTGCATCAGCAAACACCATAGACGATAAACTTAATAGCGCAATCAAAGTTTTCATTTCACCAACCCATAGCGGTTAGAATGCCGTCACCGGCAACAACAGTAAAAAAAGTAATAGCGATGATAATACCTGCAACAATGTCATCTTTTGTTTTCTTAGACAATCTGATACTCCCTTACATCATAAACATTAACCAGAAGCGAAACTACATCCTCAATGCGGTCTGTTGGCTCAGAACCACGAAGATTTATTTCCGGAATGACGAACTCAAAAAAACCACTATGACGAACTACGAAAGCAAAACGATCCAAAATAAACTCCTTTAGAGTTAGGGTTATTATGCACTTCCAATGAGCGTATATAAGCTTTTTTCGTATCTCTTAATCAAGTGAGATGGGCATGGTGTCGGACCCATAAGATGGTCAAACAAATCTGCCAACTTCACAACTCTTGCTATCTTACCACTTTTAATAACATCACTTTTCGCATCTCTTCTAATTCTTTCTACGTATTCTGAATAGGGCACTCCTTCCTTTCTAGTAAGAAGATCAATTGCTACGGCAATGTCTTTACCGAATTTACTTTCTATCTCCCACAATTCCATTTCTGTATCTTCAATCACATCATGCAAATAGGCAACAGCGATATACAGGTTGATTTCGCTAGTCTCATCAACCATGTTGTATTCCATATCCCGTACTCTATTCGCAACTCTTTCAAGATGATAGAAATAAGGATTACCATATTTATCGGTCATACCTTTATGCAATTTTTTCGCTAACTCTTTAGCGTCTTTTACAATATCTTTTTCCATTACGACATATCCTCAACAACAACCGTATCCTTACCGGCTTCAATAGCCTCACGAATAGCGGTATGAATAAAAAAGTCTTCACGACAACGGGCATAATAGTGAGAGTTATTTTTCTCACACCACTCCATGAGTTCCTTACCGGTTGTCTCATAGTCGGGGTGGTTCATAAAATCATCACCGTAGGTGAAGTCTAACCAATGGCAAATGTTGACACACTTGACCATAAAAACGCCATCTTCGCTATAAAGAGTGTAGCGAAGTCCACCAAGAACATCGGTAGAAGAAACGGAATCTTCAGAAAGTTGACGAGCAAACATATTATATCCTTTTTTAAGTCTCAAATCTCTCTCTAATCTCTATATATAATATACGAAGAAACCCATGATAAGTCAAGAAAAATCGCCTCTCGTAAGTACATAAAAAAACAACCACTTACAAACTTTTTTATTTTTTTCGTAAGTGGTTGTTTTTATTAAGGTTAGAGCTTTTATTAGCGCCTTTCTGCCTGCTCCATCATCTCTGCTCTTGAAGTATAGGGTGATGGTGGAGGTGGCTCTTGTTGAGGCGGTGGCTCATCTTGTGATTGAGGTTGAGGTGCCGCTGAATGTTGAGTTGGCTGTTGATATTGCTGTTCCTCTTCCTCAAGATCACTTCCATATCTATACTGATCATTATAGACATTGGCCGCTGATGCAACTTCCGTAGGTGTATTACGCGGCGGAGGATGCCTTTCCAAAAGGAGTTGCCTTTGCTTTTTATCTGCTGTCATTGTTTCCGCTAAACTAAAAAGCAATTCAAGACATTTTTCCCACGCCTTGTTTTGAGTTTCCATCAATGAAATAAGCTTGTCCAACTTTTCTTCCATTAACAAGTCTCCATATAAGTTTGCTGAGCCTCACTAGCGTCAATCAATTCATCAACACTATCCCGCGCCGACCTTAGAGTTTGTTTTAGACCTTCCTTCTCGGCTTCCAACTCAGCGATTTGATCTGCCAATTCTTCATTAGCAGTTGTAAGAGCCGCAATTTTTTCTTCATCAGTAGGTTCGGTCGTTTCTTCTTCGGTATCCTCTTCCGACTCGCCTTCGACAACCACAGTACCATTACCTACATCGTCTTCATCCTCTTCATCATCATCGTCAATATCCCAGCGCGTGTCGGCCCAATCATCAGTGCCAATTTCATCTTCGATTTCGTGCTTGAGCAATTCCAATACTTGCAGTTGAGCAGTAGCAAACTCAACAGCGGAATCTAATACTTGGTTATAGTCATCCGTAGAAACCGTTTCTTCTTCATCATCTTCTAGAAAGTGATTCGATACAGCAACTTCCGTAGAAAGTACATCAGACAAAAGAGAAATAGCTTCAGCGATCTTGGTAGTTTGTGTGGTTGCCATGAGCAGTCTCCTTTAATAGAGTATTAGGTTGGTGCGTTATTATAATAAAACTATTATATAGTTTAAACTAAAAACATCTCTATAGGAATATTAGGTAGGTACTTTATATAAGGTATAGTAAACAGTAAGTTCTTCGCCTTCTTCTATATCGCATAGTGTTATGAGCGATATGATGCGAGACATACTACCTACGCCAGTTTTTTTGCAGTTTGGCACCTCTGCATGATTGATAAAACCGCCTAGTGGAGTCCTAATATAATTATTCTCAAATTCGCCTGACTCTTCTTTGAAATGACTAATGCCCAAGTTCGTTCCTTGAGGTATGCGTTTAGACGCAAAAAGACCCAACCCATGAATAGTGGATTGTTTTATAGTCAAATAATTTGGAAGTGCTTGGTACATAAAATCCCCTTTATAAATATATAATGATGCCCGAAAGAGGCTTCTACTGGGCAACCACGCATTGGTCTATTATATGGGGTAACCAAAACCAGTTGAGATGCGTAACCTCTTTCGGACCTATTGGAGCCGCATACAGGAATCGAACCAGTGACCTATTCATTACAAGTGAATTGCTCTACCAACTGAGCTAATGCGGCAATATGGTGGGACCAGTGGGAATCGAACCCACACTTCCATTCGGAAACAGGATTTTAAGTCCGGCGCGTCTACCAGTTCCGCCATGGTCCCTCAAAACCTTTACTCTACTCCTAACAACACATCATTGACTTTAGATGCAGCGTTGTGGTCGTTAACATCCGTTAAAAGCGCCACAACAAACGCTCTTGTCTTGTCAATGTCATATTCTAAACTGCTGCTTACCAATGAAACCAAATCAACATCTTTTTCATCGGTTAGTTCGCTCGGCAACCAGCTATCCATTATTCATCTCCATATAATCTACACGATGCTTCTGCTTACGAGAATATGCCTTATGATTCTTTACCATCTGTGTCGGACGGTGTGCGCCCCTACGTACTCGCTTGAGCAAGTCTGCCTGACGTATCAAATAATTCTTTTCGGTCATCGGAATTAATCCTTCCACATACTTTTAATAATGTCTTCTGCACTATGCAGATTTTCGTTTTCGGGCGCTTCTTCTACACCCAATATCTCATCCAACTCTTCAGTGGTTTTGCTGTTGCACCATTCTTCAAACTTATCAGTAAGGACGTTCATGTCTTGACCTGTATAATCGCTCATCCAAGTCCAATGCAATCGCTGCATTAACATCCATGTTTCTTCACTAATTTCCGGTTGCTGCTCGTCATCAAACTCGTTCATTGTTTTCCTTTAGCGATTCGATTAGGTCGTGTCCCTTCATAAACCATTCAGATAATTCTTTGAGAAACTTCTGGCCGTGTTCGGTGTTGTTAATCAATCGGTGTGTTTCGGCGCCCGATTTATTCCATATTACATCAAACTGATCGTGATGTTTCTTTAAGACATTTGCTACGGTGTTGCTTATCATTCTATTTCTTTCTTTATTCTTTGTCCCATACATCGTCATCTAAATCTTCAAACTCTTCAATAATAATGCCATCATCTTCTTCTATCACGACAACTTCTCTTTTCTTTCTCTCTATCTGAGCCTTCTCCTTTGCAGCGGCTTTTTTCTTTGCCTTTGCTTTTGCCTTTCGTCTGATTCGTCTTTTTCGCTTCTCTTCTTTTTTATCTTCTATCGTCATCACAAACCCAACCAACAAACAAGTGTTTCCAAAGACAAACAAACCAGCCAAAAAATAAATTATTTCACTAAGGACATACATAATATACTCAATTATTCTCTATTTGTCAAGCATTTTTTTCTGAATTTTTTTACCCGATATAGAGAATATAGCAACGGTTAAAACACTACCCCTTCATCTCTCCTTCTCTATCTCTTTCAAAACCGTGCGTTAATAGCATTTTCCATACTGCTCGTGCGCTTTCTATCGTTTGTAAGCCTGCGTCTTTTTCGGTTTGTTCGTTAACTGAAAGTCCGCCACTTCTGGATAGGTCGTGAAATATTCTCATCAACCCATTACCAGCAGGTTCAAACGCCGAAACGCTATTCGTTTCTTTATGCTTTAAATAGTAGATCATACTGGGTCAATCCCACAANTGNTCGTAGTATTTCGCAAACAGCGCCAGTCCATGCTTTATTGCTTCGTTCTGTTTCGCTGTACGGTCATAGTCTCTTGTATCGGAAAGCGTNTTAAATGCCGTCTCAATGTCAAAGAGAATGTTTTCCCACTCTGCCATANTGNGGTCTTCCTCATCTTTNNNTGCTGCCTCACTGACTCTANNATCTCTCATTTCAAAAACGGGATATCCATGTCGCTTCATTTTACGAAACGCCTGGATTCGCGGCAGTATGAAATCGGTTAGCGTCATGTCCAAGGACCACAACTCTTCGTCCTTTATGCCTTCTTTCTCTTCGGGTTTCCAAGCACCCAACGCATCTACTTCCGTCATTTTGCTACCTTCCATCCTATCCTTATGTAGTCTTTCCACATTGCTCTTGCTTTTTCTCTGGTCACTCTCGACTTATTGCCAGTTGGACTTATAATCTCTATAAGACTTTCGCCTTCCGTTTCGATGAAGATTATCGTATGTGCTTTTCGATACGGGCCTGTGTTTGACCATGTTTTGAGTTTATGCCATTTGTTCATTATGTTTCAACCACTTGGGCCAACTCGTTTTGGGTAGTTCGGTCCAACCCTTTTCTTTAAACACTTTCCAATGCCTACGAGCGACACCGATACTCATGTTTATCTCATTCTGCTCGGCAATTATTCCACTTACCACCTTAATAAAATTTACTTTCGCTTTCGCAGGGTTTGGTAGGGTTTCGGTAATGGTGTAGACCACCAACTCATAACGATATTTCGATTGCGGTTTGTGTAGGACAAAGGTTCGCGGCATTAATTTCCGCGGCGATTTTTTTTCGACAATTGCTTCACCGTTTGGCGTATACTTCGTCAATTGCGTTTCTCACTTCGTTGCGATACTCTAAACTGCGTCATTGGATTACCCTGTACCCTTCGTAAACTCTATCTTTCCACATATTTCTTGCTTGCTCTATCGGCCATTCGTCAAACTTGTGATTTTCTCCCACAAACCCGACACCTACTTCCATCGCTTCACCGTCCAATCTAAAGGTAACGACATGGTTGTCTTTTTTTAATTGAAAAACTTTTACGTCTTTTAACATCGGTCTGCCGAGATTGTGAAGCAATTCATTTGTTAATTTGGTTAGGTTGCTCGTCACTGACGATTATCCTTGAGAAAAAAGTCGTATATGGAAAAAATGGGCTGCGATTTTAAAACTGATTTGGCGATTTGGGGTTTCGCATTTTTTTTGCTTGACCCCGACCCAAAATAAAATATGTTTTTAGGGGTTATTCGTCCTCTTCCCTCATTTCTAATTCTTGAGCGAAAGCCGACAGAGAAGCGGCAAACTCATGCAGTTTAGCAGGTGAGAGGGTGATACCCTTACGGGTGGGAGACAGATCGCCCTTATCATTGACATAATGTGAGCGAATGTCGATATACTTACGACCTTGATACTCACTCTCAGCAATGACCAGGAAATCACGACCATTCTTACGGAATACTACTCGTTCACCTACTGTGGGTACTTCTTTTGCTTCACTCATTATATTCCTCTCTATAGGGTATGAGTTTCAGTTTTTTTTGTTAGCAATTAAAAGGGCAGATCTTCGCCTTCAAGATCCAAGCCCTTCTCAATGATATACTCGGTGTTACTCTCAATCGTAACACCTTCCATATCTTTCATCCAAGCGGCATATGCCTCACGGGCATCGCCTTCAGTTTCCAGGGACTCAGCAAAAAGAATAGGAGCAGCCATCTATATCACCTCATAGTTAGAAACGGAGTTAAGAAAAGACTTAAATATCTCTTTATCTATTCCGTATTCATCGGGAAAATCAATAGTAGAAGAAGTAGTAACGGACTCAACGCCGTTAACATTCAAGAACTCAGCAAATGACTTGACAGAACCGTCATAGTCAGCATTGATATCAAGGACGAGTTTCTCAAAATCCTTGTTATCAAGATCACTAACTTCCAAACGAGCTTCTGAATCTATGGTCAAAAAGGTTTTCATTTTATTTCCTTTTGTAAGGGTTTTTGTTTCTTTCGCGCCCCTCAACCTTACATATATAATATACGAAATAAATCAAGATTTGTCAAGAAGAAAATGAGCGATTTTGAGCATTTTTTATTGCTATCTAAGTGCTTGTTTTTATTGATTTTAGGTCTAAGTCGTTGTTTATAAAAGACTTAGCTATCGGTGGGCGGGATTTTATCCCTCACCGGCAAAATTTGCTGCATCTATTTTGCCATACCCATCTCGTACCTTGTCATTCCAAAAATCTCGGGCCTTTGGAAGACTAAAGGTATAAGTCTTAGGATTCGGTTTCACCTGGTTAGGTTTATTGTCGTAGATGTAAAAGAATTTTACATACTTCATATCCTTACCGGAAACACTCTTAGGCCCGTCTGCAAAAGCAACTATTTCTTTGCCCTTACCGTACTTAAACTCTCGGTCCTTCGATATCATGTGAACGTCATCCGGAGTCACATTGGAGAATAATTTATATTCATGTCTAAGATGAGGCTCCATATTATGGGCCAACTCAACAGCTCCAATCATATCGCTAACGATATCTTCATTTATTGGCGTATTCATTGGGGTTTGTACTTTCCAATTAGAACGGGCAAGCATTGTCACCTTCTTCTTCAGTAGCAGTAGCAGTGACTTCAGCATCCACACCAGAGTCAATCTTAGTGTAGAGGTCAATCATTGCCATCTTAGTTTCATCATCGAAACGATTGACACACATCGAAATTGCCTTCATGCGATCCATGTTAAAGATGGCATAGGCATTGGAGATATGAACCAAACGGCGAGTAGTGATCAACTGATCGATAGCGCCTTCAACATAGGTCTTACGAATAACGTCAGCCCAATTAATCAACTTGTCAACGAACTCACTATCGTTGATGTTTAATTTGTCAAAGACTTTATTTAAAATCTTTTTCTCTACTGCGTTGGAAGGATATTCCTGTTCGACAGTGATCGGAAAACGCTCAAGGAATGCCTCATTCAAGACACCAGCACCCATGAAATTTCCAGTCTCATCGCCCTTACCTTTGGTATTGGCAGTAGCGACAACATTGAAACCATCAGCACACTCGACAAACTCGTTAATCTTCTTGAGAAAAACGCCTTTGCCTTCTAATACAGGCTGAAGACACATGATTTTGGTAGAGGCCAAATCAACCTCATCCAACAGGAGAATAGCGCCTTTACGCATGGCCTCAACAACAGGCCCGTCAAACCAAACAGTTTCACCATCTACCAGGCGAAAGCCACCGAGCAAATCATCTTCATCGGTTTCAACCGTGATATTCACACGGAACAACTCACGACCCGCCTTAGCGGCGGCCTGTTCAATCATAAAGGTTTTACCATTACCGGACAAACCAGTAACGTAGATGGGATAAAACATATTCGACTTGAAAATCGAATTAACATCGCTAAAGTTTCCAAAAGGAACGAAGAGAGGATCCTTAGCCGGAATGTTGCTAACGGTACTGGTAGTACCTTTAGTCATTTCCACAACGCTCGTAGGAGCAGTTGGTTTGTCGGTAATAGTGATAGGCTCACTAGCAACAGGCTCAGCAACCTTCTTTGCTTTCTTCTTAGGAGAAGGAGTTGCCTTAACAGCAACCGAACCATTGACAGGAATTTTCCACAACCCACGACCAACCTTAAGAGGCGAGTTTTTATCGCGAGTTATCCAATGGGGAAACTTCAGACCCGCACTATCTGCGATATTCTGAAGATCAATTTTACTAACCGAATCAAAGTCAATCGCGACTACCGATTCATTATACTTAATGGCGGCACTAACGAAGGCTTCTCTTTTTGCGTTATTGGAACTCATTTTAAATCTTTCTCCCAACAGGGAAGGGTTTTAAATCTCTCTCTAATCTCTATATATAATATACGGCGGAAATCGCTAAAAGTCAAGCCCTAAGTGCTTGTTTCTATTGGGGTTATAACCCCTTGTTTTTAAAGGACTTAAGACCTCTTTTTCGCTAACTTTTTTCATTTTTTTTAACTTTTTTTTATTTACTTCGTAAGTCATTGTTTCTATTGATTTTGTATCTAAGTGGTTGTTTATAAACGACTTAGGTGTTGGTGGGCGGGATTTTTCAAGCAACAAACTCACAAAACTTGGACAACATCGCTTTGTTTCCAATCTTGTTTTTCCGAGACTTGATAAAGGCATTTTTCATTCTGCCCTTGGTCATCTTATCGTCAATCTCTAACTCGCCACCTTCAACCTTGAGACTCTTGTCGCTGAGAATGAAAAACTGCTCATAACCAACATCGCTGTCAAGAATCGTAAAGGCATTATCTTTCAAATCCTTTTTCATCTTATCAAGCGCCTCGTAATTGTTAACCATCCAACTAACTTCACGATTAAAGGCACGACCCATTGGGGCAATGTAAAAACCAATTACCCGACACTCAGTGCGATCCTTCAGAGCCTTAAGAAGATTCACTGCCTGCCCACCATCAAAACCACCACCACGATTATCGTAGTGAAGTTTGGTAACAGGATCAGTAATGATAGTGCGACTCTTGTAACTTGCGCTATCGGTCATCCAATTGCCATTGTTGTCATAGTTCCAATGACTACCAAGTCGCGAACCCTGACCATCAGTAAGAAAGATAGTGTTAACAATCTGTACTTTATTTTTCTTCTGAAACATCGGCACAATCTCAAAGGCCGAGACAATTGCCTCATTCAA
>PBVO01000121.1 GCA_002729015.1 Candidatus Poribacteria bacterium
AAAACCGTTCAATTTCAATCGAACTATCATTCCCCTATGGTCAGATAAATTTTTAGTATCAAAGATTTAGCATCTTCGTTCAACAGGCACACTTAGAAACTCATCTTGTAGGCTGGAACTCAGCAGGATATGGTCTAGTAGTTGTTTCGGGCTTTGATAAACGTAGGTATAACGGTCACTAAGTGGAATATTTTCCGCCGTTTGAATAAATTCAGCCCATTTATCGAGTTTCCCGCATAATTCTTGCAGAACAGGAGTATTGGGAGTATCATTGCCCCCCCCCATCAGAATCACGTTTTGGCCTTTCTCTAAAGCCCGAATTGATTGCTGTCGCAGTACTTTGGCTTGTCCCAATCGCTTAGGCATNGTTATCAGACCTTTTAGAAATTAGGTGGNNTACAATCAGGTAGACACTCTGACCATGAATGCTCAATTCACAGCCTAGAACCTTAGATGGNCGAACAGACTTGCTTTTTCCCTGATAGGTGCAATTAGACCACTGATCTGGGAAATTAGTTATAGTCTCTTTTATAACTGGAAATTTACTTAGTAAAACGACATCTTGACCTGTGAAGGTATCTCGTCCCTCAAGAGATATTATCTGCCAAAATTCTTTATGATTTAAGTTTTNCTGCACTAATNCCACACAATCACGATTTTCAACTTCGACTAGGGCCACTAGGTTTGCTTGATATTTGTCTATAAAGTTGGCAATCGATCTGGCTTTAACATCATATTCATCTGGGGTTGGTACTTTAATTGATGGTCCAACGATATTTCCATGTGGAACTTCTGAATCAAAGAAAAATTCTGTATTGAGTAAAAACATGTCGATTTCTGATTCTAAGNCTCTCTTTGTTTCTTATCCTGTTATTTTCGTANAACCTGAAAGAAAAGAAACAAACCANGTCAAAATTGACAAGCGGAAAATTATTATTGGGACAAGTAATCTTGATTGGATTGAATATTGAGTCAAAGTTTTGTTCATTCCTACTTTTCTCTATAGGAGCCAACCTTTTACCGATCAACTTCTAACAGCCAACTTGAGCCAGTGAGTTGAAAACTCAGATCTTTTTTACAAACTACGATCAAGCCTAGACTTTCATGAACTAGTCTGGTACTGCCGGGGTCATCTATTCTGGTAATAGGCTGAAAACGATTTGAATCATAAATAATCAAAGTTGAAATATAATCACTAACCTCAGGAAGAGTTAATAGATCGGAAACNTGGTTGATTCGGTTATCATTAAGTGGCAAGCCAATCAGGTTNAAACCGCGTTGCAATACCATANTATGGCTAGCTGGCAGNGGATTACCGATTAGGTCNAGTGTGACCGAGTTTTTCATCACAGCTAAGATGCCACTACCGGGTCTAATATACAAGTCAGTTTGGCCTCCTGGCTGATTCCCTAGATAACTGACCCATCGTTGAGACTGTCGGTCATAGCCAATCAATAGACTGATGTTCTCAGCCCCTATCAACTCATATAAGTCACTGAATCTGTTGATAGGATTGATGTTGTCAGGACTCTCACCCATGGCCAAGAGTGGTAAGTGGATCAGAGAAAACCCTTTAGGAATCTCAAGTTTATAGTCNANAAATAGTCTTTCAATTTCGATTTTGGACTCGACCCAAATCTCAGGGCCAGAACCAAATTTGTGATCAGTAACTTTAAAGCTAAATTCGTCGATAACAGCCANATTTTCAGGTGCATGATAAATCAGCTCAGGTGGTGCACCACTCAGTAGGCCATACTTGGGTTGACTAATTAACTCAAAAGTAAGATCGTCGCCGTCAGCATCAATAGCCTGTANCTGAATAGATTGTTGAAGAAGATGAGTTTGAATTCGGTTGTCCCCGATGAATGATATTGGTTTCGGCNGGNCGTTGACNGGCAAAATCGCAATCNTGACTGTAGAAATATTACTCAGATTTTGTCCATCACTGGCTTGAAATCTAAACTGATCNGATCCNAAAAAATCAGAATTAGGTTGATAAGTTAAATTAGGCCGGTTGGTTCGGAGCGTGGAAAGTTCACCGTGATTCGGTTTTTCAATAATTATGTAAGTTAACTGGTCAGCGTTATCATCTTGACCGAGTAGTGATATTTCAATTGCTCGATCTTCTTCGACAACCACCCAAGCTGAATCCATTGTCTCAGGCTTGGCATTNNCTGGCAGCACTGAGGCCTTGAACGAANGACTATCGGTTAAGNTATCAGGGTCTGTAACTGTTACGTAAATTGTTGTCTNNCCATATTTACCAGCTNTGGGNACTAAGATAAGTTGGTTGCCTGATACCGAGGCAGAAATTAGCTGATTGTTGNCACTCNGAGCGGAAAACACCAACATCTTTTCAACGTCATTATTTTCAGGTAAGAAGTCATCAGTAGCCGAGAGCGAGATAATTTCCTTGTAAGAAGTTTCTAAAATGGTACGATCACCTATTTCTTGCAGGATTGGAGGTTCTAGCTCAGATAAAACCTCCACAGTGACAGTTACATCTTGGCTAGTATTTGTACCGTCGTTGACCTGATAAGTAAAACTATCTTGCCCAAAAAAGTTAGTCAGTGGCTGATAGTTATATTCACCTTGGTTAAATGTTAAACTTCCGTTTTGAGGTGGAATTGTAACAGTAAAAATTAATTCACTATCATCTGGATTGGTTACTTCAGGAATGATCGTTAGCTGAGTATCTTCCTGAACAACATGATTTGAGTTCTTGACAATAACAGGATCGTATGTCGGTTGAATAGTGATTTCTACTTTGGCTGGCAACCCATTAATAGCTCCATCGTTAGCTAAAAAGGTGAAATCATCAATTCCGTTCTGATTTAACCGAGGTGTGTAAGTGACCTGTAGCCCTTGGTCGTTAGTTTGAAAGTCAGTTATTAGCCCCTTGGAAGGAAATTGATCAATCATTAAATCAAAGGCATCTAGGTCTGGATCTTGGCCGGTCAGATTGATTACGAGGCTAGTATCTTCTGACAATTCAACGGTTTGAGGATTCGATATTGGGGGGCTGTTTACTATACTAAAAACTACGCTAAGGTGTTTCAGCTGACCAACCAATATAGGCCCGTCAAATGTATTTTCGATGATAGTGGGTATTAGTTCTGTTCCCAAACGGTCAACCAATACTAAAGAGTTGGCAAGCCCAACCTGAGGTAACCTGATTGTTAGGGGATTATTCTCAAAATTTGTCTTTTGAGTATTAAAATTGGTTTTAGCCTTAATTGACACTATAGCACCAACTCCCCTTTGTAATTCTCTGGACAGCTCTGTTTCACCCGTATCTGTCAGGTCAGAGAGGTCATTTTCCTTTAATCGGCTAATAAATGCCTGAGTAATGGCCGTTTTCTCAATTTCAGTCTTAGCATCTTTTAAAGCTTGAAAATCAGACTGAGCAATGCCGACAGTCATCTGGTTAATGTCAGAGTCAGATGTTGGTGGCAATCTAACTTCAATAACACCACTTTCCAGAATAATTGTTGAGTGGTGCCCGACAGAGGGATTAACTGGTGATGAAAACCTATTGCCGATGGTAACCCTAGCGGTAGACGTTTGACTTTGAGCCTGATTATCACTGAAATAAAAGGTAAAACTGTCTGTCCCAGAGAAGTCAAGATTGGGCGAATAGNTAACCACAGNACCGTCTANTTCTAATTGACCATTACTGGGCATCGATAAAATATTGGCTATCAGAAGATCATTATCTACATCCGTAGCAGATAGCAGTAGACGATTATTGGGTTGATTTTTTGGGATCATAAAAGACAGGTTGCGAGCAACGGGGGCGTCATTGACNGCTTCTATCCTAAGGGATACTAAACTTGGGGAACTAGTCAGGTTTAGGGTGTCAGTNGCAGTATAGGTCAGACTATCGTAACCAGTCGCATTTTCGTGAGGCGTATACAAAAGAAGTGGTGCAACACCGGATAGACTACCTTTGACTGGATAGTTAACAATTTGGTAGCTTAGCCGATCACCATCAGCATCTGTACCTTTTAATTTAATCGATGTACTCGTATCTTCAACCAGCATATATTCTTGATCTTGAGTAACTGGAATGTCAGGCTGAGGTTGAATCGTGATAGTGACGGCTTGGGTAGTACTATCAGAAATACCATCATTGGCTACAAAGCTGAAGCTATCAATCTTATCTGCTTGACCAGATGGGAAGTTAAGGNNGGGAACGTAGGTAATCTGTCCACTGACAGACTTGAGGTTCTGATCGAGTCCATTTATTTGGCCATGAGACGGTGGAATCACAACTTGATAATATGCAACAGGTGATTCTNCTCCAGTCAATGGGTCTAGATCTTGAGCCAGTANTTGNATATTGATTTGGTTATCTTCTTTTAGTACTAATAATTCAGGAAGCCAAGACAAATTTTGTGGTGACGGATCTTTAATTACCTCAACCAAAACGACAGTTGGGTCACTGACTAAAAATCCATCACTAGCACGAAANGTAAACTGGTCAGCTCCTATAAAGTCATTGTTAGGAGTGTAAACGACTTCTGAGCCATCGATACTCGACAATTGGCCATAGTTGGGTTGAGTCGAGATCGTATACGATAGTTGGTCTCCATCCGCATCACTAGCTTGCAATTGAATAGTTTTAAAACTATCCATCGATAATTTGATATTTTGCTGCTCGGCTACAGGCTTATCCGGTATTGGACGNACTACAATTGAAATAGATTGGGATACAGTTTTGTCTTCTTGACCTAACAAATCGCTATTGACAACTGAGAAAGTTAGGCTATCCGAACCGAAAAAATCAGTATTTGGCTGATAAACTAAATTGGGCAATGTCCCACTCAGCTTACCATGTTGAGGTTGACTAATAATGGAGAACTTTAATGGCAAATTGCTAGCAGTGACCGCAGTCAAATTTACCAGATTATTCAACGAGTCTTCGTCAACCATTAAAGAGCGAGGTTGTAAATTACTGGGCAAGGAGAAGGGGATATTAACACTGACAGTGAAAGNTACATAGCTACCATTTGTAGCAATATAATCAACTGTCTCTTGTTGCCTCAAGTCAATCTCCTCTTCNGTGTTTGGCAGGATTAATTTAATATTAGCTGCGGTTGGTAATTGACTGACATCCCAGNTCAAGGTTCCACCAGTATTATCAGCTCGAAGTTTGAATGTCCAGTCATGTGCTGTAGAGACTGGTTGTACATCCGTTATCAAACGCGAAATGATTGGATTGCTTAAGGGAAAGTAGAAATCCAAGTTAATGGGTGAAAACGGTGGCGGGGGAGCGGCTTGGTCAATTCTCTGGTCAAAACCACTAGTTGCTTGTTCTTTCATGGCGAAAATAAGGAGCTGAGGTCGACTGAATTCTAACTCGCTTTGGGCCGTAATAGTTGCCTGCCACTCAGTTTGAGAGCCTGCAGGTAATACCAATAAAAAACTAATAGCAAAAATAAGACAAACTAGTCTTTGCATAATCAGAGATCGTTTAAATGTGTACGGTCTATCTATCACTAAAAATCGTTGAAGACTTGAACTGGTTGTCCNGTCCGGATGGATTCCCAAGCCGCCACACCGACAGCTACTGACTTGGCACCATCAATAACGTTTGGGCATGGCTCACGGTCAAATTCTAAACAATCCTGAAAATGTCTCATGTAACGAATAACAGTTTGCCCATGCCCATAAACACTACTATCAACCTCGGGTGGAAATNTCATGTTCATTGGCTGTNTGACTGGCATTTTGTCCCAGGTGACAGCNAGTGATCCTGGTTCATTATCAGTAAAATCAGCTCTGACGGTACCTTTACTTCCATATAGAGTCACTTGCATCATTGGCATCGGTGGGTGAACAACATCATAAAGCCCCATGACCCGAGCAATCTGCCCATTCTCGAATTTGAGGTTAAGGAAGAAATTATTCATCTGTGGGAATTCGGGGGTTAGAAGGCCTTTACTGCCATAAGCATGGACTTCCACCACATCCCCTGAGAAGCAACGTAAAATATCAACGGGGTGAACGACTCCACCAAACATCAGATCTTGAGGTTGATTAAGCCTCCAAGGTGTGAACTCGTAAACAGGTCTCATATCATGAACATAGTANGCTTCTGAAGCCATCAATGTTCCAAGTCCTCCATCCTCAAACATTTTCTGCAAGGTGAGAAACTGAAGATCAAATCGCATAGTTTGACCAACCAGAAACTTAACACCAGTTCTCTTGACAGCTTGGACTAGTTTTTGTGCATCTACCAAGCTGGTAACCATCGGTTTCGTACAAATAACATGTTTACCGGCCTCGATAGCTGCCAGGCAGTGTTCAGCATGAAGGTGATCGGGCGAAAAAACAGCAATTACATCAATGTCTTTCTGTCTTATCAATTCTTGATATTCGGTAGTCCAGTAGCTAACTCCCAGATCCTGAGCATATTTAGCCAGGGTATTTCCTCTTTTAGCGCACAAAGCTCGTAATTCATATCTTAGGTTCGCCTCACCAGACAGCAAACTCATTGTCGATCCCATATTTGTTGGATTAATACCAATGACACCCAATCCGATCTTTTGCATTTACTCAACTCTCAAGGAATTTGGTCGATTACTATTTTACTATTTATTGTATCACTATTTATGCATAATTTCCTATGTCCGTAACTTTTCTTTGCTACCAAGAAACAAATAGCCTTTCAGCTTGTGTTTAGTTATAACTGTTGATATAATGCGAGGGCTATCTTCAACAGATTGGAATCACCAAAAANTCAGAATTTATAGGTTTCTGCTTTGCAAAAAAAACAATTAGNAGACATCGTTTTGCTCAGGACAACANTTTTTCTTTCGGTCCTAGCTCTTTTCAGTACATTTTCCCCTTCTGTTCTGCTGGTTCAGGCCCAAGATAAGAATCTACTAGAATTAGATGGCCGGGCTTTTCCTGCCCCGTTAATTACCGATGTTTTTCAAGAATTAATGCAAACGGATCAAGAAGGATCTGCTCTTCGTAGATTCCCGAAAGGACGAGTAGAAGGTGGTGATGAAATCGTTATTCTCGGCCGTAATTTTCGTCAGGGGTTGGAAGTTAAAATTGGACAAGTAAGAGCTGAAGTAATTGATTTTGACCTTGATCCTCAATTTGGTCGAATAACGCTAAAGACACCAGCTGGGGAGTTGGGTTACCAAGACGTAGTTGTGATCAATCCAGACCAACAGGAATCGGTCGCCACTGAGGCCTTTGCCTTCGGTGTTACTTCGTTTTTCTCAGTTGGTGGCGCTCTCGATTCTACTATTAACCTTCCTACGCTTGACGGCCTAATAATTAAGGTAAAGAATCTAGAGACGGGCAACCAACTAGAAACGATTACCAAAAATGAGGGACGTTACCAGTTAGCGTATGCCGATTTTAACAATGGTCGTGTGGCCGCGTTAGGAGATGAACTACAAATTACTGCATTTCAAGGCAAACGTCCAGTTGGCACAAAAACTGTAGCCATAAATGAGGAACATCTGAGAGATAAAGCCTTGATTAGTAATTTGACACTAGGACGAAGCGCTAGTCAACTACAAGTTTCGGTGGATGGCGTAGGAAAAGCTGGTCAAATAGTATCCATCTTGGTCAGATTTCAAGATGATCTTGGAAATGATAGTCCTTTGTTGCGTTCAGCAGACCTTGAATTTGATTCTAGTAGTGATAGTGGTGTCTTTTACTACCTAGGTCAAGAGGTTAGTTCAGTTGTCTCCATACAACCTGGACAACCGACGATTGAATTGCGTTATCTCGATGGTCAAGGGCAGAATGCATCAATAACTGTATCAATATTCGAGCAGGATATTAGTCCTAAAACAGTCAATATTCAGTGGAATCGGCCACCAACAGTAGCAACCGTTGATCTGCTGGAAGTGCAGTTAGGAGAGCCTTTGACACTGACCATTTCACAGCTGGGAATACTTGATCCTGATTCAGATGCTCAGTTGAAAATTATCGATTCGACTCAAGGGGTCAATGGTGGCCAAGTCCAAGTTTCGGGCGACGGGCAGAGCCTCGTTTATACTCCTCAAAAATTTGGCCTTGACCAATTTACTTTCAGTGTATCAGATGGTTTTGAAACGATAGAAGGAAGTCAAGTCCAAATTTCTGTTTTGCAACCTGAACTGAATTTTACAAAACTGCCAGAAGAGAGAGAAGTAGCACCGGGCGAACCGGTTCGGTTTGAAGCGGAGATTGATAAACAAAACCTATCCCCCACAGCCAGAGAGCAACTGTCGTATTTATGGGACTTTGGAGATGGATCTGAAGGGATCGAAACCAGCGATACCAGTGTCCAGCATGTCTATGAGTTACCAGGCGAATACGTGGTGACGGTGGTAGGGAAGTTAGCCTTAGGTAATGAATTACTAGAAGTAACGG
>PBVO01000122.1 GCA_002729015.1 Candidatus Poribacteria bacterium
TGAAGATTTGACTAATTTAGTGAGTTTTGTTTCTTCACCTTCTTCAATAGCTTTCACGGCCCGGTCAAAAATATTGGTAATCATAATTGTCTCTAGGTCCCTGATAGTATAAACCTACATGTTTTCAGATTTTGATTGTCACCACAACTCACCTTCTCGCCATTCAGCTGATAGAGCCTCATTGAGATCTAGTTTGGGAGTTTGAGGTAACCGGAAAATCATAACCTCTTCTTGAGGCGTATGTATAACACCTGAGTCTGTTCTTACAAAAAGTGGACCTTCCCATAGCTGCCAACCCAGTCTCTCATAGTAAGCAACACTAAAGGGAGAAAGAGCGCCTAGGTCAAAATCTCGAATCTCATCGGCTACACGTTTCATGACTAATGTTGCAAAACCACGGTTGCGATATGCCTTCTCAGTGGCGACCATTTCAATATAAGCAGTATGCATGGGCAGATTTTTACCAGTCTGCAACAACCTATCTACCCACATAGCGTGAGTAACTAACGTTTGTTTGTAGTAGCCTAGGATATGAGTAGCGGGCTGTAAGGTATTGAACAAAGGTTCGAGGTCTTCCTCGTAGGCTCGATTACAAAGAGAAAGGACTAGATTTCGATCTGAATCAGACAACAATGTACTGCCAATGATTTTCAGTTTAAGCTGATTCTCGATTTTAATAACCATATCTCAACCTCTCCCGAGGGTAAGTATCGGACACTAGCATTAAGTAACGTTATACCTATACCTAGATCAAAACCCTAGGCACATTCGATTGGCCTTGATGAGCAATCAACTAGAAATTAACTATTTAGATGCTTTTTCAGAAATCGGCCAGTGAACGAGTTCTTCACCGTAGAAACTTCTTCCGGTGTTCCATAAGCTACAACGTACCCACCTTTGTGTCCTCCTTCTGGCCCTAAATCAATGACATAATCTGCGCTCTTAATCACGTCCAAATGGTGCTCGACCACGATTACAGTATGTCCCTGATCCACTAGTTGATTAAGGCTATCTAGTAGCCTCTGAATGTCAGCGAGGTGAAGGCCTGTGGTCGGCTCATCAAGCATGTACAAATTATGTTTGCCCCTCTTGATTTTTCCCAGTTCGGTCGCCAGCTTTATTCGTTGAGCTTCACCACCAGAAAGAATTGTGGCCGGGTGACCGATGGTCAAATATCCTAATCCGAGGTCATTTAGCACTCCTAATTTTCTAGAAATTAGACTATGATGGCTAAAAAACAAGACACCTTCCTCAATTGACATTTCTAGAATATCAGCGATGGTTTTACCTTCATAAGTAATTTCTAAGGTTTCTTCATTGTAGCGTCGACCTTTACAAGTCGGACACGTTACTTCTACATCAGGCATGAAATAAAGTTGTGTAGTAATTGTTCCTTCTCCACTACATTCTTCACATCTTCCACCCTTGACGTTGAAACTGAATCGAGAGGGCGTGTACCCTCTAGCTTGAGCCGAAGGGGTATTAGCGAAAATTTTGCGAATATTATCGTAAAATCCGATATAAGTAGCTGGGTTAGAACGAGGGGAACGCCCGATTGGAGTTTGGTCAATATTGATGACATCGCTGATATGCTGATAACCGTCTAGGTGATCATGATCACCTGATAAGGTTCGGCTATCATGGTAAATCGAATAGAGTTTTTTATATATGATTTGGTTAGTTAATGTGCTTTTTCCTGATCCTGAGACACCTGTGATACAAACTAACATACCTAGTGGAATATCTACGTCAATACTTTGCAGGTTATTCTCACGTGCCCCCCTTACACTTAGAAAATCTTGATTTTGTTCTCGACGCGTATCTGGCAAATCAACTTTTCTAACTCCACTCAAAAATTGACCAGTAAGAGATTTTTTATCGGCTATAATCTCCTTGAGCTGTCCTTCAGCTACGATCTGCCCACCGTGGACACCAGCACCAGGACCAATCTCAATAATGTGATCGGCCGCCTGAATGGTTTCCTCATCATGCTCAACTACGATGACAGTATTACCCACATCTCGTAATTGCTTTAATGTACCGATCATTTTAGCATTATCTCGGGGGTGAAGGCCGATTGACGGTTCATCTAGTACGTAGAGCATTCCCATTAACCCTGAACCTATTTGGGTCGACAGACGGATCCGTTGCGACTCTCCTCCGGAGAGGGTCCCAGAACGACGGTTGAGATTTAGATACTCTAAGCCAATACCATTCAGAAGTTCTAGCCGAACTGATAATTCTTGCACTAATCTCCGGCCGGCTTCCTCAACTTTAGGGTCATGAATTTCAATTTTACTGAGAAATTGTTGTAGACCTTGTAGGTGCATAGTTCCTAACTGGTGGATATTATGATTGTTTACGGTAATTAGCAAACGTTGTCTTTTTAGTCGGGTACCGTTACAGTCAGGACATGTGTGCTCAACCATAACTTTACGCAGGTAGTCCTCCATACCAGAGTGAGACGTTCCCTCTTTGCGGTAGTGACGATATCGACGATCCAGCCGATTAGCAAATCCGTCAAAGCGCACCTCATGTCCTTCGTAGCGTTCACCAGTCTTGGCATCATCTGGAATAGAGATGATAAGTTTATCCCCTTTGGTTCCATACAACAGAAGGTCTTTGGTCTCGTCTGACAGATTCTGGTAGGGCTCATCCAAATCGAAGTCATATTTCTGAGATAAACTGTACATTATACGTCCGTCCCAACGATCTGGATCATATACGAAAACGCCAGGGACAAACGCGCCACCACGGATACTTCGTCTAGTATCTGGAGTTAGAAGTACCGGGTGAACTTGTAAATAGGTGCCTAAACCTGAACAAGTATGGCAAGCACTAGTAGGTTCATTGAAGGTAAAATAGGATGCTTCTACTGTCCCCATTATGATTCGATGTTCTGGACAACCGAAATCAGTGTAGAATTGTTGATTTTTAACGATTTCTTTCCCATTTTTATATAGGTGGAAACTGAGAAAGCCTTCACCTATTACTAATCCATGTTCTAAGGTCGCTAGTATTTGCTTTTCAATCCCCGGTTGAATGACGAAACGATCAATAATCACGTCCAATTTGTAGTCTCGATCTTCATCTAGGTCATGTTCTTCAGCCAAGTCTATATTCTGTTGTCCATCCAATAACACATATCGGTAACCATTAGTTCGAATTTGGTCAAACAGATAAGCGTAATCCTCACCATGTATTTTGAAAATCGGTGCTCTAATTTGAACTTCGGTTCCATTAGGCAAAGATAAGATCCGTTCCACTATCTGGTACTTGGATTTCGTTGAAACTAGATTTTGGCAATATGGACAATGGGATTGACCAATCGTAGCATATAGCATTCTTAGATAATCACCCAAATCAGTCATAGTTCCAACGGTTGAACGTGGGTTCATCGAGATTGTTTTTTGTTCAATTGAAATGACCGGTGATAATCCGGTCATAAAATCAACGTCTGGCTTTTTTAAATGTGCCATGAAGCGTTTGGCATAAGTTGAAAGAGATTCCATAAAACGACGTTGACTCTCAGCATAAACTGTATCGAAAGCTAAGGACGATTTACCTGAGCCACTAATACCGGTTAAAACTGTTAATTTATCACGAGGTATCTCTATGTCTATATTTTGTAGATTATTCTCTCGAGCTCCCTTAATTGAGATCGTAGTTCTCATACTAATCTGAATCCTTTTTCAAATAAACGACTAAAACCATAGATTTTTTGCAGTGGGTATTTAATTGTACGATCCTTAAAAGAGATCTTCTTCCAAAAAATCGTACAAATAGGCAATTTCCTCGACCGTACTGGAACTGTTGGGAGTTAGTTGCAACGGTACCCCCATTCTTTCTAACCATCCTTGCCTGACCATCCATTCACAACCCAAAACTACTGATCCAACGGACTCATCGGCAAAGTTATGATACAAATCGGTAGCAGTACAAATTCGATTTTCAGCTTTTAAGTAATCGAGGACAAGCTTGAACATTTCTTCTGTGCCTGTTGACATGTATTCTGTCAGTGAGGTAAGTGCTTGTTGAACGGTCAATTTGTCTTTTTTTCGCTCTATCAAATCAGTACCCCAAAGTCGAAAAAAGTCAGGCTTCAACTCCACGGCTTGATGAAGTGGCTTCTTGCCTGGGATTTGATGATTTCGAAAGATTTCGACTCGAGCTAGATCTTCTACGGCTTTTAGGATATAGACAAAGCTATAATTCAAATCATTTTTTACATAAAACCATTTTTCAGCTTTGGCTAAGGTCGCACTCAGCATACAACCTAAATTCATTAGTTGGATACGACCGTCTCTGCTGGAAACAGGCGCAATTTTATCAACTTCAATCTGATCAGACTTAGTATTATGCCTTTGGATGTCAGTGTACCATTGCGGAATGGTGGGATCTTTAGTGAATAAGATTCGGCTGTCGACAAACCAGTTGTAGTATTCATCTCCAACTCGTGCCTGGCCTAACCTTCGGCGGATGGTGCTCCTTGATACCATATCTACACACAAATCTATACCATTTTGCTGTAGGATGTAGCGAGATTGAGACTTAACTTTCTCCTGAATAATCAAGGTGATATGAAGATAAGACATCGACCAAAGGTGATTTTGATTCTGTGCAGGATCATCGAACAAAAGACCTGCCACCACATTAGAATCTAATTGTGCATGTTCGATGAATTGTTCAATTGATGAATTGATTTGCGATTGAGTTACAAACTCTGGTATAGAAGTAGAATCTGGGTCATAACTATACGCTGTCTCATCTAGTTTAACTAGATTATTATGTGTCAGACTGGTAGGTAGGCTAGATTTTTGTAAAATTCCCTGACACGCCAGCCAATTGTAGACGTTGAAATGTGAGGCTTGGCGACTAGACAGTTTGAGATGAGAATCAATCTCCGTTATGGAACGTGGCCCGCTCTGACTCTGTAAATAATCAAAAATTGGTTGGCAAATTGAACGGTGATCGAATAAGTATTGGTCAATAGCAATCAAGACTTGTTCCAACCGGTCAGCAGTTTTGGGTTGATTAATAAATTCATGATAGACAAAGTTAAAAAATGTTGGATTATATTCCAGTGCCGGTTGGATTTTTTCCCTTCCGGGTACTTCTCCATTCCAGATGACTTCAAAACCGGCTAACAAGTCGATTAAATCCAAAATGGATATAAAAGCATAAACCATATCTTGTTTGATAAAGAATTCTTTTTTTGCAGTTTCTAGCTTAGGAAGAGCACGCTCCAAAATTTGAAGCAGAGCAAACTTCCTATCTCGTTCTCCAACTTGAAATCGGTGATGATTTTGATACCACGTCTGGATAGTTCGATCTTTAGAGAACAGAAGAGTACTGCGAACAAACACCATCTCTGACCATGAATTCACTAAGCCACTTTCGAGACTACGCTTAAACTGTCCCCGAGGAATCAAATCCACGTGCATAAAAATATCATTAGAGACTAAGCTGTAAAAGTTGGTGTTTTTGGGATTATCGACCGTAATTAACCACAAATCTAGATCAGATTTCTCCCAAACTTGGTCGTGAGAAAGACTTCCATATAGGATCGCTGCGATTATATTAGGATCTTTCTGAGCTTGCGAAACGACTAATTCAACTGCCAATTGATAGTGTTCTTTTGTGGATTTTAACGAATTCATCAGACGATGCACCTTGGTAATTCAGCTCCTTATCCGCGAACGAGACTATCTGACTGGAGGAAGCCAGAAGCCGATCGACAAGTGCCAATCAACTTGGTAAAATCAGGCAGACAGATTGGAATATTATCACTGTTCTCAAGCAATTACGACAAGATTAGCTCGAAGTTTCTTGCTAGCCCACTCTGGAGTATTACCTCAATGAATCCAGGAAATAGCCTGTAAACACCAAGATATTATATGCCGAAAAATTAATCCAAAATCGCTTACTTTTGCTCTGGTTTTTACTCAATTTGAAATTATAAAGTGATTTAGTAAAAAAACTGGCCGAGATCAAATAATGGCCAACTTTATGGACTCTAGTTTCTTGATAAGATGCGTTGTTTAGTCCAGCAAACCCTATAAACAGGTCGAAACTAGAGGCAGCTACAGGTCCATAGACCCGCTTCCGGCTAGCCAAGTAACTCATTCCTACAAAAACAGTTTCCATTGCTGATATATATCCGAGTTCTACCCAAATAGGTGATTGGCCGGAGGACTGAGAGTCAGAGTAGTAGGCATGATGTCCTATCTTTGAGCTACTACTCAAGTTACGACTGTTGACAGGGGCTCTTTGGTCAAGTCGGGCAATAATCATATTAGATAGAGCTAATCTCTTGTTATCAAATTTGCTGTCGAAGGTCCATTGGTCAGGCCATTTCTTGAGTTCACCGATGGTGCCAAAACTATCGACATCAATGTTAAATAACACTAGTATGATCGACACCAGCATTACACAATCGATTTTAGTTCTATTATTTGGACGAAATTTGCCTTTGGACTTCATTCTGTTAAGGACCTCATCAACGCTACAACAGCCGACCGGCATGAAGATGGATGTTACCAGTATGAGCACCTGCTTGGATCAAATAGCTAATGACGGTAGCGGAATCTCCGTTGGGATTCGTATAACCACCTTGTACTACCCGCATCGTCCAATATAAACCATCGTTGATAGTGTAATTGTCTTTGAACGAAGCATCAGTTTTACCACTTTGGATGACTCATCCAACTAGCATGACGAGAAGCTGACATGTTATAGCAACCGGGAGTCCTTCGATCAAAGCCAAGAGCTTGAGTCCCTTGACATTTCCACTTTGAGCCACTTGTGGAACTAGATTAATATCTTCTCTGGTGCTAAATCTGGGATAACTCGCCTGTCTAGGCTCGATAGGATTGTCGGCTTTTGTTGTCACGATTGTTCTAATTGGCCGATTCCCTTGAAATTACAATTTTTACTTAATAACCCAGAAGGATTGGGTAGTTGCTTAATGAGTTGAGGCATTCTTGCTCTACTCCGATGTTGAGATACCATTTACCTCAAAGGTTTTTCCAGATTAGTTGGCACTTTCTTGGGGTAATACCATGTTCTATGATCATTCACCGAGACCTCCTATTCTCTAAGAGGACATGTCTGGATGCCACTGCTATGAACCGCGTGCTTCCCGCCAAGCAAGGTGGAATGACTTAACCGACTGGTACCTCTGGTCCCGTTCCTGTTGACAAGCACGCAGTATTACCTCACAAAGAACATCAGCTCCACGGAATGGAGCTCGATTCAAGTTGTTATCGAAAAGGAGAACCGCTGCTGTCCGCCCCATAGTGAAGACATTTGTAAGACCATCAACTACGGCCCCCTGCTCAAATTCTTCAGGAGCCATGAAACGCGCGGAGCCGAACATTCTACCCATTTTGTTGATTAATGGCCCTTGGTGGTAGTGGTCCAAATCAACCACAGATAATTTCTGGTGCTTGAAATCGTAGATTAGACAGCCGTCGTAGAAGTCAATAGCCACCCAACCTTTTTGGGCTAGCAAGTTATGTAATTCATAGATAGTATCCAAGCATTTTAAAATTTCAATAACCGGTAGCAACCGAAATCTATGAAAGGCTGAAGATGTGTCATTTCGAGTAATAGCTGTAGCATACAATAGTTGTCCATCAACCCAATCGTAGACTAGCATTGGGCCAAGTATAGACTCAATAACTCCATGTAGGATCGGTCTAGCCGGATGATTACAACTATTACTGACACAAACAGCATTACGTAATAAAGAAACTCGTGCGCTGTGGGAAAGCCCTGATCCACCGAGGATATCCATGTTACCAGCAGTTTTGATAAAATAACGTTTACCTTTTGACCTTACACCGTAGCTTACATTACCGGAGTCCTGCGTATGATCAAATACGGCAAAGACATCTAAGTTCGCATGCAGATAAGTAGATGGTGCTTCATCGATAGTTGAAACGTCATGCAAGGGATGGTTCTGACAGAACAACGCTTGTCACCTTTTTAATTGCACATAATCCTAAACGAGTGTAGCAGATTATTTTCAAAACGATTTAACTTTTAAATTGGTTTGAGATCTTCTCTTTCATCTCCACAAAACTTTAGTATATTCGAATCCAAGTCTGAGACCACCATAACCGTCCACCCCCAGTCTCTCATTTTGGGAGGTTCTATGATGATGGCTCCATTTTGCTCAAATTCCCGATGCAAATCGTTCAGCATATTGGTTGGGTCTAATTCGATATACAGCTGTAATCTGAACTCACTTTGATTTAGCTTACGATCCAGAAAAATTTCAATACCATTACGTTGCAAGCCTACCATAGCAGTGTTTCCCACTTGGTCGACATGTATCCACTCCTGAGAAAAACCAAGCTTTTGACAATAATAATCAACACTTTGTTGAATATCAAGCACACTAATACAAGGAACTGAGCGAAAGCTCACCTGGGTTGGTATATTGGGCGAGTTTGTAGGCATATATAATTTACAGAAACCAGATACTGACTCATCATAGTCGGCTACTCTATTACAGTTCTTTGAAAGTGGGAACCTGTTTATTAACTAAGATTTCTATTGGCACTAACATTCTCATTCTGAATGCGGCCCAGTCTGGGTGTATTGCCTCAGTAGAGCTGCTATCTGAAGGTTATCTATAGCCATTGCATTTTCGTAGTGCGATTTTTGGTTATAGTAGTCCCTTGAATGGGGGTTTGCACCATATTTTAACAGTAGAGCAACGCGTGATTGGAAATTTTCCTTCACTGCATATCCTAACAAAAAATCGAGCATTCCATATTGACCGTCTGCATCCCAATTAATCTTATGCTGCGCATCTAGCCCATATTCGAGTAGCAATTTTATCGTTTCATCATCTTTATTGAACATTCGATTATAGAGCGCCTGCCCATCGTTGGGATTTGCGCCTGAATCCAACAACAATCTGGCTAATTCAAAACTGTACTGATGTGGTGGTTGGTTAACCGGCCCACGTTCACCTTCACCCAAGGCGCCGGTAATCGCGGTAAATATGGAACCATATGGGTAAGTAAAGTTTGTATTGGGATCGGCCCCAAATTCTAATAACAATTTTGCCGTCTTTAGACTGTTGTAGCCAGTAGATGAACTAATGACTCTCCCATAACACAAGTAGAGTAGCGGATCCCACTCTCGTGGACCACCCTTTTGTCTCACTAACAACGGATCTGTTTGTAGATGACGTCTCACGGTATCTACATCACCAATAACGGAAGCCGTATAAATATCTGGTTCCAGTCGATCTCCATGCAGATCTAACATGGATTGGGCCTCCGCATATCTATCTACACAATCTTGATCTGTATATTCTAAACAAGCTAAGGTTAAAAATTTATCTGTTATCATGAATCAATAATTAGAGCTCATTTGGTTTCTGTAGCTTCAGCACCAATGGAGGTTAAATAGGTGATGGCTCCCGTATTACCTGATTCTAAAGCTATCTTCAGTGGGGTTCTGTTTTTATAGTGTCGAGAATCATTAGGATTCGCACCTGCTTCGACCAAAATTTTCAGTACAGCAGCATACTGATCTTCTTTTCCTTCTCCTCTGGCTGATCCTCCCCAAGCTGCAGCATGTAGGCAATCTAGCGAATTAGCACTGGCTCCTAAACTCAGCAGTAGATGAATGGTATCAACGCGCGCGTTGTTGGCTGCCCACGACAGTACCGATCGATACCAGTTGGCCTTACTCGCATTGACATCAGCACCAAAACGCACTAATTCTCGAACTAGATTCAGCTTGCCGTCGTTGGCTGCATAGTGTAGAGCTGTACTACCTCTCACGAAGGGGTTTCCTTGTTCGTCCGGCCCGACCCATTCGAGGGTTGCAATCTGGGAATGATCATTTAAGATCTGGATACCCAACGCTTCCTTTTCTTGATCATATTTTGTGGCCAACAGTTTATAGAATGGATCGTTTTCATGATGTACCTGATTCTCTTGAGTCATTTTTCTCTTTATCCTCTATTTTCTGGCTTACACTAGACTAGCATTTATAGTCGGGTGTCCAGTAGAGGGCAAATAAATGCTTCCACCTTTCCCCTGAAAACCAATATCAGCAAATGAACCACCATTGTTAACGATGTGATCAGCAACACTGTTTGGGTTAAATTCAATGACTAAAGATAAATCCCCCAGGGTAGCTGCTAGAAATATACCGGTGTTGCACCACGATCTAGTAAAAGTCGCGCAACATCAGTGGCAGAGTTAATCTATAACAAATTTAAAATTGCTGTTTCTATCTAATAACAAACCACGTATAGGAATTTGCTGGTACCTCTACTAGCAATTCAATGCAAAAACAACGGTCAAGTCGGTGAATAACTGGTGGCTGGTCTTGACAGCTTACCTCAGCTGAATCAGTTAAGCCTGTGTAATAAAGTGGTAAATAAATCTCTTGCTTAATGGAATTAGGAGTTGGATTAAAGACTGATAAAAATCCTTTTTCATCCAGGTCCGAATTCACGTGTAGCATGTAGTCGAGAGTCCGGCCGTTTGCTCGACGTAAGTGAATTAAGTCAGATTCCAAAATGTGCCTATATTTTTTGTACAGGTCTACTAAACGTTTAACCATATCTCTCGTTTGCTCTGTATCGTATAGCCGTAACCCACGGTACACCGCTTGCACTCCTTGCAGAAGGTTACTAGCTAACATGATCTCATAGTGATCCAGATGATCCTCTAAAGGTTCAATAGTAGCATCAGCACCTCCACCATGGTACTGCGTTAGTGGCACAAACATCCATCCCATGCTAGGTGTTTTTTGCCATGTGCCATCGAAGATATTCTGGCGAGTATGAATCTGCTGTTGTATCCGTGGAAGAGACCAATTAACTTCTCGGTAACCCATCCCAGCCTCGTTAGCCCCACTAAGATAGTAGTAGTCTGGTACACGAATATAAATCCCTTTTTCTCTCTGCGACTTATAAAAATCAGTGATGATTCGCCATTGAACCCACTGTGAGTCTATAGAACCTTTTTGAAGGGGTAATCGTTCTGCCGCATCAATATCCCCAGGATACGAGCCATCGTGTGTAAACTGGAGGAAACCTGTATTTTCGAAGAAAGTTCGTAAGCGGTGAAAGTAAGTTTGACCCCAATTTGAAGCTAAGGCTGGACAGTAACCGTGTGTCTGACCTCCCGGTTCACCTGTTTTTGGATTAACAATATTCTCTCTATCTGGTTGTATACGCCGACTCGACAGTAGAGAATATCCTCCTATAGCAATACCTTTATCCGTCGCGTAATCAACGAATGATCGGTACTTTTGGTAATTTTTATCGGAATTGTCTTCCATATCTATACCACTACCAAAACTGAGGCTCAGCATCTCAAATCCGCATTCACTGGCTTGATCAATAGCTCGATAAACCGTTTCTGAGTCAGTACTTACAACGTGTAGAATAAGTGGGTTTTCCGTTACCCAAGGAGCAATAGTCCGATATAGTTTTTTCAGAGCTAGCCCACATCGCTCTCGATCAGTGCTATCGTAAACTAATTCAAAGGTATGAAAAGATTCCCACGTTTGGCCTACGGCCAAATCCTGATTTGGACCTAATTGTGGTTTTACATGTAGTAGGCAAGGATTCTGTAAATCATAGTTGACCTGTGTCTTAAAATCAATATCCGTTAGCCAATGTATGCTGTGCCGGCTGCTATTCTTATGTGAAAAACCACCAAATGCATAATCTGTTTCTACATGTATATTCGGAGGTGCAATCGGTACTTCTCTCCACTCAACTGGATCTTCATAGGGGGTTAAGGCTAATATCTCTGACACGAACTGGTCAATCACAAAAGGCCGTGTGCCGTGGTTTTCTACCGTTAGCCATTTAGATAAAGCTGGTATACCATCGTAAAGTTCATAATGAACGGTTAATTCAAAATATGGATCAGGAGATAAGAATTCGAACGATAATCTGATACCTTTGGGTGGCCAATCAGAATTTGGCGCGTGGTGGCGATTTTTGGGCCAACCGAATCGAGGGATTGGTTGGCTAACGTCCCAGTTAGATAATTTTAGCGCAGATGGTTCGACAACCAATTCTTCAATGATTGATTCAGTTAAGTAAGCCAAGTTAGATTGGCCCATCAGGCCACCAACCTGATAGGTCTCACCGTTGATTGTTACTTCAGCTTCCGGTTTGACTGCCCTCAGGAGCGTCTCGCCAGTCATGAGATTATCAAAAGATATACAAGCCAAATTTGGCTCTAATTTCCATCCCCTACTAATCAAACCGTTGGTCAAAAATAGTCGTGAACCAACATGATCTACGGAGGCCTTAAAAGATTTGCTATTAATTATCCAATCTGTAGACCGTAGGCAAGTAAGCATGATCGGTTTTACCTCAGCTTTCCCGTGCTCTCATATGAGTAAAATCAATTAATTGGTAAAAATTTTAAATAGTGTCAATTAACCCAACTTTTCGGAGATCTTCTAGTATAATTTGCTCCAATGAGTTTTGGTTATTAGTTTGCAAATAAGTAATACTATGTTTCTGACAGAAGTTCTGTATCTGGTTGAGGAAATGTTCCAAGTTTTTCCTATAGGTAGACAAGGATCTTTGTGTAACTGAGACATCTTTACTTTTCTGAGTTTCGACATCAACCAATTGAGCCTCTCCGGAAAGGTCTGGGTCTAGTTCCTCTGATGACAAAATCTGGATCAGTATTACTTCGAATTTCTGGCCAACTAGTAAAGTGAGCATGTCTTGGTATGCTGAGTGATCAAAAAAATCAGAAATTAGAATTACTAAACCTGGTTGGTTTAGTTCAGTAAACTGCTGTAGGCATGCGGCTAAGTCCAAAGAGCCCAAGTTTGACAAGCCTGCCATTGCGGAAGCTGATAGATGAAAAAATTCAGGTAACCCGTAAATGGCAGAAGAAATCGGGGTCAAATTCTCTTGGCAGGCATATAACTGAACATGATCGCTATTGTTTAGTACTACGTAGCTAAGTGCAAGAGCAATATTTCTGGCTAAGTCAATTTTTTTTGGTGTGCCAAAGTCCATTGAAATACTACCATCAATTAACAGAGAAACTGTCAGGTCAGATTCAAATTGAAAAACCTTGACAAAACTACGTCCTGAACGAGCATACAGATTCCAATCAACATGGCTAAGCTCGTCCCCTGGCTGATACGCTCGATAATCAGCAAATTCTAAACCAGAGCCATGCATGGTACTTTGATGTTCTCCTTTAAACTTGCTACTAAAGCAAGATTTGGATTGTAACTTTAGCCGACTTAGTTGGGCTAGAAGTTCTTTAGGCAGACTCACGAAAAAATTTTTGCCTCATTTTAATACTATTTTTATTTTTTCAGAAATATCAGAGACAAAGTGCATTCAGTATGCATTACACCATCTGTCGCATTAGTATGGGGAACATTGAAATTGCTGAGTATATGAAACCAATACGGCTCAAAATGTCTTTTTTAAATCTGGAAAGCCATTTCAAACAAGTATTATTGTGCTTCGAACAATACTAAATTCTGCACCAAATTACCATTTACATGAAACTTAGGTCTGGTTAGAGAATATATAGTCAAAAACATTCTTGGTCTGTTTTTTCTATTAATTAGACCCAGTGATCTTAAGCATAAGACAAGAGTATGAAAATACCCAACAAACCACCACAGTTTTCGAAACAAAATCTCTTATTCTTACTTGTAGTGAGACTGAGAGATAATAAAGAGTCTAACCTGCAAATTCCGGAAATCAAAAGGCTAGATCAGGAAGAGAAACTCATAAGGGATATCTAATAGTTCTTGTCGGGATTCAACTAATTCATCATTCACAATTTTAATTAGCTTTTTTGGCTTCGGTTACACAACAAGTACACCGATACTTTTCTTGCAACTTTATTTGGCGTACGTGTTGAACTTCGAAGACTAACTTTGAGCAAAAAGTGGTTGCAAATATTGAATTGACTGATCCAGCCATTTACGTAGATCATCCAGCGAGCGGTGTGGAGTTGAATGTAAATCCAACATAGCCATTGAGGCGTTACTAATATCAGATGCAACTTCGGCTAGAGCTTCAAACTCAATATCTCCTTGTCCCGGGATTTGTTGATCATCCAACGTTGGCATTTGTCCTCGCTGACAATCTCGGAGGCTAAAACAACAAACAAAATCCTTCAATCGATCTAAGCTCTCAATAGGATCGAGTTCAGGTTCTGCGAACCATAGCTGGCTTGCGTCGAAGTTAATGCCGACCCAATCTGAGTCAACTGACTGTGTAAACTTGGTTGCTGTTTCCAACGAATACACTGACTTACCAAAATAAGGCTTGATCATGATTTTGATTTCAGCTTGGGCTGCCAGAAGGGAACTACGATTTACTGCATTCAGCATCCAACTAAACGCTTCATCATTGTCAGACAATCCGGCTGATTCAATAGCGATTGCTCGCAATCCCATCATGTGGCAAACTTCAACTACTCTATCAAACTCAGGACTACCAATTTCGATCCCGAAAGTCCCACTCAAAGATCCAATCTTTAGACCAAAAAGCGAAATTTTTCTTTTCAGGTCAGTATAGTATGACGAAGGGCGTCCTAGTTGGATCAATGGGTGGCTCAGAGGTCCTACTGGCTGTGAAAAAAGATCAATATTTTCATAGCCAGCTTCCACGATAAGAGGTAAAATTTCGTCTAGAGAATGACCAGCAAAAAGTTGTGTGTTACAGCCCAAAATAGCCATCTAATTCAATTCTTCGTCGACGTTTTGCAGCGTATTGTCCAAAGGCAAACGCTTACCCATCATTATCCATTCGTCGGAATAACCAAGCTTATGGTAAAAATTGATCGCTCGTTGATTGTAGGAGCTGACATTTAGCATCATGAACTCATGACCCATCCTTTTAACGTAGCCTTCGGCAGCCTCAATCAGGGCTGTAGCTACGGCTCCCCCCCAGTAGTCTTCCTCAACTGCTAAATCACATAAAAAACCTTGTCGCTCCGGCCGAAAATCGTCCTTAGCTTCAGCAATTACTATTACATAACCGATTGGCTGATCTTGTTCATCCACGGCAACGTAAGTCCTAGAGATGGGAACATTCTGTAAAAAAACAACCTTCTCGTTATACCAATTTTCCATGCGCTCGATCTGCTGACTTTGAGTTAGTTCAGCTAATCTTTGACGAGGAATACTCGCAGTAAGCTGCGAGCGGCGGATGCGGTCTAGGTGTGGCTGGTCTGCAGATTCAAAAACTCTAATATTGAAATTCATTTAATCCAATCCTACAAAAGAATTCGATCACTTGTCAAGCCAAAATAAAGGCTGAGTACTAAGAACAGAAGAGTCGTGTAATTGAAACTGTTATTAGACTATGATAGAATAATCACTTAGGGCTTCGTGAGAAAAATACAAACAACTGCGCAGGATAATTGTGGAATGAAAAATCGGACACTTTTCCTCTGGCTGTCTATTTGGGCGGCTTTATTTCTTTTTGTCGACCAAGTTGATAGTCGCCCGGCTGTGACTCGAGTTACGGTTCGACCCCGAGAAGATGGTCTTGTGGAAATCGCCTACGATGTGGAGGCCAAAAGCCATTTAGCAGTAACAGTTCGAGTCTCGAATGATAGTGGTGTGTCTTACAAAGTACCAGTTCAGCTAGGTAGTCTAACGGGTGATGTTGGAGACAATGTAAAGCCAGGTGACGGGAAAAAAATTTTATGGAATGCCTTGGCAGATCAGCCGAATATCAATAGCTCTGGCTATCGAGTCAAAGTTATAGCGGCTGAACAAGTTGATGGAATGGTACTCGTCCCAGGTGGTACTTTTATGATGGGTAATAACCAAGGATTGCTGGACGAGCAACCAGCCCGGGAAGTCAGTGTTGACACGTTCTTAATCGACAAATACGAAGTAACCAATCAACAGTTTGCTCGATTTCTAAATGCAAACGGAAAGAATGAAGACGAAGATGGAAATATGCTAGTTGACTTGACCGACCCCGATGTCCGTTTGCTAACAATTGATGGTCAATTTCGGGCATCTACTGTTTTTGCCGATCATCCGGTTACAGAAGTAACTTGGTATGGAGCTACTGCCTATGCTAAATGGGCCGGTAAGCGGCTACCCACGGAGGCTGAATGGGAATATGCCGCCCGTGGATACGACGAGCGCATCTACCCCTGGGGGGATGTGGAAATAACTTACCAATACACCAACTATCAAGGAAATTTAGGCAACACTGAAAAGGTCTATCAGTACCCAAAAGGTCGTAGTCCATTTGGCTTATATAACATGAGCGGGAATGTTTGGGAGTGGGTGGTTGATGCCTACGATGCTGATTTCTATAGCTTGGCCCCGAGTAGCAAAAACCCAGTTAATACCTCCGACTTTTCCAACCCGGTAAATAGAGTCTTGCGTGGTGGGTCGTGGTACAGTTCTGCGAAAGAAGTAACTTGTACAAATCGATCGTATCAACCCCCGAGTGAAGCAGGTAATAGTATTGGTTTTCGCTGTGCAGCTTCAATTGATCTGAACTAAAGGATAGACCCACGTTATGTCTAGCTTCTACATTACGACCCCCATTTACTATGTCAACGCCGAACCTCACATTGGTCATGCCTATACCACAATTGCATCAGACGTGTTAGCTCGCTATCAACGCTTGAAGGGTAATTCTGTCTATTTTTTGACGGGCGTTGATGAACATGGAATCAATATTCAGAAAGTAGCAGACCAGAAAGGGGTTTTACCACAAGATTACTGTAACCAAATAGCTCCAACCTTCACCCAACTTTGGCAAAAACTCAATATATCTAATGACGCTTTTATTCGAACAACGAGCGATCTACACAAATCAGGCGTAGCAAAATTTTTCACTCAACTTTATCAGTCAGGAGATGTCTATCAAGGAAAATACGAAGGACTGTACTGTCAACACTGCGAACGTTTTTTCACGGAAAAAGAATTGGATGAGAATGAACTCTGCCCCATTCATCGAAAACCTGTTGATAAGGTAGTTGAGGAAAACTATTTTTTTGCCTTAACTAAATATCAAGATCAGCTAATCGATTTCATTGAGTCAAACCCTTCTTTCATTGAGCCTGCTAGTCGCCGTAACGAGATTATGGGGGTTTTGAAGGGCGGATTACAAGATGTAAGCATCTCTCGTTCTTCAGTTGATTGGGGAATACCCCTTCCGTTCGATTCGGAACAAAATATTTACGTGTGGGCCGAGGCTCTGGTTAATTACATCACAGCACTTGATTATCATTGCGATGGAGCTAAATTCAAACAGTTTTGGCCTGCGAGTGTTCATATGATGGCAAAAGAAATAACTCGGTTTCATGTTATCATTTGGCCTGCGATGTTAATGGCTGTAGGATTGCCTCTGCCAAAGCAGATTTTTGCTCATGGTTGGTTAACCAAAGATGGGGAAAAAATCAGTAAAACTACAGGTAATGTTATTGATATGGACAGCTTAATCGAGGAATTTGGACTAGACCCGTTTCGTTATTTTTTTATGCGGGAATTCAGCTTTGGCAATGACGGAGATTATACATATCAGCGCCTAGTTACTCGTTATAATTCTGATTTAGCCAACGATTTGGGAAATCTGCTAAGTCGAGTGTTAGGACTGCTAAATAAGCATTTTGATACACTTCCTGAGCCTAGTGGCCAAGCAGAAATGATTGATGATGAAATTAAGCAAATGGCCAAAATGACCACTGAACGCTTAGACGGACTAATGGACCAGATTTCTTTGGATATGGCACTAGAAACAATTTGGGAGTTTGTTCGCCGTATTAACAGATACATCCAAGAAACAAAAGCTTGGTCCCTTAAAGATCAAAAAGTGCGTATGGGTACAATCTTGTATAATGCGATGGAGTCATTGCGCGTAATTTCGGTTTATCTGACACCTTTCATGCCACAGGTCGCAGCTAAAATTCAGACCCAGATTGGCGTTGACCCTAACCTGCAAGATCTAAAATCAGTGGAAACGTGGGGAGGGTTGGACAGTGGTCTGCCAATTGCCAAAACTGCTTCTCTATTTCCTCGGAAAGAATCAAAAAAATCAGAACCAACAGAACTAGTCTCTTTACCAGCCAAAGAAACTATACAAAAATCAACCGATAATCTAATTACAATCGAACAAGTTAAAAATCTGGAATTAAGGGTCTGTCAAGTTGTATCAGCAGAAAAGATCGCCAACTCTGATCGGTTACTTAAATTGCAAGTTGATTTGGGTAAAGAAAAAAGGCAAGTTGTAGCCGGGATTGCACCAACCTATACGCCAGAATCGGTAATCGGAAAACAGGTCGTCTTGGTAGCAAACCTTCAAGCAACTAAAATTCGAGGTGTCGAATCGCAGGGAATGTTATTAGCTGCAGTTCGAAAAAAGGATTTATCATTGCTGACTATGGATCAAGCTATCAAAAATGGCACCCGCATATCCTAATTGGTTGGATACAGATATTTTTGAGATTTGACCTATTTTGTTCCCGTTTGTAACTGTTTAGAAGTCTAGGTCGTTCTATCGATAGCAGGTAATTTGTATCTTTTGGCTCATGTTTTATACCTCATAACAAATATAGGTAGGAGCTATTTTGGTGAATATGCCCGAGGTCGCTATTGATTCCCTTTCTTCCGCTGAATGTCTGGCATTGCTCGAAATCAGCCACACCATTAATTCTACTCTGGATATTCAACAGATACTCAATTCGACCCTACATCAACTATCGACGGTTATAGAAGCGTCTGCGAGTACTATTTGGCTTTCTTCTCATTTGGCATGCCCAAAGTCAACAGTTGATGAATATCTCTATGTCGCAGCAGCAACAGGTGAAAAAAGTGAACAGATAAAAGACATACATGTAGAAATTGGGCAAGGCATTGTTGGCCGAGTAGTTAAGAATGGCCAATCGACTATAGTCGATGACGTTAGCCAAGATCGACAACACGCAAAAGATATTGCTGATCAACTTGATTTTGAGGTACTGACAATGATGTGTGTTCCGATTACATATCGAGATCAAGTAATTGGTGCCATCCAGGCTCTTAACAAATTTAAGGATCGCGGTTTTTCACAAAAGGACTTATTTTTAACTCGTATGGTGGCTGACGCCACAGGTATTGCTCTCTATAACGCTGATCTCCACTTGACGGTTCAAGTCGAAAATCGAGAACTTAGGCGAAGCTTAGGTAGTCAGCATATTCAATTTCGAGATATTATCGCCGTTAGTCCTAACATGAAGCATTCCATTGAATTATCAGCTAGGGTAGCTGGAACCCCGACTACCACTCTGTTGAGAGGTGAAAGCGGTACCGGAAAAGAATTGGTCGCTCATGCTATCCATAATGCCAGTCCTAGAGAGAGACAACCCTTTATTCCTGTGAACTGTGCTGCTTTGCCCGATACATTGTTAGAAGCTGAGCTTTTTGGGCATGAGAAAGGAGCTTTCACCGGGGCAGATTCATTGAAAGAAGGTCGATTTGAGCTAGCAAATAATGGAACATTGTTCTTGGATGAGATTGGCGATATGAATTACGAAGTTCAAGCCAAACTCTTGCGAGTGCTTCAAGATCAGGAATTCTACCGTGTGGGTGGTACCAAGCCAATTCAGTGTGATGTACGTCTGATTGCTGCAACTAACCAAGATTTAGAAGCAAAAATACAAGATGGAACCTTTCGTGAAGATTTGTACTATCGTCTCAATGTAATTGAAGTCTTCCTACCTCCGCTTCGAGAGCGTATTGAGGATATTCCGAGCTTAGCTGATTTCTTCTTACAACGATTCGGCCAAGAAATGAAACGACCAAAAAAATGTTTCTCAACAGCTGCACTAGAAGCAATATTGACTTATTCATGGCCAGGAAACGTACGAGAATTGCAGAATGTAGTAGAACACGCTGTCGTTCTAGGTAAGGACGTCGAAGTGCAAGTAGAAGACCTACCAGCTCGTTTTAGTAATACTGACCCAGAAGAAGTCGCTCGCTATCAGTCGGCAACACTTGATCTTGCTCAGAGAGCTTTCAAACGACAGTACGTAACTCATGTTTTACAACAAACAGAAGGAAACCGCTCACGCGCGGCCAAAGTCCTCGATATTCAACGAACTTATCTTTCTCGTCTCATCAAAGAGTTGCAAATTGATGGTTAACGCAGAACGCAGGTTTTTCTAACCTACAAGGAAGGCAAAAGTGGCGATGACAGAAGAAGAACGATTTCGGTTTGATTTGACAGGTTTTTTACTTCGTCCTGCTGTCCTAAACGCGGAGCAGGTAGGTAACATTATTGATCAAATCGACCGAATTAAACACAATCCTGATTCACTCTCTCCAGAACATCGGGAAGTTCCAGGTGGGCCATCAAGTGTCACTATCGACCATCCAGAAGTGATTGACATCCTCCATGAGATAATTGGTCCAGATATTCGAATGGAGAGTACTTCCTATATCTGGCGAAAAAAAGGTCAGCAACACGGAGGACTCCACGGTGGAGGCCCCAACCAGATCGACCAGATTTTTGGTTATCGATCACAGAACGGAAAAATTCGGGCAGGGATGGTACGAGTGATCTTTGAGCTCACAGATATATCCAAAGGAGACGGTGCTACCTGTTTTCTTTTAGGTAGTCATAAGGCAAATTTTCCGATTCACTCTAACCATCTGAGCTTAGAAAATGGGAAACAAAGTGAATTTTTATACAGCTACGATTGCCCAGCGGGTAGTGCTATTTTTTTTACCGAAAATTTGTGCCACGCAGGACCAGTTTGGAAAAGAAATACACCACGTGTCGCAATTTTGAACGCCTATTCGCATTTGGCAACTCATTGGCACAGGTTAAAAATTGCACCAACTGTTCTCTCGGGTTTATCCCGTCAGAAACAAGCTTATTTCAGACAACCCTGGATCGCCGATTTCCGTACTCAGCCTGCCACTCATAATACAATAGAGCGGTTTTTGGATAACGAAGAACCTCCTATCGATACTAATCATCAACCTTGATCTGGTAGTAAATTTAGTAAAGTCTGGGCCAATTTTTCGCCAAATTCCTCATCGTTTATGTGATTATCCATTTCGATGACTTCAACGACTGACTTATCTAGTCCAGACTTTAGGCTGTTTATCCAAGCGGTTTCCGCTTCTGGAGAATAAAATGGCTGGTCTGTTTTGTCGATAGCAGAAACGCCATGTTTGGGAATTAGAACTCGGGTTGGACCTTGGGCAAGAAGTAGCTTTTGTGCCATAATCTGACCTAGTTGAGCATTTTCCTCAGCCGTAGTTCGCATTAGTGTAACATTGGCGTTGTGTTGATAAAATTGTCGATTCTTGAATCGTTCTGGAATGGTATCCCGCGGGCCGAAGTTCACCATATCTAGGGCGCCTGGAGCAACTACTTGTGGAATAGAATTTCTACCAGCTGCCTCTAGCCGATCTGGCCCCGCACTCAATACACCACCTACTAATTCGTCAGCTAGTTCCGTGGTAGTAACATCTAATACTCCGGTAATAAAACCACCTCGAATCAGATCTTCCATAGCTTTACCACCTGAGCCCGTTGCGTGAAAAACTAAAACCTCATACCCAGCTGCTTCCAATATTGTTCTGGCTTTAGTAACACAAGGTGTAGTTACACCGAACATGGTGGCTGCGATCAATGGTTTTTCATTGACAGGTTCAGAGATAGCCTGAACCATTCCAGAAATTGCTCCAGCGGCATTCGTTAAAATTTGGCGGGTAATGGAGTTAATACCAGCAATATCAACTACAGAATAAACCATAGTAATATCTTTGGTTTGCACATAAGGACTAGTATCGCCAGAAGCTAAAGTGGAAACCATTACTTTGGGAATACCAACGGGTAGGGCTTGCATGGCTGAAGTCCCGATAGTCGTACCCGCTGAGCCACCAAGCGAAAGGATACCATTAATTTTGCGACGTTGGAATAGGTTGGAGACTATCGCTCTCGCTCCTTTTGCCATAGCAGTTACACTATGACCTCTGTCTGCTTTTTGGCGCAAATCTGATAAACCCATTCCTGCAGCTCGGGCGACTTCTTCCGATGTAATATCTGGCTGGAACGTCGATTCTCCAATAATACCAGTGTTAACACAAATAGTACCTAACCCATTGGATTCAATCTGGTTTTTGACGTATTGAAATTCAGCACCTTTGGTGTCGAACGTACCGACTAAGCAAACAGCCATTTTTCACTCCTTTAGTATATAAAATGTTTTTCACCAATCTGGCAAATCTATATAAATCTTGTTGCTACAACTAACCCCCAATATAGTCCGAATCTCGACCTAATATTTCATACCTTTTCTTTTAGGTTGTGATTAGCAAGTTGATCAACTTTACTTAAATCAGTTCCTTAATAGCCAATAGTATACCTGCAAATAGACTGATACAATTCCAAAACCGATTAATTTTGTACTAACAACAATTGATTCTTTTCCAAAGAATGTGACACAACTCGTCTAATTCTCATCCTTTGACTTTTTTTAAATACTAGATTGCTGATACTGAGACGACTCCAACCATTTAGGGTTAATGTTTATACCCCAGCCAGGTTCGGATGGTATCTGAACTTTTCCGTCTACAACACTTAAATTTGGATCAAACAATTCTTGTGTCCAAGCAGTTGGTTCAATGGAAAATTCGACGTAGTTACCGGCATTCTGAATTGCTCCCATCAGATGTAACGAGAAAATAGTTACCAAAGATAAGTTAGCCGAATGTGGTATGCATAGTTTGCCTTTTTCTCTAGCCATTTCAGCGACTCGTAATGTCCGTTCTATTCCCCCAATGTAACAGATATCAGGCTGAACAATATCGACTGCATCTATATCTATCATTCGCTTCCAAGTCGGAAGCCAGCAATCTTGTTCACCACCAGTCACGTCTAATTCGAGTGCAGCGGTGACTTCAGCTGTCCAGTCTAATTCCCAGTAAGGACAAGGTTCTTCAAAATGACAGACACCGTTATCTTCTAGCATTCGCCCCACATCAATAGCTTTTTGCGGCGAATAACAACTGTTAGCATCGACTAGTAGGGCTGTTTCTTCTCCGATAGCTTCTCGGACACTGGGGACTATGGCCTCCGTTCGTCCTTCCCAATAATCGTGATCGTGTCCACAAACACTGCCGATACGAATTTTGAAAGCGGTATAGCCAAACTGATCCTTGAGTTGGTATAAACGTTCAGCTTCGTCATCAGGCGTAATATCACGACGCATACTTGAGCCATAAACAGGAAAACATCGATGTTCTCCACCTAATATCTCACAAACACTTTGTTCTTCTGTTTTACCTTGTAAGTCCCAAAGTGCGGTTTCCAGTCCTGTTAAAGCTCGACAAACGTAGCTACCGGGGAACTTGTAGGTAACATCCATCACATGGTCAACCAAAGATGAGATATCGAAAGCTTGTTTACCTAGAGCATGGGGGGCGATCTGCCTATGAAGAATAGTAGCGCTAATATCCGAATTGTAAGGCGCTATTTGCCCCCAACCACTTGCACCACTATCAGTAGTTACACATACTAGACTAACATTCGTTTTGGTATAAGTTTCAATTTTTTGAATATTCAAAATATTTATTTACTCTAATTAGTCAGATATAGCTTAGGTTCAGATATGAGCTGTGATAATTCATCCCATTCAAAAGTCAGCAAGTTTGCAGCCTGACCAACTTTGATTTTTCCCATTTTATCTTTCAGACTCAAGAGTTCCGCTGGCATCTGGGTAGCCAGAGAGACAGCTTGGGGGAGTTCAATTTGACAAAAACGAACAGTGTTTTCGATACCCTTGATCAGTGTTAGAGCTGATCCTGCAAGATAATTAGTTCCGTAGAGCTTAACACATTTATCAGTTGTTAGTTCAACCTCATGATTGGTGAATTTGTAACGACCAGGCTTCATACCAGCTAGATGAACAGCGTCACTAATTAGAATAGTCTTCCTAAGTCCCTTGACGCGAATCATTGATTTGACGACGTTAGATGGCAAATGATGACCATCGACGATTAGGCTGGCAAAGAGGCTGTCGTCAGCCAGTTGATCCCAAATATAGTTGGGATGCCGACGAATCAGTGCATGAGCAGCATTACCTAAATGGGTTGATAATTTAGCTCCAACAGAAATGGCATTTTGAATCTGTTCTGTCGTAGCGTTAGTATGACCAATCCCAACTATCACATCACTGGCCACTAGCTTTTCGATAAAAGGTAAAGCACCTTCAACTTCTGGGGCTAGCGTACAGATCTTAATTTTTCCATGAGCGATGTCTTGCCAACGTCGAAATTCATCCCAATTCGGAGGTCGCACATGTCGTTTAGGATGCGCTCCTCGTGGACCTTCGATAGAAGAGATGTACGGACCTTCGATATGAATGCCCAAAATTGCTCGTTCAATACTTCGATCTTGGCTAGCTTGATGGATCGCAGCAATCGCCTGTGCTATCCGTTGAGAAGAACCTGTAATGATTGTCGGATAGAGATAGCCAGTTCCCGTCTCATGAACTGATTGCACCATTTGAGATACATCATCTGCTGTAGTACTTTCAGCATTAAGATCGTAACCACCAAAACCATTGATTTGAATGTCTATGAGTGGTCGAGAAATCCAAGTACGACTTGGTTCTATGTTGGGTTGGGGAACAATCGAATAAATCTGCCCATTTTTAATTTCCAGCTCGACATTTTCAGCTGAATCGACTAACCGACCAACTATTTTCAATTCTTTCCTCCATAAACCCAGGTGATTCTATCACAACCACTATTTTTTGACGAATCAAGGCGGAAGAAGAATCAGACCTTTAGCCGTATTTGACAGCAGTTAACGTTAAACCTTTAGCTGGAGCTGATGTACCAGCTAACGAACGGTTTCGATTGGCAATAATGCGTTCCATTTCTTTGGCTGCATTCTGGTGTTGCAGGATTTTCAGGATGGTACCTATGATCGCCCTGACCATGCCGCGCAAAAAAGCATCGGCCTGAATGGTAAAGATTACTAAATCATCTGTTCTTGTCAGATTAGCTTCAAAAACATTACAGACTGGATTGAGCCTTTCGCTCCCTTTTTTTTGGAAAGCAGCATAATTGTTTCTGCCCACCAAAGTTTGACAAATCATCTCCGCCTGTTCTAAGCATATATGCCTGGAAATAAAAAAGGTATTCTTACGTTGAAAAGGACAAGGATAAGGCCGGTTCAGAATGGTATATCGGTAACACCTACGGGTGGCCGAGAAACGAGCGTGAAAGCTATCTTCAACCTCCGATACTTCTGAAATAACAATATCGTCAGAGAGGTTCGCATTGATAGCACGTTGGATGATATCGGTAGACATATTAGTATGACTTACAAAGTTAGCAACCTGCCCTGTAGCATGAACCCCCTTATCGGTTCGGCCCGCCCCGATAACCGAAACAGGATGGCCAATTATTTTAGTAAGAGCATCGTTAATTTTAGCCTGAATAGTAGGTTGGCTGGGCTGGATTTGCCAACCATGGTAGTTTGTACCATCGTAGGCTATGGTTAACTTTATATTACGACCAGAAGATATCAATTTTTTTGATCTATCAATACAAGCTTTTGATACGTCCCCATTGGACTGGTGTATGGGCCGCGTTAATATTCATAGTTTTAGTGAAGGTTAATTTCCCCAACTGATCAGCTGACTTTCTGGACCATCCGACTTTTTGCCGAACTGCATTTCCATCCACATCGTGATAAAAAATAGCAAAATGAGCTTGGTCTCCCTTGTTTGGCTTCGCCTTCAAACTCAGTCGAAATTCAAAAGATTTACCAGTCTTGCTCCAAGAAAATAGTGTATTGAGTGTCGAATTTTGTTTCATATCATCGCTACCAACAGCCACCAAGTATTGACTTTTTTCGTTTTTCTTTCCAATCTTGTCGAAGTCAAAATGGATTTCTAACCGATCTCGTTTTAGAATATCCTTCTGCTTGGTGGTGAAGTAGTTATCTTCCAGTCTAACGGCTAAGTAAAGAGCATCATTATGCCAAACACTGGCAAATAATCCTTCAAAGTTATCTTTCTGATTCCATATTTGTTTTTTTTCGCAGTCCCACTGTAGCCTTTCCAGCTTGGCCCTCTTCCAAGCTGGATCATCTAAATAACCATCAATAACAGGAGCTATTGAAACTCGCTCCACTTTATACATAGGATTTGTACTTTCTGAATTTACCTGAGAAACACCATTTCTAACTATAAATAAAACTGAAGCATACGCTATAAAACAGAAGATTCGAGCTATAGATCGTCGTGCTAAGCAAGGCTTTAGTATCTGAACAATCAAAAATAGAACTTCCGGCCTTAGGTATTTAATCAATTACTTAGTTGCAAATTGAGTGTGTGACGAGCTAATTCTTACAATTTATTTTAATAAAATCATCTTTTTTGTTTGGTACAAATCATCAGCTATCAGTGTATAAAAATAAACTCCACTAGTAACAATCTCACCTAAATCGTCCCGACCGTCCCAGTAGATGGCTTGATCGGTTGTGGTATACAACCCCATCAACTGGTATCCAACCTCTATTTGCCGTACCACTTGTCCATTGACATCGTATATTATCAGACTAACACTGGACGAATGGGTCAGTTGATATGGAATCCAAGTTTCTGGATTAAAAGGGTTGGGGAAATTGGTTAGTAGCTGACTCTCTTTTGGTAAATGACCATTAGCGGTCATCCACTGACGTAGTAATTGGGCAGCCAGTGAATGTTTCGATGATTCAAGTTGTACTAACGCTAATTTTAATTGGTCAATTTGGTCCGTAACAATAGTTGGTGCAGAAACGGTAGTGGTGGTTTCACCAAAGTGGGATGCTACCGCCACCAAATCAAAGATATCAACCGAACCATCCCTATTTACATCACCGGATAATCCAACTTCTGTTTGCCCAAATTCCGAGGCCACCGTGACCAGATCAAAAATATCTACCGTACCATTTCCGTTTACATCCCAAGGAAACACCTCAACATATGAGAAAGTAGTCTCAACTCTCTGCCCATCAGGGTTAATTACTATTAGTGGGACATCACCCACTATGTTAGATTTAGGGACTGTAACTGTAACTTTTTCTTTTCCAATGACCGGCTCAATTCCCGTTTCTTCGCCAAATTGAATTGTGGCTTGACTATCGAAGTTTTCACCTGTAATAGTTATGATTTTACCGCCAGCGATATCCGCAGCCAATGGTGTAACTGTCAAAATTGTTGGTGGTAACTGAATATAAGTGAACGCTTTAGATAATGTGTCTGACCGACCATCACTATTGGTAACCGTTAGGTCTATCGATCCAACCACACCTACGGGGGTTAGAGCGGTTATTTCATTTTCACTATTGATTGTAGTTGCCACTGCGACATTTTCGCCAATTATCAATGAGGCTCCATCCCGAAAATTAGTCCCGGTAATTTTGATTGGTGTGTTGCCTTCGGTCACCCCTTTGGCTGGTGCAACATCGTTAATTTTGGGCTTAGGATAAATTGTCAAATTGATCTCAGCGACCGCCGCAACAATATCACCTTCGGTCAAAATATGGCTCACATTACTAACGGATTCTCCAGAAACTAATTTGGCATTGACTTCGAATGTTTCTCCAACTTCGGCCACACTACCTGTAAAATCTAAAAAGGTAGCTTGAAAAAACTGCCCGTCAACTAAACCTCTCTGACTGATTTTTCGTTTCTTGTTGGCTATTGTGATTTGTAAATCTTTAAGAGAAATTTGGTCGTCCTGATTTTGGATTTCCCCTTTGACAACCAAGACGTTAGCAGAATAGCTCAATAAGGGAAACCCAACCCCCAGTGACAACATCCAGCCCAAAATGTGAAAGATGAGTTGTTTTTTTTTCATTTGATTCTCCGGTAGGTATATCCTGAAATTTTAAAGACGAATATGATGAAGAGCGTCAGGGTCTTGCCATTGATATTGTTGTTCAATCCACTGGTGAGGCTTAAACGGTATGGCGACTTCATCTATTGGCTTGCCGACAACCTCAATTCGTTCTAAGTCAGCAATCCCAAGACCAATGTCGGTAGCATACTGAAATAACCCAATATCCCAGGGGTTAAATCCCATGGCTTTAGTCGCAACCGCATCAGTCGCAAAGACGTCTGCCCCCGAAACTGCGATATCGAGATCAACCGTGTCTGTTCCACCTGGCCCATCGCCTTGTAAACCAATTGTGCCATCTACGACACCTATATGCGGAGAAAGATGGTGTGCAATCCGAGTCAAATTCATGTTCAAGATCTGTGCTTCTCTGGGTCGTTTCCGCTCACCGTGGGTAGGATAACCATGCATCTTAACACGATCATCTTTGTGTAAAGTTCCCATAATCATGTTTTTTAGTGCTAATGTCACCACATCAACATCATGCGTTTTTGCAACTGCCACAGAAATGGTACAAGGACAATCCAATACTATTTTAGGCATCCTAACCTGATAGGTTTGCCAGTCAGCTAAATAAATAACCTCTTCCTGCCAACTATTCTCTTGGTGTAAGTCGATAAGGTGAATTGGCACATCATATTCCTCAAGCAACTTATTGTATCCGAAATTATCGTAAGCCTCACCGGAAAAAGCCTCATTTGCTCCTTCAGCGATCAAAATCTCCTTGGGTGGTATGTCAGTTGAGAGCAAAAAGTCTATGACTCCACGAATAGCGTCAGGATGAGTTGAGGCCAACTGGTTTGTACTGGAAAGGAAATTGGGTTTTAACAAAACTTGGTCGGCAAGCTTTGGTATTAGGCTTTCTTTCACCAACTCTAAAGATTGACGTACATTCTCTTTTCGATCTCCCGTTTGTGCCAATCCAACTCTAGATTTTTGCAACATAGTTTAACCTCTACAATTTAAGTATATTTAGCGAATGATTTTGATGGTAATTTCAGGTGATTCTTGAGTGAAAGGTTGACCGTTAACCATCGCATGACCGGATATTTTCACCTTATAAGTTTTTGTTTCTAATTGTGAGTAAGCAGAAAAGGTTAACGATACTTTATCTTCTTGGTCCTGAATATCGGCATCTGACATGCTTAATCCATCAGGGAAGTTTACCGGAGACAGATCTATGGCACCAGTGAAGTTACCTTGACGAGTCGCACTAATCTCAATAATAGCAGTCCCAACTGGTTTTTTTTGTATTGCAATTTGCTCAATTTCGGTAAGTCCTTCTATTTGTTCAGACTGACTTTTAACAATTGGTAACACGAAACTTTGAATGACAGGTGTAGCCGTAAGCGTGAATGGCGCCTCATCTATGGTTAGTGCAATGACAGCAGAAGATTGGGTAACGGGTTGATTATCGATTGTCGTACTTCCACTGACCGATATAGTATACCGACCTTTTGCGGGTACTACTGGAAATAATTCCCGTGCAACGAAGTTGATACCTCTCAATGAAATTGACGCCTGATTGTGTTCATAAGTAATAGTCGGATCAGATGATATCACGTTGGCAGGTAGACCAATCACAGATAATTTGACCGGTCCAGTAAAATTCGATTGTCGGTCCAGTTTAACATGAAGTTTAGCTGATTTAGTTTGGAGTAAATTAACACTTAACTCTGCTAATGTTAAGCGAAATGGGGCCGCATCGATTACCGTTAAGTAAATTGGCTTGGATTTTTTCACTATACGATCGCCAGCTAAACTACTCGTCGCTGACAGGATAATCTCAGTCCAGTTTAGCTCAGCTGTCTTATCAGCTGACAATGACAATAAAGCCCTGTTTTGATTTGGCTCAACGATAATTTTGCCAGCCGTAATTCCGGGAGGCAAATTTAAAACCGATAGTTGTATTGCCTGATCAAAATCATCAAGTCGTGTCAAACTCACTGGTAAGATGGTACAACTACGACGGCTAACTCTTAATGTATCAGCGTCTACACTAACAAGGAAGTTAGGATTTAAATACCTAGCTTGTAGTCGATAACCGTAGGTTTTCCCTCCACGTCCATTAATGTCCCGTATCTCAATCACGTATTCACCACTTGTTGAGAATGTATGATCAATTACGGCATCAGACCCAATAGTATCGTCATTGTCAATAACTAAATCACCTTTAGGACCAAAAATTTGTACGACCGCATCTAATTGTGAATTGAGGCGGTCTGCAGTGAGTTCAATTAATAAGCGTTCCTTAGATTTGACTTCAATTTTGTAATAATCGAGATCGTTGGCTGGGTCAATTAAGCCATTTACTATTTGCGACGGTAGAAGTGAATTACTTGTGGCTGATGCATTATTCGGCTCTGTTTCAAGAATTTCGTTGTAACCATTAATCGAAAAAGGAAATTCATTACTTGACATATCGTCAGATGTCGTAACTCGCAACTGTTGGATACCGATTAGAGCAGAAGGTGAAATCGACAACTGCATCGAATTCACACCTTTCAGGTTACGACCAGTTAGAGTAATCGAATTTTCGGAACCTACTTTCCCCCCCAGTGGGAAAATCGCATCGACTCGAGGCAATTCACCTACGCTCAATCGGTAAAAGAACTGTTTCCCACCTCTATAACGTAGGTCTTTCACCTGCAAGATATAATTACCGTCGGCTACAATTTTATACTCAATATTTGCATCTAGGCTAGTACTTGTATCATTTTGGCTTAAAACTACGCCTTTTTCACTATAGATGGTTAAAATTGAATCTAATTTCGAACCTATGTTTATAGCAGACAAATCAAAAATTAAGTATTGGTCTTTTTTTGCCCAAAACTTGAAGGAGTCAACATCACCAGGAGCATCGATTGTTCCGTTAATCGTAACTGGCAAGCTAATTGAATTAGCTGAGTCTATTTCAGGATTAGGTTCTATTTCTGTGAACTCTGGTAGGTTGCTAATAATAAACTGAAGAGCGTTTGAGACACCATTTGGTGTTACGACTCTCAGGGGATAGGTACCAACCGGAGAATTAGCATCAATGAATAGGTTTACCGTTAATTCGTCTTGAGTTGGAATCTCTGCTACCAAACCTTGGCCGCTAAATGAGACAGTAGGATTCCTCTTGACTTTTTCGATGTTAGCTACGATCTGTTCTGAGCCAGTCAAAATTTGACTTGCATCTCGAAGAGATTTGCCTGACAATCGAATAAAAATTTCCGTACCTCGCTGACCAGCCAGAGGCCGAACTGAGATTAATTGAGGACTTTCTTGTGCACTTATTCCAGTGATAGACAAACCAAGGATAAATAGGAAACAACCAAGCCTAAAGTAGTGCCAAGGAAACGGAACAGGCAAGATCATAGTTCTGTTTGATGACAAGCTGTACCTACCATTTACCAAAATCTTGAGCCAACTACCGGTTAGCGTGTACTATATCGATATTTGCGAGATTCAAGGTAATCAACCAAATAATTTATAAACTGGTTCGGCTTGAACCAACTCACGGGGTTGATCCAAGTGATTGAAGACTGTAGTCATTGGATCAATACCAAGAGCGTGATAAACAGTAGCTAAAATCTCCTTAGGGTGGACCGGTTTTTCCAAGGGTGTAGACCCGGTGGCATCCGACTTGCCATAGACTTGCCCTCGGCCAATACCTGCACCAGCCATCAGACCAGTATAACAGTATGGCCAATGGTCTCTACCATCGGGAGCATTACTATTGCCAGAAGTACTGACTCCTAAACGAGGTGAGCGACCAAACTCACCAATTGCTAAAACAAGGGTTTCGTCTAATAATCCGCGTTCGTCTAATTCCTCTAACAAAGAAGATAGGGCACTGTCTAGTTTGGGACAGTGTAAGTCTTTCAGGGGACCGAAATTAGCCGCATGCGTATCCCAAGCCGTTGTCAGCGGATTACCGTTAGCCACCGATGGCCAGTTGACCTGTACAAATCGAGTACCTGACTCGATCAATCGGCGTGCCAGTAAAACGCTCTGCCCAAAGGTATTCCGTCCATATTTATCTCGCACTTGATCAGTTTCTTGGCGTAGATCAAACGCATTTCTAGCCCTCTGGGATAAAATTAAATCATAAGCTTTGGAATAATATTCATTCAAGGCATAGTCGCTTGCTGCTTGTTCCAATTCGGGCATACTTTCGTTAATAGTTTTCAATAAGCTAGCTCTGCGTTGGAGTCTCGGAGCTGGAATTTCTTCTCTAAGTTCGAGCTCGTCAAACTTGATCTGTCCGTTCGGGTCTTGAAAAAGGTAGTATGGGTCATAAGCTCGACCAAGGAAACCAGCTGTTCCCCCTTTACCAATTATATTACTTTCTTGTAGTGGTCGAGGTAATTGGACTGCAGATAGCATCGGTTGGTCGAGTGGTTTCAACTTAGAAACATGCGCAGCAACATTTGGATGATCTGCAGGTGTAGGTGGATCCAATTGTCCTGATGGGGCTACTTTGTCAGGTGTCTCACCTGTCAGCATTTGATACATAGCAGCAGTATGGTTGAATAGACCAACTGGGGTATAACTAACTGACCGAATTAGCGTAGCTTTATCCATTTGTTGGGCGAGCTTGGGCATAGTCTCTGATAACCAAATCCCGGGAACCTTGGTTTTGATTGGCTTAAATTCCCCTCGAACATTGGATGGTGCTTCTGGCTTTGGATCCCAAATGTCAATGTGGCTGGGGCCACCCTGAAGAAAAATTAAGATGACTGACTTGGCTCGACCAAACCCGTTTCCGGTTTTAGTCAGGTCAATATTATTACTGGCTTTAGCTTCTAAGGCCAAAATTTGTGGTAAGCTAATACCAAGCATTGCTGAACCACCGACCCTAATAAACTCTCGTCTACTTAAACCGTCGCACAAACGACTCTGTTTTCCCGGAATAGATAACATGTACGTATCCTCCTTGAAGTTAGTGATTAAACAAAAATGCAGGGCTGTTAATCAATGCCCACATTAAATCTTGAGCTCCTTCAATTTTATTCTGAGCGGAGCTAATATAGTCCAATGCACTATTTTTTTCACTGGTATCTGGCAAACGAGACAAAGTAGCCAGATATATTTCTTCGATTAAATCTGAATCTTCAATGTCTTTTTCTGCCAATTGCGCAATTCGGCCTTTCTTGTCCTTGATTGCTTCAGCTATAGTTGGACCGTTAATTAGTGTCAAGGCATGTGATAGGCTCACTTCACTGACTCTTTCGCACTCACAAACTGATTCACGTTCTGGCCGTCCAAATAGTTTTAAAAAACCATGATCATCCAAATTACTGTCCGGTAATTGTGTAGTTCTGATTCCAGATGGCATATCATCAAAACTGGTACGACTACCCGTAGCAGACATGATAGAATCGAGAAGTTGTTCTGCTGTTAGTCGCCTGGGGATGGCCCGAGAAAAATTGACAGTATCGGTTTCGTTCCAACTATTAGTATCTATGCTATGCTGATAGACACGCGAATGAACAATGGTTCGAATCAGGTGTTTCAAATCAAATTGATGATCAATAAAATCTTCCGTTAATAAGTCTAGCAGTTTTGGATTACTTGGCGGATTACTAGAACGAATATCATCCACGGGTTCGATAATTCCACGTCCAAAAAAATAACTCCACATTCGGTTTGCCATGGACCGTGCAAACAATGGATTGTCTTTGGAGGTTAACCAGTTAACCAGAGCCAAACGTGGATCTGATTTTAGTGGATCCAATTGACCAAAAGGCACGTTAGCCTTTACAATTTGTCCAGTCTTTGGGTGCTCAACACCTCCAACTGGCTTGTATTTAGGATAGATGATTTGCTCGTCTGGCAATTTTCCTCTCTTTACACCAACTTCACTGAAAAATGACGAAAATTCGTAATATTGATTCTGTGTCCATTTTTCAAAAGGGTGATCGTGGCACTTATTACAGGAAAATCGTACACCTAGAAATAGCTGTGTTGCACTTTCAGTCGCAGCATCAGTTTTGACTTCTAATCCAATATTTCGATTCCCTTCTTTAACCGGCCCACTTGATACCCGATAATAATTTGCGGCAGGATTTTTATAGGTACTACCGTTAGCTAAGAGCAAATCTTGCACCATCTGGTCATAAGGTTTGTTTGTTTTTACAGCATTTCGGATCCAGTTACGAAACAGCCAAACACCTCGATCGCCTAAGAACTTCCGGTTGCACTGCAATAAATCTGCCCACTTATGGGTCCAATGATCGACAAACTCAGGACTATCTAGCAGTTGATCAATTAGTAAACTGCGTTTTTTTTGAGAAGAATTCTGGTCATTCAAAAATGTCCGAACCTGATTAGGTGTTGGAGGTAGGCCTGTCAAATCCAGATAAATTCGACGGACAAACTCTGTATCGGTCGAAACAGCTGCCGGTAAGATTTTAAACTGTTTGAGTTTCTCATAAACCGCTTCGTCAATGTAGTTATAGGTGTTAGTTTCTATCCAGCGAAAATCAGATCGATCTCCCATAACTGTGATCTGGCTAGTTTTGTATAGACCTTCATAGCGTACCAACACAGAGGCCTCACCACGACGAGCAGCGGTAACTAACCCTTTTTCGGATACTACTGCAATGTCTTGCAAGCTAGATGAATAAATAGCCATGTCAGTAACGTCCCTTGAGGATCCATCATCATAGTGAGCGATAACTAAAACTTGCTGCTTCATGCCAGGCAACTGAATGGTAGCTTGCTCAGGTATGACCTCTAGTTTTTCTACCTTATTTTTTTTCGACACGTCAGACTTGACCCCTTCTTCTATCCATTTTATCAATAACTGGTAGTGCTTTGATTTTGGGTCGAGTACAAATCCGCCCTCGTGTGGTATACCTTGTGTCGGTTTAAGGAGCATCAAGCTCTTTTCTGGGACTGTTCGATTGAATCGACGGCCGGACAAGTCTTTTACTAATGCCTGATAATCAAAGTCTAGGTCATACCCACGTAATGAGAGTTTAAAACCGTTTTTACCTTTGGCTGCCCCATGACAAGTCCCAGAATTACAACCTAATCGGCTGAGGGTAGGTGCTACTTCACGAACAAAACTAACTGGTCGCTGCTCCATACTTTCCACTTTAATTGGGAGTTTAACGGTTAAGCCAGCATAAATAACCATGACCTGCCCTGTCCCCTTTTCTGCAGGATGAATTGAATTCTGCGGTCCTATACTAACTTCTGGACCTACATTGGATAATTTGGCTTGGCTCGTTACATCTATCCATTCTCCCGACTGAGTCTGAGCAGAAACTAAGATACGCCGAACATCACTGGCATTTTTCAAAAAAAGCCTGCTTGGAGTCAATTTCAGCGCTTGAACAGGGGGTAACTCAACTGATATAGTATCAGCCACAACAGGATCTGATTCAATCCCTCTTGCGGTATCAACTAGGAAGCATAATAGGAAAGTGGAGAAAATTGGGAAATACCATCGCAAATTATTCTTCAAACTCATTACAAGTAAAACCTCCCTCGTCTCAGCGGTCGATTCGTGGTTAATTTTCTAGGAATTGAGGACGTGGAGCTTTGAAACTACCAGCGATTATTTGTTGTCTGACTTTCTCGACATTCTCTTGTACGGATTTTGGCACATATGATTTTAAATTAGGATTGTAAACTAATTTAATCGCTTCATTTTGTGCCATACCTGTCATCATTACTTTAGCTTCAAATTTCCCTTCCTTGACGATCTTAGCAATACGAACGAAGGCTGATGTATCGATCACTGCACTAGCCAGAACTGCATCGGGGGCAACCTCGTTTTGGTTCCGATTTGAACCAAAAGCAAAGACCGATTTACCTTCTTTTCGACTGTTAGAGACAGCTTCAAATACACCAACACCAGCGGCGTCTGCATTATGAAAAATTAAATCTACACCCTCAGCAATTTGTGACAAGGCCAACTCTTTAGCCTTCCCCACATCTTCCCAATTACCTACGTAAGATTTAGAAATCTGAATTTTCGAGTTTACTGACTTGGCGCCTTGGATAAAAGCATGAAATGTACTGTTGATAGGTGGGATATTCATACCGCCAATAGCACCAATTTTCCCAGTTTTGGACATCGAGGCAGCAATTATTCCCAACAAATAGGTAGCTTCTTCCAATTCAAAAACGACCGACGCTACATTTTTTTCTACCGTGTTACCAGAAGTAGTAATAAAAGTGGTATCTGAGAACTCTCTACCAACAGTTTTAGCTGCATCCTGATACTCAAAACCATGGCCGAAAATAAGGTCATAACCGTTACTAGCAAAAAAACGAAAATGCTCTTCCCACTGGGCTGGCGTCTTACTCTCAACATGGCTAACTTTCGCTGCTAATTCTTTTTCAATTGCTTTGAGCCCATCGTATGCTAAAGCATTCCAGCCGGCGTCACTAATCGCACCTGGCGTAAGTAATGCGACCTTGAATTGACCAGCTTGCGTAAGCGACACACTTCCCCAAACAACCGATATAAAAATCAAAAAAAACAAAGACGACTTAAATCCCAAACGACTTAATGAAAACATCCAAAACACCTCATATTCAACATGTTATATCGTGATCAACCCTTGAGAGCTCTTTAACTGTATCAAATTTCGTTCTTAACACTTCTCGGGGGTGCTGCATCCCATTTTCTGTTACGTTGTATGCAAACGTATTTGCCCGCCGGTGATTAAGTGATTGATTTGCAGATGATCCATGTATAATCAATGGCCCAAAGAACACACAATCTCCCGGTCCTGTTTCCAGAACCACTGCATCATCTCTAGCTTCAAAAAATCCAGGAAGAAATAGCCCAAACGAGGTTTGAGCTTGATCATGTGCCAACAACTCACCTTTATGACTACCAGGAACAAACCGAATACATCCGTTTTCTGAATTGGCTTCATCTATCGATAACATACAATTAATCATGAGGGGCTGATTATCCGGGTTTCTCCAGTAGGAGTAGTCTTGATGCCAAGGTGTGATTGTACCATGCTTCGCTGCTTTCATCAGTAACTTGCTGTGAAAAAGTGAGATGTTTGGTCCTATCAGAGATTCAACTACATCTAAAACTTCATTAGATCTCAAAATTTCATTAAGTCCCTCACTAATAACTTCGCTATTCATAAGTTGGCGAATATATTTTGGTTTATCAGGTTCTCGGTGTACATACTCTTCCCAGGAAACACCTACTCCATCAGGAATTTGGTTAGCCATCCGCTGATGCAGTCCTTCGATTTCAACCTTGACTTGATTCAACTGTTCGGTAGTGACCAANCCTTTTTTAACAAGATAGCCATTTTTATTGTAAAAATCGTGATCGTTTGAACTCAGCTTACTTTGTTTTATTTTCTTCATTTTCTGAATTATCTATGTTGTTTTTAGAATTAGGAGGTAATTTATTTTCTTTTTTATTTTTTTTCGGCAAAGATAATGTCAAGCCCGGCGGTGAATTAAGAGAGGCCTCTAGAAGTTTGGCAATTTTTTCTAATTCTTCCATCGACTGTATAGGCTGGCTGGCTGAATGGACAAGATATGTTTTCCATTCAGCCTTTGAACCGAATAGAAGAGTCGAGTCGCCTGTAGATGATATATTTGAAAGAGGAAGAACAATAGCTGATACAGATCTCTTTTTCCATTTTAGTAAACTTTTTTCTATTACCTCTCCTTCTGTTAAACCTACAACCACAGATAAACGATTGTCTAGGCCATCAATAAAAACCTGCTGTTCAAGTATCGCATTGTCAGCATAAACAGTAGCTCGATGCTGAACAGAAATACTTGTTTGTTTATCAANTGTCAATTTTGGCCAAATCCTTTCCGTAGTTGATCTTAAGCCTCCATTTACTGGAACTCTGACATAATCGATATCACNGTGGATCGATATGAATTTTTTCTCTTGATTATCCCAAATAGCAAAACCACCCACCCCGAATTGATCTAGTTCTTGACTATCACCGACTTGGATTAACCCATCCAATTCTGAAATGGTCTTGCTGTCAGCGACTTGTTGTAAATGTAAGCTGTTTTCATCTTTGGCAAAAGCGGATATAGCACCGTTTGTTTGTAATAAAAACAAACTTAGATTTGACTCTAAAGCGGCTGGAACAGCTAAACTCGGAAAGATTCCAGCTTGTGATTTACGTTGAAAAATAAGTTCAATAGCAATAGGGTCGCCGTCTTCTTTCGGCGCTTGACCAGGGGCATATTGAATAACAGCAGTCTGGGCTTGATTCGCTTGAAAATCAAGCAAGAAAACTANTTCATCCTTTTCACCATCGTAATTAAGATCATCAGCTTGATAAGGAATGCGTTTAGGTGGATTTTGTCGATCAGTTGGATCGCCCATAGCCAAAGCNAAGGCTGAAAATGTGAAATCAGGACTGACAGATTTCAATTNGTCTAATGGAATACGGATGGGAAGATGCTGCCGGACTATAGGTAGCCCATTTTCAATGTCTAAGTTGATCAGGTGCTGTTCTGACGGTGGCTGGCAACTCCATGTAAACACTAACAGGAAGAGCAGACCAAATGGTATATGAGAATGGTATTTCGATATTGGCACAGTTTCGGTAATTCAAAAACCAATTTCCATTTATTCTATCACAGTTCAATAGATATGCAACCCGCAATTCGATGGAGAATGTAAAAGTAGATTATTGACTCAGGAATAATTTTCTTGTCGATTTGAATATCTTCGCGCATAATATGTTAGTAACCCATAAATAAGTTTGGCGCATGTCAATGTATTTGTGCGATGTCGTATTTGTGCGATGTCGATTTGCGAGCCAACCCTTTGTTTGTACCTTGATACAAGGAGCTTAAATGGAAAAGANAAATCGTCTTGTTGGATTCTTTCTGATTTTTGTCGGTTTGTTAGTTGCCTGTGGGAACAGTGAAGACCCAGTAACTAAGCCAAAGTTAACTACTCCTGCACAAGATGAACCGACTGTAGCCTCAGTTGAAATAGACTTTGCCGCTGAAGACCAATCCATTAATGAAGTCCTAGCTAACCAAAATGAGGCAATCAGCGAAAAAGAATTAGATGATATTATGGTGCATTGGGTCAAAAGTGAGGANAAAGAAGTTTTNNCCGCTTGGACTTTTTGGGCNGGNGCATTTGAGAAAAACGAAGGNTGGAAAGCNGTCAAAAACGGATGGGTTGGTATTTTTAANTTACATGCTGGTGAAATGTCAGTCCAAGTCTCCCGCTTGGAAATTGACTCCCGCGCTAGAAATGCAATCGTTTATGGTAAATACAAGTGGGGAAATCAAAATGGTGATTTAATTGCTGCATTTCAGAATCAAAAGGGTAAGTGGCTGATTCGTGCCATTGACTTCACCAACGAGCGTTTTGGCAAACAGATACCCAAACTAGCCAAGCCGGCTTATAGAAACCCAAAAGATCCTCCAGCTTAAACAGAACGAAATCCTCTTCTATTTTCTCGTGTTCATTAAACTGATGAAATCTNGTTTTTCACTAAGAAAATTGGCTGTAGGGTTCCTATGTGCGATTATGTCCTTGTCGCCGATGGTCTGGTCTCAGCCTGTTTTGTTTCGGGAGGTCGGAATTACGTCGGGCATAGACTTCACTTACTCTCAAGGTGTCCGATCATCTTTGTTAGTTGAAGACATGGGATCAGGTGTAGCCTTGATTGATTATGACAATGACCACGACCTAGATTTTTATTTNGTCAATTTGCCTGGCCCCCTTCAAAACGAGATTACCTCTGATTCGCCCGGAAACGTTATGTATCGAAACAACGGGGATGGCACTTTCACTGATGTTACGATACAAGCTGGTGTCGGCCATCAGGGTTTTGGTATTGGTTGTGTAGGTGGCGATTATGACAATGATGGTGATACCGATCTGTACGTGACTAACTATGGGCCTAATGTGCTTTATCGAAACAATGGAGATGGCACCTTCACTGACGTTACAAAACAAGCTGGTGTCGGCGATGATCGATGGGGGACAGGTGCCGCTTTTGGGGATTATGACCAAGACGGTTTTTTAGACCTATATGTCCCGAACTATGTGGTCTATGATTTACAATCACTTGACCAAATGCAGAAGGATTCAAAACGAGCTGGTCAGCCAATTCCAAGCGCTTTAAATCCTCATGTTTTTGAGCCTCAGAATAACGTTATGTATCGGAATAACGGTGACGGTACTTTCCTTGATGTTACATCTGAACTAGGAGTGTATGCCAAAGGGGGTCGTAGCTTACAAGCTATCTTTACCGATTTTGACCTAGATAATGACCCAGACCTTTATATTGCTAACGACACTTCAGCAAACTTTCTTTATCAAAACAACGGAGACGGTACTTTTGTTGATGTTAGCAAAGAATCATGGGCTGCAGACTTTCGTGGTTCCATGGGGTTGGCCACGGGTGACTACGATAACGATAATGACCTCGATCTGTTCATTAGTCATTGGATTGATGAGGAAAACGCTCTTTATAATAACCTTGTCAAAGATGATGGTTCTCTGATTGAGTCGGAGACAAATAATTCTAAAATCCTGATTCGATTGGTAGATGAATCTTATGGTGCTTCCTTAGCAGAAGAAAGCGTTAAATACATTGGTTGGGGAACAGACTTGTTTGACTTTGATAATGATGGTGATCTCGATATTTTTGTTGCTAACGGTAGTACATTTCAGGAGCTAAGTCGGCCCGAGATTTTAATTGCTCAACAAGATCAACTATTCGAAAATGTCGGCAATCGTCTTTTTAATGAAATCAGTCATAATTTGCCGCAACTGCCGTTGCAGGTAGGTCGTGGCGCAGGCTTTGGCGACTACGACAATGATGGTGATATTGATATACTTGTTTGTAATAACGATGGTCGTCCTTTTTTAATGCGTAATGAGATCGGAAATCGACACAATTGGTTGCAGATAAAACTAATTGGTACTTCTTCCAATCGAAGTGCAATTGGAGCCAAAGTTAGAGTCCAATCTGGTTCTGACGGACGTTTGCAATTGAAAGAAATTCAGGCAGGATCTAGTTATCTGTCTTTTAACAGCTTGACTGCCTCGTTTGGCCTAGGGGACGATACCAGCGTCAATTGGGTTGAAGTAACTTGGCCTAATGGTCAGGTTCATCGTTACAAACATATACCCATCAATAAAAAAACAATAATTACCGAAGGTGAANACCCCTAATCAATTCATGATTAGACCAAAATCGATTGATTCAGTCGGGTTCTTCCTACTGTTAATATCCTTTTTCGCTAGTTTTGTTTTTATTCAGTGCCGTTACCAAGAAAAGTCATCTGAACGATTAGCGATACGAACTGGCAAAACATTGATCCAGTCAGAGCAATATCAGCTTGCTATCGATCATTTATCTGCTTCCATTAATACCATTAAGCAACCAGAAGTTCTACTTCAGGCCCATCTGATGCTTGCTCAAGCTTACGAGTATTTAGTTCAGCCCAATGACTCTATCCACCATCTTGAATTAGCTCTAGAGTTAGTAAGGGAGGACAAGCCCGAAACCTTTTCTACTAATCAGGAAACCGAGATTCAGTTCCAGTTGGGTCAACTTCATTGGCAGAATAACCGCCAACCAATAGCCGCCGGCTATTTTCGATCAATTCTCGACAATTGTGACGAGCGACAACGGCAAACAATTGCTACGTACACTGGAACGTCCTTTAGTGTCAATCGACTACCAACCGAAAACCCACCAACAACCAATGTTGTGGAAGAACATCAAGNGTTTTCTTCAGACGGAACAATTTTGCCTACTGCCCCAAAAATTAGTTCTGAGAACGCTGACGATTACAGTTCTGCTGTTTCGCCTGATGGCAAGCAGATTATTTTTTCCTCTTANCGGCTTAAGAACGCTGAATTGTTNNTNCTGGACATAGTTTCTGGNCAAATTACTCANCTAACACAAACGCCACAGATTAATGAATACATGCCGGTTTTTTCTCCTAATGGTCAACAAATTGCCTTTGTTACTGAACGCAAAGTATCGAGCCAAGCAAGACTTACCGTACAGCTGAGTGGGTCAACACCCAGTAACGCTACAATCTCGATCATGAATCTTGACGGACAAAATCGACGACGGTTAACTAATAACTTAGCTGTAGAAAGATCTCCTTCTTTTTCTCCAGACGGCCAAACTATTATCTTCGAGGCTGTAGAACAAACAAGTCGAATGCGAGAACAGGAACCTGACCTAGAGATTTTTACTGTTTCCGTCGATGGTCAAAATAAAAACCAGTTGACCAATAATGAAGTCGATGATGGATTCCCTTCGTTTTCTCCTGATGGACAGAAAATAGTTTTTGTTTCCCACCGCGCAAACAATTACGATATTTTCATAATGAATCAGAATGGTACTGAGCTACAGCAGTTGACTCATACAGTTAGCGGGGACTATCAACCATCTTTCTCACCTGATGGACTACAAATTGTCTATGTTTCTAACCGTAACAATGACTATGAACTGTTTATTATGAATAGCGATGGTCAGAACCAGCGGCCTCTAACCAATAGTGTTGGAGTAAATCTAGAGCCTAAATTTTCTCCAGACGGTCAAAAAATATATTTTACTTCTGATAGAGATGGTTACATGAGGATTTTCTGTCTTAATCTTGGTCAGCCGGTTGATCGATTAACCTTAAAAAGACGATTGAGACAGTCCAAATATAAACTTAAGCGTCCTTTAAATAGATAGATTTCCGAGCNAAACAGATTAAACACGCTAAATTTTANCTGCAATATTGTAACAAGGACAGGCTAGTATTCTGCCCGTTTCAGAGTATCTAACTTAACTGTTTAAATACCAACCTCTCGCCCANACCAAATCAATTGGAGATTAAAATTTAGAGATTTGCATTAAAAAATTGAATCAGCTGGTAAATTTGGCGAGCTTACTAGTTTTATTGTTAGTAAGTAGCCCTCTAGTTATATCGGATGAGTAAAAGGTCGAATAGAAGGCATCCGAAGAAGATAAAATAATAAAGAAAATCCAGTTGTCTTAGACAAAATCAAAGGTATGGCTAATCTTACTATGGATTNGATCAAATAAATACAGCTGTTATGATTAATAATGGTGTACCAATCAATGAAATGAGATACGGGATCAGCCTATTCGTCTAACCGCGATGGANCAAGTGATGTAACTCACCTATCCAAGTACAAATAGGGCTAGGAGCATCTAAAGTTAGTCATCTCTTCTGTTAGTTAGTAGCACCTTAAATATCGTTAAAGGTACAGCTACACAAAAGAACGGATTAAAGCCCAAGCCCCAAATATGGTAATGGTAACTTTCTGAAAGGTACGGTATTAATTAGCAATACTGGTGGGNGAATCGACAACCAATTTTCGGTAAAGTATGGCCTTATAATTCGGAAGGTTAGTAATGGTCTTATAGAAAAGACTTAGACTGATACTTACGCACTATCATAGTGCACTTAGCTATCAANTCAACGCCAGTCATAAGTTTGAATTTTTANCATTGGTANACCCAAAGGCATGCTCAAATTATTGGATTTTCATTTCCGTTATCACTCGGCTGAGATGAATGGCATTCTGTTCCATTAAATGGTCATCTTTTCAATGTGCTGAATACTAAGCATTAGATTGCATTGCAGATGCTAACGACAATGACAGGTATAGTGCTTTTGACAGCAAAGCAATGAAATACTATACCGCATCNAGTGGAGTTTGTTTCAGTTTGACACANCNGTTTAATCTGTTTTTGATTAATACTTAACTTTTTGGGTATTGGCGGAAATACTAACACCTTCTTTGTGCTTTTGATTCTTTCGTGTGCGACATATTTTGTCGTGTTTTTGGTGTATTATCATCTAAATAATGAAAAGTAAGCAGGTCGCTATGTTATTCAAAAAGATGAAAGCCAAAGTAGAAAAATATTTAGCTCAAGATTTGTATGAATTTGCCTTTCTTTCGGTAAGTAATCAAAAACCAGACCCCAAAGAATGGAAACGATATAAGTACTATACCGACTTGGGTAAAATGTTCGGCTTGGTAAATAATGAGAGCTTAAATGTTGTCTGGTGGAGGGCTGAAACTATTTGGAACAACAAACGTCAGCGTCGATCTATAACTAACCGGGTAAATAACTTATGTGGATAGATAGTATTTTATTTGGGTAATAGGAACTGTGGTGATATAATGGTTANAAACGATTGAAATTTCTTTAGGAGACTCAGTTGACCCCAGAAACAGCGGTAGCACTACGTGAACAGATGTTACGGGATGGGTATTGCGTTATCCCGGACATTTTGAGTCTAGATTTTTTGCAACAACTTCAGCAGGAATCGGACCGTCTAAACGATACAATGCCACACCATCCAGATACCAAATACCAAGGCACACATCTTGGTATTGGTTATAAAGATAACGAAATCATGCAACGCTTAGCCGAATGGGAACCGGCACGCCAAGCCCTCGAGCAAATGGGTTTGGGGGATTTCACACCCGGTGGAGGGCTCTTAGTTCTGACAAAGGAACCGTATGCTCCAGCACTCTACTGGCATAAAGATTGGATGAGGAGGAACGACCCTCTTAGTTGCACACCTTGCCCACAGACTATCTTTCTTTC
>PBVO01000123.1 GCA_002729015.1 Candidatus Poribacteria bacterium
GGTAAACCCCCAGCCGACTTTTTGAGCTTTAGACATTAATTTGGGATCAGAACAGTATCAATTACATGGATTATACCATTTCCAGCTTCCAAGTCAGTGTTTACAACCTTTGATTTATCAATATAAACTTTACCTTCTTTTATTGAGATAGTAAGAGTTTTTTTATTGGCAGTAGTTGCTTTGTTTAGCTTGGTTACGTCGGCAGCCATTACCTTTCCTGGGACTACGTGGTATAGGAGTATTTCCTTCAGTTTGGCTGGGTCGTTAATTAGTGCGTCCAGCGTACCCTCGGGTAATTTTTTGAAAGCTGCGTCTGTAGGGGCAAATATCGTAAAAGGCCCTTCTGACTTGAGAGTGTCTACTAGGCTAGCAGCTTTTGCTGCTGTTAACAAAGTCTTGAATTGATTTGATTTACTTGCTGCTTCGACTATGTTTTGTGCTGGAATTAAAACAGAATCAATAATGTGAATCACTCCGTTTGAAGCTTTTACGTCTGTTTCTTTGACCTCGGACTTATCAATATAAACTTTGCCTTCTTTTATTGAGACAATAAGGGTCTTTTTATTGGCAGTAGTTGCTTTGTTTAGCTTGGTTACGTCGGCAGCCATTACCTTTCCTGGAACTACGTGGTATAGGAGTATTTCCTTCAGTTTGGCTGGGTCGTTAATTAGTGCGTCTAGCGTACCCTCGGGTAATTTTTTGAAAGCTGCGTCTGTAGGGGCAAATATCGTAAAAGGTCCTTCTGACTTGAGAGTGTCTACTAGGCTAGCAGCTTTTGCTGCTGTTAACAAAGTCTTGAATTGACCAGCGTGCTCAGCAACGTGCACGATGTCGTCTGCGTGGGCACCTTCGCATTCTCCACAACCAGCCTCTGACTCTTCGCTTAAGAAAAGTGTGAGGAATAGAACGGGCACGATAATAAAAAACTTTTGTACGGATTGGTTTACGAAATTCATCTGTCTCTCCTATGTTGCTTTACAGCAATAAACAAATATTTTTCTGGTTCACGGTTGAACATAGTTAAAAGTATGTTCTGCTGACTGGCATTTCAAATTAATTTGAAATATCGGTTAGTTTATTACTTAATTTGTGTTAGTTAATTTTTCACATTATGTTGTTTTGAAATTACGTAAACAGATCAATTACGTTTTACAAAAATTCAGATCAACAGAGTTTTCGTTTTTGAATAGGATTTTAAATTTGTTTCTCACAAGCAATATAATCCAGACTTTTACTGTCATGCCTCTGATTAGACTTCTAACGAAATTATTCGATTAAAAAACGAAAATACAGTTGCATTTTATCATTCGAATGTTCTGACCATATTTTCTGCATTATTTACATATTTAAGTCCGACTATCTTGGCTTAATTAGTTTGTCGAAAAAGAAGAAAAAAGAACATAAGTAAAAGTGAAAACTGCTAGTATTAATAATTTCTTTTGCAAAAAATAAAAATTGTTTTTGTCTTTTCGACTATTAGTAACTATAACGCAGGTTTATTGTCCATTTACAAATGTATATAAACATTGAACCATTATTGGATAAATTAATTTGAAACACGCATCACCAAGTTATACATTTAAATCTGTTGATCTGAATCAACGAAAATAATGTTTTAACTTAATTCATCTTATGGAGGCTTAATTATGACAGAAACAACGCAATCACCAGACAATCCAACTTGGCCAGACCTAGCTATTGGTCTGTATGACAAACTAACTGGCAGGAATGCAGAAATCGCATATGAATTTGAGAAATTCGTCATACACGTACCGGTGACCGCAACACCAGATACTGACCATACACCTTGGAAAGTAGATGGTGTGGTTAAGATCAAAACCCGTGACGGTTCTTAAGAAAGTCATTTTAACAATTTCAGAGTGAAGTATGATTTCATTTTCTATGTATAGCTAAAAGTCAGGAACTGAAAAGTGCACCTGCGAAGCATTCTTCATACAAACTTAGCGAAAAAGAAAGCTACGCAGCTGCACTAACACCTTCCTTATATAGCCGCAGCAATGGTCATTTTAATCATATTCCCTCATGGAAAGAAGATTTAGCACCAATTCCTAATCGGACAAAAAACAAATTAATCAGCTAATTGCAAAGAAATAGAGAGAGCATTAGGGTAACCATATATGCCTCTTACATCAATCATCCTTTCAACACTCCTGCAATACTTACAACCTTAAAGAACAAAATATGATATTAGTAACTGGTGCAACCGGCTACGTCGGTGGTCGTCTCATAAATCGCTTACTAAGTGAAAACCGCAACGTGCGTGTGCTTGTTAGAAATCCAGAACGTCTTAATGGAAGAAATTGGAAGGATCAAGTTCAAATTACAACAGGTGATGTGTTAGATCAGAGTTCTTTACAAGACGCATTAGTGGGAATCGAGACTGCCTACTACCTGGTTCATAGTATGCTTGGTCAAGAAGATTTTTCTAGTGCCGACCGTACTGGAGCTCAAAATTTCGGTATGGCAGCCCATGAGCAGGGAGTGAAGCGCATCATTTACTTAGGAGGATTAGGCGACCACGACACGAAATTATCAGCTCACTTACAATCAAGACAAGAAACTGGTGCTATGTTAGCTGAATATGGAGTACCAGTAACCGAGTTCCGGGCCGCAATAATTGTTGGATCTGGAAGCCTATCTTTTGAAATGATACGCCATCTAACTGAAAGATTGCCTGTAATGGTTACACCTAGATGGGTAAACAACCGCATTCAACCTATTGGAATTAAGAATGTCATAGATTACCTTGTGGCAGCATTAGATAATCAAAGTAGCAAAGGAAAAATCATCGAAATTGGTGGCAAAGACGTACTGACTTACAAGTCAATGATGTCAGGCTATGCGAAAGCTAGGGGTCTCAAACGTTTTATCATTAATGTGCCAGTTTTGACACCTCGTTTATCATCATATTGGATACATTTCGTCACACCTGTTTCTAGTACCATTGCTCGTCCTCTAATCGACGGCCTAAAAACTGAAGTTGTTGTAAAAGATTCTTCAGCACGTACGATTTTCCCAAATATTCACCCAATGGATTATAAATCAGCTTTAGATAGAACATTAGAAAGACTTGATGCAGGTATAGTACCAACATCTTGGACAGATGCATTGTCGTCAAGCCAGCCAGATATCCAAGATTATGTTACTTTAGGCTCTTCTGAAGGGATGATCATAGAAAAAAGAACAATTTTAATTGATGCTGAGCCTACTTCTGTGTTCAGTGAAATAACTTCTTTGGGAGGAAATAGGGGGTGGTTGTACGGCAACTGGTTGTGGCAAATTCGAGGATTTATTGACCGACTAATTGGTGGTATTGGGCTTAGGAGAGGTAGAAGGCATGAAACGGCTCTACGTGTTGGAGATAGCCTAGACTTTTGGCGTGTTGAAGATTTACAAACAAACTTGTCATTACGGCTAAAAGCAGAAATGAAGGTTCCGGGTAAAGCTTGGTTGCAATTCCATATCAATGCCTTGTCAAGTGGACAATCCTTATTATCACAAACAGCTTTTTTTGCGCCTAGAGGCCTTCCGGGCCTTTTGTATTGGTATTTACTGTATCCGATTCATAAGATAATTTTTCGAGGCTTAATCGGAAAATTAAAAGCTAATTCCGAATTAAGACTCAATACAACGGATAAACCGTCTTAGCCTATCAGTCTAGTGAAGCTAACTTTTTGTAAGATGCCCTCGTTAAAATGCCAAACATTCATTGGTAATCAACTTATTTCACTGGGAGCCTAGATCAGAATGGAAATGAAAAGTAACTTATCAATTGTTGATCACATCGCTATCCAAGTAGAGAATGTGAAAGAGTCTGCTCAATACTATCTTAAACGGTTCAACTGCAATCTTAAGTATGAAGACGAGACGTGGGCTTTACTTTCATTTCAGAATATAAACTTAGCACTGGTGACAAAAACACAACATCCCAATCACTTTGCTATTGTAGATACCAAATTATCACTCAATACCGAAATCAAATACCATCGCGACGGCATAGGTTATGTTTATACTGAAGACCTTGATTCAAACTCCATCGAAATTATCGATCGGCAATCATGATCCGAAGCAAACAGAACAACACTAAGTCAACAAATGAAAAGAAAACTCCACTTAACCTGTTCAAGATTCCTTTGCCGTTTCACTACAATAATCAGCTACCAATACATTAAAAAATTCGATACAAGTAATAAACTAGCAATAGAAGTGACTAAAACAAGAAGTAGAGATATTTTCTAAATATGAATAATAATAACTACGTTATCATTGGTGCTAGTGGCGGTATAGGAAGACGGTTGACCTTAGACCTCCAAGCCCAGGGTGCTAACCTATTTCTTGGTTACTATAGTAATCAACCGCCAGATCAACTACTTGAAAATACTCATTATTCACAGGTCGATGCAAGATCCTTTGAAAAGACTCTCAAATTCATCACAGATGCCAAGCAAAGATTAGGTAATATTGACGGTGTAGTTAGTTTGCCAGGGGCTATATTACTCAAATCTCCACATCTAGTAAGTGAATCTGAGTTCGACAAATTAGTTGAAACCAATCTCAAAACTGCATTTTCAGTTATTAGGGCCGTGGGTAAGTTATTAAAAAACAGTAGCACTATTTTGATGTCTACTGCAGCTGTTCACCTCGGATTGTCTAATCATGAAGCCATCGTAGCAAGTAAGGCTGGAATAGAAGCCATGGTACGATCAGCATCTGTCACCTATGCGCGTAAGTCTATTCGCTTTAACGCAATTGCCCCAGGACTGGTGGATACACCTCTCTCACATAATATTATAAATACCCCTTCGAGTTTGGAATACAGTAAAAAATTACACGTCACCGGGAAGATTGGAGCACCACAAGATATCAGCAATATGATCCAATTTTTGCTCAACTCGAATAATCAATGGATTACGGGACAAGTATTCACTATAGATGGAGGGTTATCGACTACAAAGAAATGAGATTGGTTAACACAAAAAACCTTTTTACTCACTATAGCTCGAATCGTCAACTATCTAGCGAAATAAGGGTAAAGTTCATATACAAATTCTAAATGATTTCTAGAAGCAAAAACCTCACGAACAGACCGAATAATAGTGGTAATGTCCTTTATTGGATGCAGCGTGAAAAGCGATTTGCAGATAATTGGGCTTTGCTGCGTGCGCAAAAGCTAGCAATAGAATCCAAAAGTTCCTTGATTGTTGCTTTTACATACATTGGACAATACACTGAGGCTAACTTGCGTCAGTATTCATTCATGTTTGAAGGACTTAAAGAAACTGCCAGTTTATTATTGAAAAAGAATATACCGTTCCTTTTGGTACAGGGTAATCCAATATATCAAATTCCTAAACTGATTAAACAGTTCAGCATCGGCACCTTAGTTACTGACTTTTCACCCCTAAAAGTATATAGACGCCGGACCGAATCTGTAGCTGCAAAAATCAACATTCCTTTTCACCAAGTAGATGCCCATAATATCATTCCCGTTTGGGAAACCAGTAATAAGCAAGAGTGGAGCGCCTATACAATAAGACCAAAAATTTTATCGAAGTTACCGGAGTTTTTGGTTGACTTCCCTGAAATAACCACACACCCTTTCCCACTCAACCAACCGTTTCCTAGTGTTGATTGGCAACGAGCCTACAACAAATTAAAAATTGATAAAACTGTAAAGCCAGTTACAGGGGGGGTAATACCCGGAGAATATGAGGCCCATAAACAACTAAATCACTTTAAGAAACAACCCATAGAAGAATACATGAATCATCGTAACGACCCAAACAGAAAAGTATTAACTAACCTAAGCCCATACCTACATTTTGGCCAGATTTCCCCGCAACGAGTAGCTTTATCCTTATGGGACTGTGATAAAATAGAGAACAAGGGTATATTAGAGCAACTCATTGTGCGACGAGAATTAGCTGATAATTTTTGTTATTACAACTGTCAGTACGATGAGGTCGAAGGATTCCCAAAATGGGCAAAAAAAAGCTTGGACGAACACAGAGAAGATAAACGCGAGTATGTGTATAGTCCAGACCAGTTTGAACGTGGTAAAACCCACGATGATTTGTGGAATGCAGCTCAAAATGAAATGGTTATTACTGGTAAGATGCATACCTACATGCGCATGTATTGGGCAAAAAAAATCCTTGAGTGGAGTTCGAGTCCGGAAACTGCACTCCAAACCGCTATCGACTTAAACGATAAATATGAGCTAGATGGTAGAGATCCTAATGGATATACGGGAATTGCTTGGAGTATTGGTGGTCTACATGATAGAGCATGGTTCGAACGGCCAGTATTTGGCAAAATACGCTACATGAGTTATAAAGGGTGTCAAAGTAAGTTTGATGTCCGTTCGTATATTCAAAAAATAAATTCAGTTGTGGTTACTGAGTAATATACCACTATGATTCTAGTATCCCACTCATGGATTCCGAAAAAATCCAATCAGGTCTGTTTGGATATGCTATTGAGTAACTATAGTACAGAATTTGAGTACCCAGAAGTATGCCTCGGTATACCACCCAAAATATATGAAAATTAAATATCTAAATTTGAGAGGGAATTTCGAATGAAAGTTGCACTGATTGGTGGTACAGGTTTTGTGGGCTCGTACATCACAGATGAGCTAATTAGTCATAACATGGTCCCGCGCCTTCTTATCAGGGAAGGATCTGAGTCCAAGATACTCCAACCAGAGAAATGTGAAATTGTCTACGGAGATTTGTCCCATCATCATGATCGGACTTCGGTACCTGCGATTTTGGAAGTGCTGGAAGGTTGTGATGCTGTGATTTACAACGTCGGTGTAATCCGAGAATTTCCGTCTAAAGGCTTAACATATGAAAACTTACACTTTCATGCCGCAAAATGGTGTATTGATGCAGCGAAAGAGCTAAATGTTAGTAGGTTTATCCTGATGTCAGCTAACGGTGTGAAAAAGGAAGGAACGGGTTATCAAAACACAAAAATGTTAGCAGAAGAATATCTGAAGGAATCTGGCTTAGACTATACGATTTTTAGACCTTCTCTCATTTTTGGAGACCCAAGAGGTGGAGGTCGGCCAGAATTTTGCTCACAATTAAAAAAAGACATGCTAAGTTTACCTATTCCAGCTCCAAATTTCCATAAAGGTCTAAATCCGTTTAACGCTGGTAATTTCGCACTATCACCTATTCATGTCAAAGACGTAGCAAAAGTATTTGTCAAATCACTAACCGAAGAAGAAACAATCAAAAAAACTTATCATCTTGGAGGAGAGACCTATTACTGGAAAGATATTATATCAATTATTTCTAGAGCTTACGGCAAGAAAAAATGGACAATTCCAGCCCCCGTTTTTGCTATCAAAACCCTTGGCGCTCTGCTAGGGGGGTTTCCTTGGTTTCCTGTAACTAAGGATCAAATTACTATGCTAATTGAAGGAAATGTTTGTCAATCTGATGGTGTGTATGAAATGTTTAACCTAATTCCCACACCGTTTAACTCTGAGTCTTTATCCTATCTAAAAAGCTGAAGTAACCTTTTCCATAATGTTCATTATACAGCAGTCTGTAGACGTAACCATGGGAAAACAATCACTACACAATTATCGTAATTAAGAGATAAAGAACGAAGTTTGAACAACTAGATCTCAATCTTAATTAGAAGTTAATCGGTAGAGTTCAGGACGTACATTTTGTGGGTATCCCCTGAGTAATGGATGTAAAACATGTTAGTGGAAATATACGTTAGGTCTGTTTGTTATTCGGAAAGAAGTATGCCACATGGTGTGGTAAATAGCTCCTCCACATACCACTGAACCAAACAAATAATACCATCACCTTAAGCCTCTGGTGATGCAACTCTATAAAACCTTTAGATATTTAGTTTCATTGGATTATATATAAAATGAAAATTGGAATTATCGCTATTTGTGTACTTGTAAGTACCGCTTTGATCAGTCGGAATCAAAGCCAAAGAAACCTTTTGGTCGCAGGGCAAGAGGGGCCAGATTTCTCACTAATATCAGACAGCAACGAGAATATCTCATTAAAAGAATTCCTAGGCCAACCTGTGGTTATTTATTTTTTCCCAAAGGCTGATACGCCTGGATGAACTAAACAAGCTTGCGGGTTCCGCAACATCTATCAAGCATACGAAAGAGAAAAAATTATAGTTCTTGGCATCAGTTACGATTCCCCTAAATCACTGAGGGCGTTCAAGGAAAAGCATAAACTACCATTCCATCTCTTATCTGATAAAGACAAACATGTCTCTCGTTTGTATGGCGCTAACGGTCTGCTTTGGCTAAAACGCATTACATTTATAGTAAATCCAGATGGTATCATTGAAAAAATATACACTGGAGTGAACCTAAATTCACATGCAGAAGAGATCTTAGATTATATCGTCAAAGAGAGAAATTCTGCCCCGATAGGCAACTAGTGTATTTAGTAGTCAGTACTGCAATTAATTGTTATAGATTGTGGGAAGTTGAGAAGACAGTTGTCAGAAACGATAAATAATGTATCAGTACCAACCGTTACAGTAATTGGTGGAGGCTTAGCTGGAAGTGAAGCTGCTTGGCAGCTAGCTTCACAAGGCATTAGTGTAGATCTATTCGAAATGCGGCCCACGGTAGAAACTGGAGCCCATCAAACATCTAATCTAGGTGAGCTCGTTTGCTCGAATTCTCTGGGATCAGATTTGCCTGATAGAGCATCTGGAGTCCTGAAAGCCGAATTGCGTCAGCTAGGTTCGATGCTGATGGATTGTGCTGACAAGACATCAGTGCCTGCTGGTGGAGCCTTAGCCGTCGACCGAGAACAGTTTTCGAAGTTAATTACCCAACGTATTCGCTCACAACCTCATATACGTTTAATACGTGAAGAAATCACCGAAATACCTGATGGTCCGACAATTATTGCTTCAGGTCCATTGACATCTGCACCTTTAGCTGAGTCAATTGGAAAAATTTCAGGAGAAGATCACCTTTATTTTTTCGATGCTATTTCACCTATAGTTAGTCAAGAATCGATTGATATGAAAATCGCATTCCGAGGGTCACGTTACGGGAAAGGCGAATTAGATGTCGGAGATTATATAAATTGTCCAATGGATAAAGACCAATATGAACATTTTGTTTGTAACCTGATATCTGCCGATCGAATTGAGTTACATAGTTTTGAGGAAGCTATCAAGTCAGGCGTCAAGGCTGGCGCTCACCAATTTTTTGAAGGTTGTTTGCCAATCGAAATTATGGCTGAGAGAGGTATAGATTCACTCGCTTATGGACCAATGCGACCTGTCGGGCTGACGGATCCACGTACTAACCACCGTTCCCATGCTGTGGTCCAGTTACGTCAAGATAACATAGCTGGTACGTTGTACAATATTGTTGGGTTTCAGACAAACCTTAAGTTTTCGGAGCAGAAAAGAGTATTCCAGTTAATCCCCGGATTAAATAAAGCAGAATTTGTACGTTTTGGTCAAATGCACCGTAATACTTTCATATCAGCTCCTACACTACTGCATCCAACCATGCAGTTCCGGAAACGAGAGAACTTATTTTTTGCTGGCCAGATCACCGGTGTAGAAAGCTATGTAGGCAATGTAGCAACGGGTCTTTTGGCTGGCTACAATATGGCTCACTTGCTAACTGGCCGTAAGTTGATGGTTTTGCCAGTAACTACTATTCTTGGGGCACTTTGTCATTATGTTACACACGCTAGCCTTGCTGATTTTCAACCAATGAAAGCTAACTTTGGTTTGCTTCCTCCTCTACAAATTGAAACTAAAACTAAAGGGAGACGGATGAGAAAAAGACAACGTGCCCAAGCCTATTCGCAGCGGGCGTTAGGTGATTTAACGGCTTATTTAGCTAGTGTTAGTTAAATTACAATTACCAATGTCAATGTTATTGGAAAATTAAAGTGTCAATGTAAATGGATTTGACCTTTTGATCCCCAAAAACTGACCTTAGTTTTTCGAGTAGCTGTTGTTTCAATTGTTGTTTCCCCATCTCCGGGATGATTTCTTCGACAGTTTTGCTACCCATGATTCGTTCAAGCTCAGTGCGTAAATAGATTGCTTGACCACGGTCGCCAATCTTACTCGCTACCTCACTGGTATCTGTCCCCAAGATTTCTTGTTTGATGGATTCTTCATCTCCCTCCATGACAGCAGCAATTCGCCAAGCAAAAGTGTGATGTATGATTACGGCTTCTGTATTCGTTTGATTTGGAAATATCCACTCCGTTGGTTGTGCCATTGGGGTTAGGCGGATACCATACCTTAGGTCGCCCTCTTCGGGCCAAAGCAATTCCATAATATCGACTAGGACTAAGCCAGATCCTTCCGCGAATTTATACTTAAACTTTTTTGCTTCCTCAAAAGGATCGGAAACTTCTTCCTTTGTACTCAAGTATTTCTGTGTAAGTGCAGTTTCGTATATTCGTTCTTGTCGTTCTTCTTGTATTTTCTGGCGTGAAAAGGGTAATGTGACAAAAAAAGAAGAAGTAAATAAGAAATAAAGAGCAGCAGGGATAATTGCTAATAAGATAATATAGAGAAGGATGCGAGCTACCATTTCAATTGAATTGAGTATAAGTTCTCAGCATTGTGGTTTGCTTTAATTAACCTAGCTCGTTAGAATGTAAAAAATTGAATTTCCATCGGTGAACTAACGTAATTCATGTTTGTCGCAAAATTATATCACAATTTAAGGAAACGAGACTGTGTCGGCTATACACCCTAAAGTTTTACTAGTCTGTAACAGTAACATATATAAAAACTATATTTCGCCAAACCAAGTAAAACGCCTAGAAAAATTCGCCAGTTGGGATTGGTTCAATCTTGATCATGCAAATATTGATGCCCAATTGCCAAAAAGCTTTTTTGAAGCTATCGAAGATGTAGATGCTTTGGTTATTAGTCATGGTTCACCCCCAATCGGAGCTGAAATTATGGACTCGGCAACTCGGTTGAGGTTTATTGGTGAATTGGAAGACGATCGATTTAATAATCGAATCGATTTGAGAGCAGCTTGGGAGCGAAACGTTCGTACTGTTGATACGACTAATGGATCTTCGTACCCAGTAGCTGAGTGGGCATTAGCTTTAATACTAATTTCACTGAGAAACGCGGGAGCTCAATTCCGACGTATAATCGATGGAAACACAAAAAGATACCATCCAGCTCTTAAGTATGCTGGTGGTGTTTTAACCGGTAAGAGAGTGGGACTGATTGGTTGTGGACATATGGGGCGTCGTTTGATCCAATATCTTCGTCCTTTCGAAACCGAGATTTGGGTGTATGATCCTTACTTGCCTCATGAGATGGCTGAAGCCATTGGTTTCACACAAACGTCATTAGATAATGTCCTTGCACAGTGTGAAGTCATTGTCTGCCTAGCTCCATTAACTCCAAAAACAAGGGGTATGATAGGACCGGAAGAGCTTAATAAAATCCCTTCGGGTTGCGTTTTAGTCAATGTTTCTCGTGGAGCTGTCATTGACTCTCAAGCACTTATCGAACGACTGAAACGAGGTGATATCGTCGCTGGTCTCGACGTCTTCGATCCTGAGCCAATTCCATCAAGTAGTGAGATCATCCATCTCGAAAATGTCTTTCTCAGCCCACATTTCGGCTACTTTACCGGAAATCAATTTCGGGAATCCTTTGTTTTAATGGTAGATGAGTTGGAACGTTTCTTTGATGGTCACAAAACATACTTTGACCTGACTCCTAAATCTTTTGCCAATCGCCATGGGAATGAGCCATAATCCCCCAAATCAGTTATGATTATCGTGGTAAACGCTGAATCGTACCGTTAGCACCGCAAGCCCAGACCCATCTTTTTTGGACGCATAGATTCATCAGATGGTTTGCCGAGTTGGGTTCTTTCACTTGCCAATTATCCCCAGCTTGCCTGGAGTGGAGTAGCATCCCATCCTCACCTGCTATCCATACTTCTGATTGACTGACAGCAACTATGCTTCGCCAAGTTCTTTGTTCTGGGGTATTTTGCAAACGCCAAAGCTGACCACCATTAGTCGTTCTTAAGACAATACCATCAACACCAGCGACCCAGCCATTTTTCTCATCACTAAAAGAAACATCAAGTAATGGTACATCAACCCCAGACTTTTGCGACTGCCATTTTTGGCCACCGTTTTTAGTCATCCATATTGCTCCTTTCTCACCAACGACCCACCCTTTTTGCCGACTCACAAAATGAGTCGCCCACAGATGATGTGTATCCGGGGTGTCTTGCTTTTCCCAATTTGAACCACCATTTGTTGTGTGCAAAATCAATCCACCTCCACCGACAGCCCAACCTAAGGATTCTTTCGTTAAAAAAATATCGGTTAAACCATTTGACAACCCACCCGCTTGCTGTCTCCACACTTGTCCACCATTATTAGTGTAGTAAATTTCCCCCCGTAAGCTGACAAGCCAACCGTGTTTACGACTGGTGAAGAAAAAACTATTAATTTTTTCTGGTAAATTGGACGAATCACCATTGTTAGTTAAGAGAATCCAAGATTGTCCACCATTTGTAGTCTGGAATAATGTTCCACCTGAACCTCCTACCCAGCCATTATTTTGATCAACAAAATGTATATGATGTAAGTGGGCTTGAGTTGGAACATCCGAAATAGAAGAGGTTGACTCACACCCACTCAAGATATAGGACATAATCAACAATAAAGCAGAAGTAACACGAAAAATTCTCATTGGTAGGTTAGGGTATCCATGGTAGGATAGGAAAAGATCGGAGTTCTTAATTCTATCTGACTTATAATGGGCTGTCAATGAGTTATCTAATTGGTATTGATGGTGGTGGTACACAAACTATTGGTGTGGTTGCTGACATTAATGGTAATCACTTAACCAAAGTAGCTGACACATCAACAAATTACCATGTGGTAGGTATTGAACAAGTAGAAGCAACATTAGGTTCAATTCTGAAGCAACTACTACAGAATATTGGTATCCGCGCAACTGACTGTCAGGCGGCTTGTTTCGGTTTGGCAGGCATTGGCCGAGCAGAAGATCATCAGAAGATCTATCGTTTATGTGAAAGAATCGGAGTTCCTGAACAATTTGTTCTAACACACGATGCAGAAATCGCTTTAACTGCAGGTATTCGATCAGGTGTAGGTGTCCTAACAATTTCTGGTACAGGGTCAATGGTGTACGGTCAAAATTCAGAAGGGGAATCGGTTCGAGTTGGTGGTTGGGGGCACCTACTCGGGGACGAAGGTAGTGGCTATGATATTGGTCATCGAGGTCTAAAAGCTATTACTCAAATGAGCGATGGTAGACGACGGCCAACTACTTTGCGAAAATTTATCTTAGCCCAAATCTCGTTGGATAGAGTGGATCAGCTCGTAAGATGGGTNAGTACGGCAAGTAAAAGCCAAATATCAGCATTNGCTATTTCNGTGTTTGAGTCAGCGGAAACAGGTGATGAAGTAGCACANTCGATCATNGAAAAAGCNGGTAAAGCCTTAGTNATTGCTATTCGGACAGCCATACGNCGCCTTGNGTTATCCACCAATTCTGAAGTGTTTTTGAGTGGAGGNGTCTTCCAAAACCAGCCGAGTTTCGTCCATTTTTTACAAGAGCAANTTCCAGNGAAAATTATTCAATTAATTCGGCAAGAACCGGTCTGTGGAGCTATTCGAATAGCTCAAAAACTTGTTCGGTAATGACAGATCATTTCAAAACCACCATTTTTCGGCTTTCTTGGTAACCGTTCGCTTTCAAAATATAGAAATATATTCCACTTGCCACTGGTTTTCCTGTCTGATCCAAACCGTCCCAATAGCCGGACCGTTTCTTATTATGATAGAGGCCGCTGGGTAAATGACCCAATTCTAACCGACGAACGATATTCCCAATCGAGTTGTAAATCTCTATATAAACTGTTGATGGTGTATGTAATTGAAAGGGAATCCATGTTTCGGGATTGAAAGGGTTAGGGTAGTTTTGGTCAACTTTAGTTTTGTTAGGCTGAACCTGCGTCATCACTTGATTTGCTTCGTATCTATTGGAATACATGGTGGATGATTGTTGTATTATCAAATCCTTGACTACTTGTCGGTAAATTTTATTGCTACCCAATAGCGAAAAATAAACTTCGTTAAGGTCCGTGAAGGNCTGACCGGTTAGCGTTTTCATATTACCAAGATTAAGGTTCCAATATCCATTTTTGTCTGTCTTGGATATCATTAACTGTGCTTTTTTTGCTGTTAAAATGACTAGTTCGTCAACTTTGGGCTGGCCATTAGGATACAGAACTTGACCAAAAATCACCTTTGGTCGACCAGTGTTGATGGATGTAGTCGTGAAATTTATAACTTNACTTCTTTTGATTTGTTNATTTTGANCAAAAACTTCAGCTTGAATCAGATAGGTATGATTTGGCCTTAGGNCCGATAGATTCAGGTAGTGGTTTTGTCTTCTGCTAACTTGGTCTACAGTTTTTGTGTGCCAAACCTTATCGTCTATTGATCGCCANTTAAGTTGGCTTTTCCCAGCTGCGTCTGTGCGAAAAACTAACGTGGCTGAGGACGCCGTTAAATTCCCCACAGTTAGGTCCTGTATTTTATTAATATTACCTGAAAGTAATATCTGATTGAGNNCAGTTTGGGTATACCGATCTACTGCTGGGGCGCTGAGGGCNGTGGGAGTCCAAGAAACATCCTGAGGAACGCCAATAAAATAGCCTCTATCGCCATGTAGTGGGAAATCGTTACCTTGAACCGTACCATCTGTCTTAAAAACAGAGCGCCACGATTGGGTAGATGACTCCCAACTGGTCAAGACTTGGCCGTTTGGAATAGTAGATAAGACCCCACTGGCTGTCAAACTAGTAGGGTAAGGGATACTAANTAAGTTCAATCCCGCTTTGAGCTNTAGTGTTGCCGGAGTAACAATGGGGTCTCCAGTAAAACTCCAGTCCGTTGGTTCCTCGATTTCTATCAAGTATCCTTGGTTGGGTTGGATGTTAAAATCTTCACCCAGATTATTATTTCCAGCCTTAAAAGATTGACTCCAGCTTTGAGTGTCGGCTTTCCATTCCATAATNGAGCTAGCATTAGTAATCTCATTTAGTAAAGTGTGTGCAGTATGATTGATATTGGAGTCAATTGGGAATGCTAAAAGATTAAAGCCAACAAACAAATCTGGGGTGATATTAATATCGACCGTTTGTATATTCAAAATCAGTGTTTCTGTAGCTATTCCACCATGTCCATCAGTTGCCGTAGCAGNAATAGTAACTGCTATATTTTGATCTACATCCGGTGGGGTATAAGTAACTGATTGACCAGTTGTNCTACNGAGTTGACCTTGACTAGCTGACCAGTCAAAACTTANTGTATGGTTGTCACTATCATGAGCGACTATTGATAAATTAGTAGTTTGGTTTTCTGGTAATGGGTTGGTCTCTGCCGTTAAAGAAGTGATAACCGGGGCGGAATTCTGTAATTGTAGCGAAACATCAATAAATGAAACTGAGGGAAGACTATTATTGGATTGAATTATGAGTTGATCACTATAAGTACCAGTATCCATTCCACCTAATATTAAAGATAATCCAACCGATACAGACCCACCTGCTGGGATAGAAGTGGAGGATATACTTGGGTCTAACCAGTCGTTTCCNCTGTCAAGANAAATACTTGAAATGTTTAATCCTTCATTACTATCGTTGANTATTATAATATTACCCTGATACTTTAGAGCTGATTCAACATTGATTCTACCAATGAATTCGCCGGTCATCCATTCGATCTGGTCTGCGCTTTGCCGAATAGTATTAGTTACTTGATTAGGACTTAGCAATGGGTTCTTAGCCAAAATAAGGCCAGCTAAACCACTGACGAATGGAGTAGACATTGAAGTACCACTTTTATTTCCATATCCATCAGAACCATTTACGGTACTGAGAATATCAACTCCGGGTGCGACAATATCAACCCAACTACCATAATTAGAAAAATTAGCTCTACTATTATTGGTGTCAGTCGCACCTACAGATATTACATTATCGTAAGCTGCTGGGTAACTCTCTATCGTGGTGTTATCGTTACCAGCGGCTGCCACAAGTACTATACCTTGAGAGTAAGCATAATCAATGGCTTGCTTAAGNGTGAAATCATTCGAATCTGCGCCTAAGCTCATATTAATGATGTTAGCTCCATTATGAACCGCATAAGTGATTCCTTTGGCAATATTACTTGTATAACCACCTTCATCTGAAGAGCCTTGGTCTCCAAGTACCCGAACTGCCATCAGTTGACAACTCCACATAACTCCGGCGATACCTTGATTATTGTTAGATATAGCACCTACAATCCCAGCAACGTGAGTACCATGCTCACCTTCGTTGGGCTGGTTATCTTCAGGAATTGAATGGAAATCCCAACCATATACATCGTCGATATACCCATTTCCGTCATCATCAATCTCGTTTCCTGGTATTTCCCCAAGGTTTTTCCATATGTTAGTAGTTAAA
>PBVO01000124.1 GCA_002729015.1 Candidatus Poribacteria bacterium
GCTCTGGGGGATTGGGCTTGTTCGTGTAGTTAACGGCCATACATTCTTTTTGCATGATGGTCGGGCAAGAAATCTACAGGAAGCAATCTTGTGGCATGGTGGTGAAGCTGAACGTTCTAGACGAAACTTTATCTCCTTATCAAAGTCAGATCGCGACAGTCTACTGTCATTTCTGAATTCCCTATAAGAAACAGTAAAGATTCAATGATGATGAAAGAAAAGTTAAGTATTAGACTTGACCTCAAAGGTCAAAACGGCTAATATGTGTGATTTCGCAATGAAACTGAGACTCATTTTCATTAAGGTTGAATCTCTTTAAGATTAATCGCTCAAGTGGTTTAGGTGTAAGAATTAATGAAAAAAACATATTTAGTCATACTGGTTTTGGTTTTATCTTCTGCGGTGCTCATTTTTTCGAGTTGTGAAAGCGATCCTATTCTTGAGCCACAACAGGATGGTGGTGAAGACAAGGGAAGCTATGCTAACAGTAATTTTATTGAGATTGCCCCGACTGTTTCGGGTGCGCCAAACGCCTCTGCAAAGGGAGCATCAGATGATGATAATCCTCAACGATTCTAAACCTCAATTAACTACAGGAATCATGGAACTATCGAATATGTTGACTCATGTTAGACTTACTACGTTTTTGATTTTATCGCTGATAGGAGCTAATTTGGTAGCCGAAGCTGATAAATCGGTATCAACTTCTTTAGTCTCTCCTGTTTCTCTAAATGGAATAGTCATAGACCAAAATAGCCAAAAACCTCTCGCCGGAGTTACAGTCAAAGCTTTGACTAACGGTGAATTTTCTACCTCGGCAACAACAGACGGGAATGGTCAATTTCGCTTGCTTCAACTTGAAACTGGCGAATGCCAAATATTGGTATCTGCAGCTGGATACAATGAATACAGTCGATCACTCGATCTTCAATCGAATGGTGATGATGTACTCAAAATAAAACTGGACAAGGAGTTAATCCAGCTTTCTCCAGTGGTAATTATTGGAGAATCGTCAACAGTCAGCAAGCAGTTGACTGGTACGGCTACCAAAATTAGTTCTGAATCAGTTGAGTTGATTCAACCAATTGGTACACAGGAATTGTTAGAACTAGTACCCGGAATAACTGGTTATGCAGACGACGGTTTTGGCAATTCTCGGCTCAGCATTGGCATTCGGGGTTTAAACCCACGACGTAGTTCTCGAGTCCTAATCCTGGAAGATGGAGTCCCTATTCAACCAGCTGTTTATGTTTATCCGAATGTGTACTACAATCCCCCAGCTGACCGAATTAATGCAGTAGAAGTAGTCAAGGGAAGTTCAGCTATTCGCTTTGGCCCACAGACGATGGGAGGTGTCATTAATTATATTACAGATCGCCCAGACGGAACTAAAAGTCTGAATTTTAAATTGACGGCTGGTAGTAATCGGTATCGCGGTATTCTTACTGAGTTGAGAGGTTTTGGAGTGGGGAGTTCTCAATCCGATCTGCAAATACTTTACAAAGGTGGGGATGGTTTTCGACAAAATAACGCTTTCAACCAGATTAACGCGACGCTCAAAACCCAGTTGGATTTAGGTCAGTCAAATCAGCTCTATGTTAAAGCTAATACTAACTACGAAGATTCAAATGCTACTTACACAGGATTGACCGAGTATTCTTTTGAGAATACGCCTGATTTTAACCCAAAGGCGGACGATAATTTTAAGATTTTTCGCCCAGCTTTGGATGTCATTTACAGTAAAAAGCACAGCGACAGCCTAGTTTCTCATACAACGCTTTATGCGAATCTTTTTGATCGTCGATGGTGGCGTGAAGATGATATTTTTGTCCGACCTGCAGATTTAGATAGCAACTCTAAGAAACCTATTCCTTACTTTCAATCAGGCGATTTGGTTCGGACCGGTGGGGGGAAAGATAACTTTGGTATTCTGAGAACATTTTACACTGGTGGGATTGAACGTGCCTACACGTACTCACATAAAATTGGTCAATATCAGGCTACTGCTGAAATTGGTGGTCGCGTCCATTGGGAGCGATTTATCGATGATAAAAAAGTTGGAAACTCTCCTTCAGCCAGAGAAGGTATTTACTATACTGGTGTGCCAGGCGATGAAAATGATCCGGTCAAGATTGTAGGTCAGAGTCATCACTACGAAACCATGGCTTTAGCGCTCCACGCCAAAGAAGAAATAGGGTGGGGGCGACTAACGATGACACCAGGTCTTCGATTTGAGATATTTGAACAAGAACGGGTAGATAGACTGAAAGGGGCGATCTTGGCCGATAAAGTTTCGGCAGTTCTACTGCCGGGTCTTGGTTTCAACTATGATCTAACGCCTTTTAACTTATTCATGGGTTTGCATCGTGGTTACACTCCTCCGTCTAGTGGTGCTTTGAAAGTGACTAATTTTGGTCAAGATATTGAATCCGGTGGATTAGATTTGAAAGCTGAGACCAGTTGGAATCTAGAAATAGGAACTAGGTTTTCGCGACCCTGGTTGACATTAGAAACCTCTGGGTTCTGGATCAAAATTAACGACTTAGTGGCTGCAGGTCGGGGTACGGCTTTTAAAAACCTAGGAAAAGTAGATACCTATGGTCTGGAACTGGGTACAGTATTACAACCTAGCGTTTGGAAAACTGTATTACCTGATCTTAATTTATCTTACACTTTTCTACAAACTGAGATTAAGAGTGGCCTAGTTCGATCTGCAATTGCAGCTGGACAAGAAATTGATCTGACTGGTAACCAATTACCATACGCTCCCCCACACACAATCATCATTGGGCTCAGTAAGAAAGTAGGAAAAAAACTACGAATGAGAGCTGATATGAAGTTTGTGGATCAGGTATTCACCGATTTTGAGAACACAGCTAAAACTGCTAATCGGGGCGACATGGGACCGATTCCATCCTATTCAATTTTAAATGCCAGTCTCGATTATGCTTTGTCTAATGATTGGCAATTTTTTGTTACTGGTAAGAATTTGTTAGATGAAATTTATATTGGCTCTCGTTTACATTCAAACCCTGGCCAGCCACAGGCGAATTTGAGTTCCGGTATTCTAGTAGGTCCTAGAAGACAGATCAATCTTGGGATCCGGTGCAAGATCTAACCAAAAAGGAGAATTATTTATAAATAATTAGATTAAACCCAGAAAAAGAAAAAGCATCCCTGAAAATATAGTTATTTCTCTCAACTGCCAAATTGCAAGTAGTAACTATATTTTCTGCTAATAGAGCAGACAAAATTGAACCTAGTCATTCTATTGTTAGTAGAATGTGGGCCTATTCTGTTTTAGGATGCCTTTTCAGTTCAAACTTAACCAATATTTGATGTGATTGTCAAGATTTTTGGCAATGACTCTTAAACATTTATTATAAATAAAAACACGTAGGAGTATAGAGTAATGTACCAAAGAGGTGATTCAAATCACTGGATAGCCGTTTTGTTAATGGCTTGTAGCTTACTTTTTATGGTTGGCTGTGGAGATGACGAAGAAGATACAGAAGATGAAGAAGTAGCTATTGAAGTGCCAACTGCTTACACCTTTGATAGCCGGTTTATAGAAGGTAAAAGTAGCGTTTCTTACTCGGGCCAGACCGTTCGGAATTTATTGTGGCAAGACCTTAAGATTAAGACTGACAGCGTAGGCAAATCAGGTGCTAAAGCCTTAACTGCAAACGACTTCAATGCGTTATACGATCACAAAGATGCTTCCAACATGAAGACGCTCACAACTGCAGGCGGAACTCCATTGGTGGCTGACGCCTACAGCAAAATTTCTACTGGAAAAAATCTAAAAGGAAAAATCTCTGCAGATCCAGTTATCGGTTACGGGAAGCCGGCTGACGCTCTAGTACAAGAGTGGTTCCGAACCATAGCTGAAAATTGTAAAGATTCATCCAAACTGGGTACGGCGGCTGCTTACACAGACGAAAATGGTGTCGACCTCAGCCAAATGATTAACAAAGTCTTAGTTGGTGCAGTTCACTATTACCAAAGCACTGGAGTTTATCTGAATGGTATTCTGGAGCAAGATAATGCCAAACAATATAAGGACGATCCAGCAAAAACTTATACTGCGATGGAACATAAGTGGGATGAGGCTTTTGGTTATTTTGGAGCCGCCAGAGACTACCTAAGTTATTCGGATGCTCAACTAGCAGGCAAAACCCCAGCTGATTTTTCCAGAGATTCCAATGGTGATGGTAAAATTGATTTCAAGTCAGAATATAACTTCGGTTTATCTCGTAATGCTGGTAAACGTGACAAGGGTGGATCAGGCATCGACCTCACCAAAGACATTTTCCAAGCTTTCGTGACTGGTCGTGCTATTATCGCTGGCGAAGGTGATATCAATCAGGTTGCCGCTCAACGTGAGATCGCTGCTGCCGGTATGGAGAAAGTCATCGCTGCCACTGTGGTCCATTACATTAATGATACCTTGGCTGATATGTCTAAACTTGGTACAGCTGATGAAAATAAGAAAGACTTGAATAAGCACTGGGCAGAAATGAAAGGATTTACTGTTGCTTTACAGTACAGTCCCTTCAAAAAGGTTACTGATGGTAACTTAGCTGAACTACATGGCATTATGGGTAAATCTCCCTCTTATGCCAAACCGGGTTCTGCTGAATATGATCAAACAGTAGCTAACTATAAACGAGCCAAGCAGGTCCTGCAAACAGCTTGTGGCTTTTCCGCTGAAAATGTCGCTAAGTGGTAGTTTCCAATCGCGAAAACCAAATCTCCGTTTTTATATTAACGGAGATTTGGTTAAATTTAATTAGTTTCATTCTTATTNACCCCANCAAATGAGANTGAGACTCAATATCATTTTCACCTGATATGATTAAGGTACGAGACTTGAGTTTTCAATTAGGTCAGAAGTATTTGCTTCAACAAATTGATTTGAATATTGATCGAGGCAAGTTTTGGGCGTTAGTTGGTCCTAATGGCGCTGGCAAAAGTACACTTTTAAATCTCTTGGCTCGTGATATACAGCCTTCCACGGGTTTTATTTGCCTAGATGAAAAAAAACTAAATCATTATTCGGAAATCGAGTTAGCTAAAAAGAGAGCTTATCTGCTGCAACAAAGACAAGTTGAATTCCCTTTCCAAGTTCTTGAGATAGTTTTGCTAGGTCGAACGCCTTACTTAAATGGAGTGAAAGAAGGAGAACAAGACAGACGTAAGGCACTTGATTCATTAAAAAAATTNGAGTCTGAACACTTTTCAGATCGAGTTTATCCGACTCTGTCAGGGGGAGAAGCAAGCCGAGTTGATATGGCTAGAACAATTACACAAGAAACAGACTTGCTTCTTTTAGATGAGCCCTCAAATCATTTAGACCCAAGACATCAGATCCGGATATTAAAGCTTTGTCGCACGCTAGTTGCAGGAAACCGGTTGGTTATTGCAGCTATGCATGATCTGAATTTGGCATCGCTATTTGCTGATCAAGTAATCATGTTACATCAAGGTCATATTATTGATGTTGGGCCACCCGAACNAGTATTCAAAGCCAGTCAACTAGAAGATGTATATCAGCTCCCTTTCGAAATTTTGTCCCATTCGAGTGGGCGTCCATTGGTTATGCCATGCTAGGATCGATTCATTACTATCAAGGAGTGTGAAAAGTTATGAATACCCAGTTGAAAAAAAGTGCAAAGAAGAAAAAAGTTTACCGAAAATCGACTCAACGTCAACTGATTCTGGAAATTTTGACAAAAAGGCCTGCTCACCTAAGCGCAAGGCAAGTATTTAATCGAGTTAGAAAAAAGAAGCCAAATATCAGCTTAGGCACAGTTTATCGAAACTTGAATTTACTCGAGGAACTCCAACTGATTAAGTCTATTGGCCATCATGGAACTAAATATTTCGATAGCCGAATGGACAAACATTATCACATCTTGTGTACCTCATGTCACAAAATTGCTGATGTGGAGGTCAGCCAGTTACAAGATTTAGAATGTGAAGTGGTCGAACAGACTGGCTTTCAAATTTCAGACGGTAAATTACAGTTATTCGGAAGTTGTCCCAGTTGTACCAGCCAAATAACAAACGAATCAGTTTAGGTCTTTTTATAAAAAGATGTTGAAAGTTCTGGGAACGGCCATCATCGTTATCTATTTTTACTAAACGGCTTATATGCTTACGGGATACTTTTCGATTACGAGGATAAGACAGAAGTTGGTTAGAGGTATTTTGACCAACTGAATTCACAGAGTGAGATGAAACTAGGAGAATGAATCATGATTACCGTTGCCAATCGTGTTTATGTTACACCCGAATANTCGGCTGAATTTGAAGAAAGGTTCCGTAGCAGGGCCAAACTAGTAGATGGAATGCCTGGCTTTATTAGTAATCAGGTTTTACGACCAGTAAATGAAGGAGACCCTTACGTTGTCTTGACACTATGGGAATCTAGAGACAATTTTACAAATTGGATCAAGTCTGACGAATTCATAAAAGGCCACTCTCAATCTGGTAGCTTGCCANCAGAAGCTTTTAGCCAAAAAAATCAATTGGAATTACACGAAGTCTTTTTAGACTCTTCCCGACCCAATCTANAGGAAGAANTCTCGAAAGGCCCTTTCAAAATGCATTAGTACATTAACNGAATGAAAACGAAAGGTTATCTCAAAACAGTCAGATGTGAGCTCTATCANCCTATAACNTAATTCATNAGANAANNAAAATGNGCNTTTTTCGGTATGGNAAAAATGTATTTTTGTTTTTCGCTAAATNTATCGACTTAAGTGGGANTACTATGAGAAGNTGGTTAATNATTTGCTCATTTAGTCTAGNCANNACAACNAATTTTTGGGTCTTGCCTGTNNCTTCTTCNGTNAANCAGNAACACGATATTATTCAGCTAGAGGAAACCATTGTCACCGGTAGTAAAACTGAGCAGACATTGCAGAACTCAGCAACATTGGTGCAAGTGATTACCAAGGACGAAATTGAGAATTTAGGGGCCGAGAATCTGGGACAAGTCCTCGAGAACTACGCTGGGTTAGTTGTTAGGAGAGATGGACATGGAGATGGTGTTCAGATGCAAGGTCTTGACTCAGAATATGTGCTCGTTTTAACCGATGGACAACCTCAGATTGGTCGAATTGCAGGCAAACTCGACTTAGCCAGAATTGGCGTAGAAAATATTCAGCGTGTCGAAGTTGTCAAAGGTGCGGCTTCAGCTTTATTTGGTAGCCAAGCTATGGGTGGTGTTATCAATGTTATTACCCGATCCAAAAACACCCCGCTTCAATTTCGATTAAAAAATAACATTCGCCCTAACAACGTTATGAACAATCGGGGTAGTTTTCAATTCCAAAAAGAATTACTAAACGGATCTGTTTCTATCGATCACAACCAAGCAAAACCGTTTGACCTCAATCCTGAAGACAAATCAACTACAATCGATGGTTACCGAAACTTAAACTTCTCCAGTCAATTCGGTTACCGTTTGAATGAAAAAACAGATTTGTCCTTATCGGGCGAGTATCTTAAACAGCAGCAAAATGGACTTAGTAATGCTGATAGTAATAACTGGTACAAGAGAACTGGCGAACTAGATAACTATGGCCTTCGTATGTCGCACTCCTATTATTTTCGACCAACATCTAGACTGATTTCTAAATTCTACCACACCAAATATCAAGATATATCGCGAACCATCTATCAACCAGAAAATATACTTAGGGCAACAAACACGACTGTTCAAAACTTGACTAAGGGTGAATTTTTGTTTGAGACTGATTTTTCGCCCCAGCACCAATTAATTTTTGGATTTGAGAGTGGTATTGAAAAACTAACTTCGCAAAGAATTCAGGGAAATAAAAAGACAATTCATAATAGTTCTGGTTTCTCCCAATTTCAGTGGCAAGTTTTGCCAAAAACGACCATTTTATTCGGTGTACGATTGGATTATCACTCTGAATTTGGCCAACATTTTACACCAAAGCTGAGCACATTATGGAATCTGGGTCCTAGTTTACAAGTTAGGGCTTCTTGGGGACAGGGGTTTCGAGCTCCTAATTTTCAGAATCTGTATCTAGATTTCACTAATCCTACTGCTGGTTACCAAGTACTGGGCAACCCAAACTTAGACCCTGAATATTCTAATAGTTGGAATTTGAATATGACCTGGCGAGAATCCAAAAATATATACAGGTTCCAATCTCAAGTTTATCGAAACGACCTAACTAATTTGATTGAAGCTGAAGTAATTGGTAAATCAGCAGCTGGTGGTAGCCAATATCAGTACAAAAATATAGCCTCAGCTTTCACTACTGGTATTGATACAAGCTTTTCCATCCGAGTTTTCGAATGGTTAAATTTTCAATTCGGACACGCTTTCCTGAGAGCAAAAAATAAAGAGACAGGGTTGGATTTACTCGGCAGATCTCAGCATAACGTTCGTTTGCAAATTGGATATCAGTTCAGACCTCTACAAATGGAGGTTGACTTACAAGCAAGACATGCCAATCGGTGGGGGTTATACGATGACGGGGATTATACGCTAGAGGAAGAAGAATATGCTCCAGGTTATTGGATTTGGCAATTACGGAGTCGAAAAAAAGTCGGCCAGTCTTGGCAAATAAATAGTGGTATTGATAATCTGTTCAATTTTACACTTCCACAATTTTATACCTTTACTGGTCGAGCGTTTTATTTGGGTTTATCCCTGATTCGTTAAGTTTTCTATTTATCGANAGGCTTTATTTAAGTCTATAACATTCAAAAATTTTCGGATAATGTCATAAATCTTTTCACCCACGTTGGTTAATAAAGCAAAAGAATTAATAATTATTTTAAATCTTTAGGAAGGTTAATTATGAAAATGTCTTTACGTACCCTTGCCTTTTTTCTTTTAATGGCAATTATACTAGTGGTCCCTTCAACACTGGCCGAAGTGAAAGAAGCTACTGTTACTATTGATGCCACAAATAGGGAGGCTTTTGCCTTCTTTAGCTTTGACACTGGTAAGGCAGTGAGTGTCGAAGATCAAAATATATCTCTGGATTGGGATTTAGGACTCAAGCGAACTGAAGCTATTGTTAATGGTGGTAGTAGTGGAAATGGGAAAGGTGGAGCTCTCATCCTAGAAAAGGCTAAGTTTTCAGAAATTACTGAGGCTCCAGCTGATGGATATGTGTCTGACACCGAAAAAATTGCTACTCTGGCCAGNGGAGATGGTTGGTACAACTATACGGGGCCACCAACTCATCAGATTCTTATTAGAGACAAAGTTTTTATTCTTCAGACAGCCAAAGGTCATTATGCGAAGATGTTCTTCGTTGATTATTACAAAGAGAAGGTATCGGGACATATAACTATCTCTTACGCTTATCAAGATGATGGAAGTCGAAGTTTTGTACAAGCTAAAAAGACCGCCGTCGACTTCAAAGANAAACTGGCTACAACTTGGGCTCTTTTAAAAACACATCGCTAAAGCAAGNTTTATAATTTTATCCTTTATCAGGTGTCATTTATCGATACCTGATAAAAATATTATTTTTTGACGGGGAGTTAAATTTTATGGCACACAGAGTTACTGACAAACTGGCTGTTGGTTCATCAGAAAGTGTTTATTTATGTAGTCATGGACATATTCATATTCAATATCGAGATCTCAATATTGCTATGTCGAAAAACGATTTCGTAGGTTTTGCAGAAACCATGTCTCAAGCCCTAANTGAGTGGAATAAGATGGAGGAGAAAACTCAAAAAACTTTAGAGCTGNCCCCAGGACTTTCTGTTTAATTTTGTTTTTTATGATGAAAAATTAGGACTTGGATTATCTCATGGTGAACAGAAAAAATTTGCTTTCATTGGTAATTAGGCACATAAGTATAGGTCTAACGGCTTTAGTCATGATTGGTCTGATTTCGTGTGGAACTGAAATTTCAGAAGAGTCCGACAGTCAGGAAAGCTTACTGAAAGAAACAGATCAACCAATTGTTGCGGCTGGTTCGGAAACAGAAACATCAACAGANAAATTGTCATCATCTACAATTACGATNGATGCTACTAACCAGGAGAATTGGACCTATTTTTCTTTCGAACAAGGGCAGGTTGTTGAGATACCAAACGCAGATGTGTCAAAAGATTGGGATTTGGCCTTTCAAAGAACTAAAGTGAAAATCAATGGCGGTGTTAGTGGGCCAGGTAATGGTGAAGTCGTAATGTTGACTGAAACAACATTTGATTCGGTTGCAGAAGCTTTAGCTGATGGATATGAAAAGGATACCGCTGATACGCTAGCTATAGTACCGCAGAGTAAGAAAGGTTGGTACGTCTACACAGGTGTTCCTACACACTGGGTTCTGCCGATTGAGGATAGAGTTTTTGTATTTAAAACTGCTACGGGTTCTTTTGCTAAAGTTCAATTTCTCGGTTATTACAAAGATAATAAAGCCAAGAAAGATCCTGCTTTTGTAACTTTTAAGTTCGTATTTCAAGGTGATGGTAGTCGAAATTTCCGATAAATAATTTTGAAATAGGAGAAATATCAGTGTTGAATTACTCGATCATAATCAGGTTGGTAACCTTTTCGTGCTTTTTTCTTTTAGGCCTTTCGAGCTGGACTCAGGGTATTCAGGTCACTGATGCTGACGATAAGCTGATAAGCATTAGCTCATCTAATCGAATCGTAGCCTTAAATGGAAGTAACACCGAAATATTATTTGCTTTAGGTGTTGGAGACCGGGTTGTTGGCTGTGATTTATCCTCTACTTATCCACCACAAGTTAAACAACTCGCTAATGTTGGTTACCAGTATCGTCTCAACGCAGAAGGTATTCTGGCCCTGAAGCCNGATTTGGTTATTGGGAGAGAAGATGCAAAGCCACCTCAAGTAATTGACCAGTTACGGTCAGCAGGAGTAGCTACTTTACTGTTGAAAGAACCTCGTACTTTTAATCAAGCTAAATCACGGATCAAGACAATTGGATATGCCGTCAAAGAAGACAAACAAGCCTTACGCCTACTGCAATTACTAGAGTCAGATCTGTCTGCCTTAGAAAAAAAACTGACGAATCTCAGAGAAGATCAGAAGAAGAAGGTCCTGTTCCTGTATTTGCGTGGCCCACAAACGGCCATGGTCTTAGGCCGAAAAACGGGTCCCGGTGCTATGTTGGAATTGGTNGGAGCAATCAATGCATCTGGTAAGATTGAAAAGAGTCAACCAATGACAGCTGAAGCTGTTATCGTAGCTCAACCTGATGTCCTCGTACTTTTTGAGAGTGGGTTGAAATCTATTGGAGGTGTTGATGGATTACTGAAATTGCCCGGTTTAGCGCACACACCGGCGGGCAAACACCGACGCATTATCACTATCGATGGGCTTTACCTTTCTGGTTTTGGTACTCGTTGTGGACAAGCAGCTTTAGCTATGTTTGAGGCTATTTATGAAAAAGACGGTGTGACTGCTGTCAAATACATTGAGAAAAGTCCCAAGATCGCTGAAGAATAAATGTTGTCTGCTAATAGAGTGAAAATTTTGCTGCTCCTAATGTTGCCNCTAGTGTTATGTCTTGGGGNTGCCAGCGGGGCGTATAAAATCCATTGGTGGAAAATACCTCAAATCNTATGGTCAAAAGGGGATGGGTATGAAGTTTTAATTTTTGTTCGCTTCCCTCGAGTCATTTTATCGGCTATCGTCGGATCNTTATTAGCTATTTCTGGTGCAACTTTACAGGGGATCTTTCGCAATCCCTTAGCTGACCCTGGTTTGGTAGGAGTCACAGCTGGTGCTAGTTTGGGGGCAGCTCTTTGGATCGTTTTNATCGGTTCAGGGATATTTAGTATTTGGGGATTACCTATTGCGGCGTTTACNGGNGGAATACTGGTCACCGTTTTGGTTTATCAAATTGCTCGTACTGCTGGTAGAGTTTTGACTATTACATTATTACTGTCGGGTATTGCTTTTAATAGCATTGCTGGCGCTGGAATTGGNTTAATGACCTTTATTGCTGACGAAGAACAGTTNAGAAGTTTAACCTTNTGGCTGCTGGGNAGTTTTGGTGGTGCAACATGGCAATTGATTTTGGTAAGTTTGCCATTATCGCTATTAGGTTTGCTGTGTTTATTACCTTTATCNCAATCATTAAATGCCATGACTCTCGGTGAATCAGAAGCTTTTCATCTTGGTATTTCTGTTAATCGACTCAAACGTCGAGCGGTTTTCGGTGCGGCACTCTCGGTTGGTGCTGCGGTTTCAGCCGCTGGTGGTATTGGTTTTGTCGGGCTAGTGGTACCTCATCTCCTGCGTTTAGTTGGCGGCCCAGACCACCGATTCGTTTTGCCCTCTTCGGCGTTAGCTGGGGCCATCCTGTTGGTTTTTGCTGATACGTTAGCGCGAACGGCTGTCTCGCCTATGGAATTACCCATTGGAATTATCACTGGTGCCTTAGGTGGACCGTTCTTTCTTTGGCTACTGATTCAGCATAAACGGGATATTTTGTATATTTAATTAAAAATGAGTACAACTCAAACAGAGAGATATTTGGTAGCTCCTACTGACCACCAAGTTTGCCGAAATGTAGCCGTTGTTGATGTAACTTTCGAAGGCAATAAAAACGCTGAAGCTATTTCTCAAGCACTAAAGTTAATTTTACCACTGAGAAATGGGCCAAAACCGATAGCTGTAACTGTCAAGATCCATGATGATTTGACCTTGGAGTTGCTGGTAAAATAGTGGTTGTTATGATTAAAAAAAGGATTGAAACTTAAAAGTGGCTAAAATGTAATTTTTATTTGACATTTGCATGATAGAAAGCACTATTCTGACAATATTGAGAGATTAACCACTTAAGAGATATTTATGTATGAGTTACGAAATTAAATTACCTGAATTAGGTGAAAATGATACTTCGGGTTTGGTCGTTGGTATTCTAGTCGATGTCGGTGACCGAATTGAAGTAGAAGATAGTTTAATCGAAGTAGAAATTAGCAAAGCTACTATCGAGATCCCTTCAGAAATCACTGGTGTTGTGAAAGAAATCTTTGTTCAGGAGGATGATGAAATTGAGACTGGTTCAGCTATTATGATGGTTGAAGTTGATGACTCGGCTGAACTAAACGCCTCTGCAGTTGACCAAAAAACACCGAATGAAGAGGGTAAAACAGAACAGGTTACTTCCTCTTCGAGTAAAACTTTCCCAAACCAAGATGTTGAAACCGAACTGATTATCCCTGCAGCCCCGTCGGTCAGGCGGCTGGCGAGAGAACATGGTCTCAAGCTGTCAATGATTGAGGGGACAGGTCAAAATGGCCGTATTACCAAGCAGGATGTGGATAGTCTTGTTGCTAATTCTAACTTAGAAGTGGTTCAGCAGTCTGATCCAAGCACGCATACTTCTGGCTCTAACCGACAAAAAATGAGTGGTATCCGATTAGCAATTGCTAAAAGTATGAGCCAATCTTGGAGTCAAGTTCCACATGTAACAAATTTTGACAAGGCCAATATGACACAATTGAAAGCCATTCGTCAAAAATATGGCTCAACTATACCAAAAGGTAAATTGACAGTAACCGCATTGATGATAAAAATCTCAGCGGTTGCGTTGCAGAAATTTCCACAATTTAATTCTAGCCTTGATTTGGATAACAAAGAGATCATCTACCATAAAGATATCAACATCGGTATTGCTGTAGATACAGAACAAGGATTATTAGTTCCAGTAATCAAAGGGGCTCAAGACAAGAACTTACTGCAAATTTCCGAGGAATTAGGTGAAATCTCGGTTAAAGCAAGAGATGGCCACTTGACTCTTGAAGACATGCAGGGTGGAACTTTCACTATTAGCAATCTAGGTGGTATTGGAGGGACTAATTTCACCCCGATAGTTAAGTTACCTGAAGTGGCGATTTTGGGACTCTCTCGTAGTCAAATTGAGCCAATTTGGTCTCCGGACGAAGAAAGTTTTGAGCCAGTGGAAATGATGCCACTTGCATTATCATATGATCATCGGGCAATTGATGGAGCTGATGCTGCTCGGTTCCTTTCTTGGTTAGTCAGAACTATTGCTGATCCGTTCCTAATTTTGTTAGAAGGATAGTTAAAATGAAAAAAATTGGGATTATTGGTGCTGGTCCAGGTGGATATTCTGCAGCTTTCTACGCAGCTGATAAAGGATTAGATGTCACTTTAATTGACGCAGATAGTAATCTGGGTGGCGTTTGTTTGAATCGTGGATGTATTCCTTCTAAGGCATTGCTTCATTTAGCTAAGGTAATTAGTGAGTCTAAGAAAGCAACAGAATGGGGTATAGAATTTAACCAACCAAAGATTAATCTAGAAAAGATTCATCTTTGGCGAGATCGAGTTGTCAGACAAATGTCTGGAGGCTTAATTGCTTTAGCTCGAAAAAGAAAGATTAAGCTAGTGCAAGGCTATGCTAGGTTTGTCGATTCACAGAAAATTGAGGTTCAAAGTCAGGCTGGTGAAAGCGAAACTCTAACTTTTGATTACATCGTCATTGCCACTGGTTCTCAACCTAATATGGATCCTTTTCCAGTCAGTGAGCTAATCATGNNTTCAACAACAGGATTATCTTTAGAAACAATACCTAAAACTTTGTTAGTTGTAGNTGGTGGCTATATTGGGTTAGAGCTTGGTACTGTGTATTCGGCATTAGGATCAAAGGTTTGGATTGTTGATATGGCCGACAGTGTATTAGGTGGAGGTACTGTTGACAAAGATTTAGTCCAAGTTCTGGAAAAAAGACTTCGGTCAAATTTTCAAGATATTTGGACTAATACAACGACGGATTTGACAGTTCACTCAGATCATGTACTAGCCAAAATCAGCCCCAGTTCGGGGCAAAGTTTTGAATCGAGCTTTGACAAAATACTCGTGGCTGTCGGGCGTAAACCAAACAGCCAAAATCTAAATTTGGAAAATACTAAGGTTTCACTAACAGATCAAAAATTTATCCAAACCAACGAGCATTGTATGACAACCGATCCCTATGTTTTTGCTATTGGCGATGTCGTCGCTGATGGTAACCAGCAAAAATTCGGTCTCGCCCACGTGGCAACTACGCAGGGAAAAGTTGTGATTGATGTCATACTAGGCAGCAATCGAACTTATAACCCGTTAGCCGTACCCGCGGTTGTCTTTACTGACCCAGAAGTTGCTTGGTGTGGTCTTACAGAAACACAAGCCCAGATTAAAAAACAAGCCATTGAGGTTTGTAGTTTCCCTTGGATTGCATCAGGACGAGCAACAACTCTTGGTGATAATGAAGGACTAACCAAATTAATTATTGATCCTGAAACTAAAATTGTTCTAGGTATGGGAATCGTTGGTACCGGTGCTGGTGAGCTAATTGCTGAAGGTGTTTTAGCTGTAGAAATGGGTTGCGTGGCGGAAGATTTGCAGCTGACGATTCACCCGCACCCGACATTGTCTGAAACAATTATGGAGACAGCGGAACTTTTTTCTGGACATACGACNCATCTATAAAAATTCAAAACCTGAATCAGCAAAAACAAGGATAAAAACAATGAGTGCAAAGTTGATTCCACAAATAGAGCTAAAAGAATGGATTGATAGTATCAACTGGATACTAGCTGATTANAACTCCAAAGATGTTAGCAAACTACTGGAAAGGCTGAAGGACCACTGTATTACTCAAGGAGTTGAGTTCCCATTNAATGCTAATACTCCCTATGTCAATACAATATCTATCGAGGAAGAAATTCCATACCCAGGTGATATCGAAATTGAAAGAAGTATTCGAAATATTGTCCGTTGGAATGCTCTTTCCATGGTACTTCAAGCTGGTCGTGCTGATGATGCAGAGAGCAACAAAGGTGTAGGTGGTCATATTGCAACNTACGCTTCTGCTGCTCACTTGTACGAGGTAGGATTTAATCATTTCTTTCGTGGGGCTAATGATGAACAAGATGGAGATCAAGTTTATTTTCAGGGACATGCNTCCCCTGGAATATACTCCAGAGCCTTTCTCGAAGGACGACTCACGAAAGAAAATCTGATTAATTTCCGGAGGGAATTAGCANTTGGTGGTGGTCTATCGTCTTACCCTCACCCNTGGTTGATGCCACATTTTTGGCAATATCCAACTGTTTCTATGGGCTTAGGNCCAATCATGTCAATTTATCATGCTCGATTTATTCGGTATTTAGAAAATCGAGGTATCAAAACCAAGAAAGGTGGTAAAGTTTGGGCCTTTTTGGGGGATGGCGAAGCGGATGAACCAGAAACTTTGGGTGCTATTACACTGGCAGCTCGTGAAGGGCTAGATAATTTAATTTTTGTGGTCAATTGTAATTTNCAAAGGCTTGATGGACCCGTTCGAGGTAATGGCAAAATCATCCAAGAATTAGAGGCCATCTTCCGTGGGGCCGGTTGGAATGTGATTAAAGTTATTTGGGGAGAAGATTGGGACCCTTTGTTTAGTAAGGATATTGACGGATTGCTTGTCAAAAGAATGGAAGATTTAGTTGACGGACACATGCAAGAATACGCAGTCAAGGGTGGCGAATATATCCGCGACGCTTTTTTCAATAGNCCAGAACTCAAGGAATTAATTGTCGGACTTTCTACAGAACAGATTGCGAAACTAAGGAGAGGAGGACATGATATTCAGAAAATTTATAATGCTTATCAAAAAGCGGTCAACTCAGATAAACCAACTGTCATTTTGGCTCAGACTATCAAAGGATTCGGTCTAGGAGAAGATATAGAAGCAGCCAACACAGCACACCAAATTAAAAATATGGACAAAAAGGGACGAGTTGCCTTTAGGGATAAATTTAGAATTCCCATTTCTATAGAAGCAGCCGAAAATGCCGAATTCTATTGTCCTTCTGCGGATAGCGACGAGATATTATATCTCAAGTCTCGGAGACAAAAATTGGGTGGTTATTTGCCCAAGCGCGAGAATCTAGCTCANCCGCTCCCCCCTCTTCCTGAAGATATTTTTTCTAAGAGGTTTCGGTCAATTGATAATAAAAGCTGGTCTACGACGAGGGCCTTCGTCTACTTTCTACAGTCGTGTTTGCTAAACGATAAGAAAATTGGACAATACATTGTGCCGATTGTTCCAGATGAAGGCCAAACATTTGGAATGCAGTCCCTATACAAATCGAAAAAAATATATTCGAGTGTAAGCCAAAAATATACACCAGTTGATGTCGGAACCATGCAAGCCTACAATGAGGCTACTGACGGGCAGATTTTGCAGGAAGGAATTAGTGAAGCTGGTGCTATGTCTTCCTTCATTGCTGCTGGTACTGCTTATGCCAACCACGGGATCAACACAATTCCATTTTTTATTTATTATTCAATGTTTGGTTTCCAAAGGGTCGGAGATTTAATCTGGGCAGCAGCGGATATGAGGTGTCGAGGCTTTTTATTGGGTGGAACAGCCGGGCGTACNACATTGAATGGAGAAGGACTTCAACACCAAGATGGTCATAGCCATTTAGCTGCACTATCAGTACCTAACCTTTTAGCATATGATCCTGCTTTTCACTATGAAATAGCTACCATTATCTCTGATGGTATTGATCGGATGTATCGTAGGAATGAAAGTATTTTTTACTATATGACTCTTGGAAACGAAAACTATCAGATGTTGCCTCAGCCCAAGTATGAAGACGTACCTTGTTCGGCTTATGACTCGATTGAGGATGGTATTACCAAGGGGTTGTACAAAATCAAGAAAGGAAACTCAAAAAAGAAGGAAGGACTAAAGGTCCACTTGTGTGGTAGTGGTGCCATCCTAAACGAAGTTCTCCAGGCAATGGAGATTTTAAGGGATAAACCATATGATATTTCTGTTGATGTCTGGAGTATTACTAGCTATAAGGCAATTTACAATGATGGTATCGANGTTGATCAATGGAATTTACTAAATGTTGCCACCGATCAGGAGCAACAAGTGCCTTATCTAACTCGCTGTTTCCAAAACGAAAATGGTGTGGTCGTATTTGCTTCTGATTATGTGAAGGCCGTACCTAACTCAATATTGAAATGGTTGTGCTTGGATGCGACCGTTCTTGGTACAGATGGTTTTGGGCGAAGTGAAGACCGGGCTCGCTTGCGGGATTTCTTTCAAGTTGATGCGAAACACATCGTATTAGCCGCTTTGACTCTACTGTTAAAAAAGGAACAGATTTCTCAGGATTTAGTCCAAACGGCTATATCTGAACTAAAAATTGACCTTGAAAAACCAGATCCTACTAAAGTTTAAGCTCCATAAATTGAGAGAAAAATATATTGTTATCTATTTNATCCGTGTTGGNTTCTTAGNTCAGNGAGAATACCAACNACAACTAGGGGTANGTTGTTGNATNTAGATNCAGCNATTTTTCATGTCTATTATATTTTGTGATCAAATCTCTTTATCNCAATAGCAAGNANTTTGNATTGGTGNCCAATATTTATTATTTATTTATATAAGGAGATGTGGTTGGGANACANCTNAAGCNNTAGTTTCCCNACNCAAATATTTNNATGAAAGACACGATTGGCCTNTTTTANGGNTCGAATACTGGAAACACNGANGAAATCGTCCACAAGATTTTGGANACTTTGGGTGCAGACTTNGTGGATACTCATGATGTTGGAGATGGTATATCAGCGTCCGATTTTGANGAATACAAATANGTTATTTTGTCNTGTCCAACCTGGTATATTGGTCAGTTGCAAGAAGATTGGGAAGATTTTCTAGAAGAGTTTGAAACANTCAATTTTACNGGTAAATGTGTTGCGATGTTTGGCTTGGGNGANCANGTTGGATACGCNGATAATTTTTTGGATGCAGTTGGCATTATTGCTAAAATTGTCATTAACAACGGTGGCACCATTGTAGGGAAATGGCCAATCGACGGTTACGATTTTGATGAATCGCTAGCGCTAACAGATGATGGTGATTATTTTTATGGGCTTGGTATTGATGAGGATAACCAAGATGAGTTAACAGAGGAACGATTAGAAACCTGGTTAGACCTCGTTTCTGATGCAATAGTCGATTTTGAGTAATCTGACTCTTAGTATTGGAGGCGAAACCAGAATTATGATTGCTGCTAGTTTCGCCTTTATGTTTTGTTTATTCAACGTAGAATGTCGGCATTAATAAATCGGGTAGATATAATGAAACCAAGAATCTTAATTGTAGATAATGAAATTGATACTCAAAAGCAGCTAAAGCATCTGCTCGAGCTGGCAAATTTTTCGGTCAAATGTATTCAAGATGGATCTGATGCCATAAACTATATTCTAGAGACAATCCCTGATGTCATTCTATTCGATGTCGTTTTGCCAACAATGGATGGATTAGAACTATTTCGCATTATGTCTCGGCATCATCGGACTAGACATATTCCTACCATCATCATTTCAGAGCAAGCCTCCGTGGAAGATCGAATTGTTGCTTTAGAGTTAGGTGTTGACGATTATATTGAGAAACCGTTCACTGCGAGAGAGGTGGTCCTGCGGTGCCGAGCTGTCCATCGGCGCAGTAATGGTTTTCTCAACCAGTTAGTTGAAGAAAAAATTTTCTTGGATCAGCTAAAAATCGATTCATCTAAGCGGCAAGTTTTTTGTGCTGGAGATGAAGTAAGTTTAACCAAAACCGAATTCAATCTTCTGATCTGCTTAGTGAAATCACCGAATCGGGTGTTTGCTCGAGAAACATTGTTGGAGCAAATACTTCCACCCGATACACCAAGATCTAGTCGCCGTACGGTTGACACCCATATCAACCGATTACGGCATAAGCTAGGTGCTGAAGGTAAGCACATTCAGACTGTACATGGTATAGGTTACCGTTACCAGTGAATCACCACAGTAAGCTATGAGTAAGAATAGTAGGTACCAATAATCAACATGAACATGCATACTCTTTAAAATTGGGGATCGACTTTGATAAATTTCTCGGATGGATTTTCTCCTGTTAGCTTATTAACAGGAAGAAATGTTTTTGTTATGCTAGCAATTAAGAAAACTAGTGCAACGCTCAAAGATATTGGAGACCTAGGGAAGAGGCCTTTTTTTTATATTGACCAGTTAGCCGTTTATCAAGAAAAACGGCTTGATGATGGTGATGCTGTGGCTATCGATCATGTTGGAACAAGTAGACTTATACGACCAAATATGGCGATGTACCAACTTGAGGAAAGTATTAAGCCAAACGGAATTGATTTGAATGTCGATTTAATCTATCACTGTCAGCTATGTAGTCATCATATCTATAATTGCGATTGCTTTTTGATTCAAGGAAAGGGCCGGAGAAATATTGCTACTACTAAGATCAAAGAAATCAATATTTGCCCTCAGTGTCAAGGGAAGGTAAAATCCTTGGGTAAAGGAATTTTATTTTGTCTAGATTGTCGATGGGACAGTGGTTTTTAACAAAAAGTTAATGAAATTTTCATACTTATTTTCGTAAGTTACCTATATGTCGATTTCAAGTCATTCAAATCAGATTAGTCTTGACTCACTGAAAATGGTTAAATCTAGCCGACTGTACAGACGTCACCCCAAATGGATCAGAGCTAAATTACCCGCCGGACAAAATTATCAACACCTAAAAATGTTGATGAAAGATTTGAATCTGAATACGGTTTGTGAAGAAGCCCAGTGCCCAAATATTGGTGAATGCTGGAATGACCGGACAGCTACATTCATGATTTTAGGGGATGTTTGCACTCGAAGATGTATGTATTGTGCGGTCAAGAAAGGAAGGCCTGGCCAAGTTGATCCAGATGAACCATACCGACTAGGGCAGGCTGTTCGGCACTTAGAACTAAATCATGTGGTTATTACTTCAGTTAATCGTGATGATTTGACAGATGGGGGAGCGGGCATATTTTCGGAATGCATTAAGAGTTGTCAAAAACAAAGACCTTTTTGCACAATCGAGGTACTAATTCCTGACCTACAAGGTGATTGGCTAGCCTTAGCCAAAATTGTTTCGGCTAAACCCAACGTGTTAAACCATAATATGGAAACTGTTTCTAGACTCTACAAACGTTGTCGGCCACGGTCTATTTACCAAAGGTCGCTGGACCTGTTAGTAGAAGCAAAGACGTTAGCTCCTGATTTACTTACAAAAACAGGTTTGATGGTAGGACTTGGTGAGACCTTTGATGAATTGAGAAAAGCAATGATGGATATCCGGGAAACGTGTTGTGATATCTTGACAATTGGTCAATACTTGCCCCCCTCAAAAAAACATTTGAATCTCCAACGATATTATACACCTGACGAATTTAGTCAATTAGAAGAGGAAGCCATCAACCTCGGATTTGCTCATGTTGAGTCAGGTCCTATGGTTCGTAGTTCGTACCACGCCAGAAAACATATACCACCGGTCGCCTGAAAGAAACTTAGTTTCCGTTCCTTTTGCTTTTTTACTGATCCAACTAATGCGTTTACTCAAAACTGGATTCAAAAGTGCATATGTCAACATGGCTATGGACGAATCTGTTTTTCGTCAACTTCTTGTCGTTCCCACACTACGTTTATATCAATGGTCTAGACCTGCTTTTAGTTTCGGATATTTCCAGAAAATTAACGAAATCATTGACATCTCCGCTTGCCAAAAACGTAAGATTGAGTTAGTTCGACGAATAACTGGTGGTGGAACTGTTATCCATAGTCGAGATGTTACTTTCTCGTTGACGATTCCTAAAGGTTGGGGCTATTTGCCTGATGGGATCTCATCTGCTCACCAAGCAATTAGCGAGTATATTGTGAATGGATTAAATAAAATAGGAGTTGAAGCCTATTGCTCAAAGATATCAGCAATATCGAAGAAACTAAATATTTGTTTAATAAATCCGGTCAAGTACGATGTGATGATTAATGGTAAAAAAGTAATGGGCATAGCCCAAAGGCGCAGTAAAAATGCGACTTTGTATCAAGGCTATTTGGCCCTCGATTCGCCTTCGGAGATCATACAACCACTTATTTCTAGAGAGCCAAAAGTTGCCAGATTATTAGCTAATAATTCTACCGAATTGAATTCGCAATTAACCCACAGCCTATCTCGGAATCAGGTTGAGAAAGCAATTTTAATCGGCTTGAAGGACGGAATCGGTCAAGATATGATTCCTAGTGAACTGTCAACAAATGAGACCAAATCAGCCTTTGAATTAGAAAAGAAATACAGGTCTAATCAGTGGAATTTTCGGGATTATTGATGATTATCTTGAGAATAAGACAATGATTTGGGGGCGGGGAGTTTTTGCATAATGTTGACTTTTAACCTACGTCAGGCTGGAACCGATAGCCAACTCCTCTGACAGTTTGTATACACTGACCAAGCCGACCTAATTTCTTCTTAAGTCGACTGAGATGTGAGTCAATAGATCGGCTTTGGTAAGCTGGCCTGTAACCCCATAGTCGGTACATTAAGTCATTTCGACTAAAGACACGACCTGGGAACTTTACTAAGTAAACCAATAATTCAAATTCCGGGTTAGTTAAACTAATAGTTGAGTTAGCTAAATTAACTTCCCGTTTTCCT
>PBVO01000125.1 GCA_002729015.1 Candidatus Poribacteria bacterium
GCTTTCTACTTGGACGTATCTGGATAAAATTATTGATTGGTTCCGCTAATTCCCACACTTGATCGTTGAGTTGGCCATCAATCACCGGAATCGATTCTTGACTAATACGATATGCTTTCACTTGATGATAACCAATTCCAGTTTTGTGGGCTGGCAAATTAATCGGCCAAAATACAATTACCAGTAGTAATAAAAAATATGACTTATTTGCCTGATACATATTTTGTTAATCCTGGTGAAGAAATCGTTTCACTATATAAAAAATTTACATTGATGAGATCTAGCCCTAAGCACACTTGATTTCGGGTAATAGGCCCGTTAACATAGTTCCACATATCAGCACTTATTTGGTGGCCAAAATTTAAGCATCCATTTTGCTCGATTCAGTTGTTGAACTGGATAGTATATCCAACTCTGACATTTATTTCGATATTAGCGTTTTAAATCATCGACTTACAATTGTGTGCCTAACCGATATGTCCCCCACTTTTAATGAACATAAAAACTCAGCTATTTTTCCAAGTGAGCTCATCATAAAATAGAGAAATTTGCCTACAGAGAGCCTGTTGCAACGTGATAATGTAGAATGAAACACTCAGTGATTTCAGTTTAGTCAAATTATGATAGTCAGTAACCATGAAATAATAATTTTTATCAGACGATTTAGTCCGTATCAAAAAATAGGATAAAAAAACCAAATGATTCAAATTTCAGGTGAGAACCAATCCAACGAGATTCGTCATAAGCTCAGCCAATTAGTTACCAAAGGCCAAAAAACTTACACTCCAACTCAACTAGTTGTCGACAATGCTGAAGGTATTTGGCTGCAAAATATGGAAGGGGTAAAATTAATGGATTTTGCCTCTGGTGTTTTGGTTGCTAATCTAGGTCATCAACACCCATACTTTGAACAACAACTGTCGAAGTATGCTAATGGCCTACCTCGTAATGCGTACAATTTGCTTACTAAAGTCGAAGTTGAGGCTGCTCAGAGACTAATTGAGAGTTTTGATTTGCCTCATATACAAAAAGTGCTATGGGCTGCCTGTGGCTCTGCTGGTATTATCAAAGCTATGTGGGCAGCACAAAATTATCATCCAGATCGACATATTATCTTAGCCACGCGTCACGGATTTCATGGTAAGAAAGGATTAGCTGGAGATATAACTGGCGACCAAAGCAAAAATTCTAATGTACGATGGATAGATTTTCCTATGGTCCGTGACATACGAGATCAGCCAACGCCCGAACAGAAGCAACAGGTTGTAGCACAATTGGCTAACCTTCAAAAAGAATATATGAACCAAATTTCCATGTTAGTTACCGAACCTTATTTGGGTGCGAAGGGGTCTTATCATCCACCAGATTGGTATTTACCACTTCTCAATGACTGGTGCCAACGTCATCAAGTAATCTTTATTCTAGACGAAGTTCAATCTTGCCACGGCCGAACTGGTGAAATGTATGCTACTAAGAAGTACGGACTAACTCCTGACCTAGTAGTTTGTGGTAAAGGAATTGGGAATGGTGAACCGATTGTCGCCGTCATTGGTCGACCTGATTTGCTGACCACATTTGATTACGGCGAGGTTTCTGATACTTTTAGCGGAACACCAAATGGTTGTGCCGCGATTCTAGCTGTTTTAGATACCTTCGATACATTCCCAATTTTGGATAATTGCCAACTAGTCAGCAAAATTATCCAAGATGGTTTATGCTATTTGACCGATACTTTCGAGTTCGCCCGAAAGGTACGTGGAGAGGGGTTAGTTTGGGGGCTAGAAATGGAAAATGACAAAATGGCTAATCAAGCAGTCTTAGCTTGTTATCACCAAAATCTACACCTAATGGGGCCACTGGCTGGAAACGTTCTGCGAATAGCCCCACCCTTGATCATTCAGCCTACTGAGGCCGAAGAGGGAATTAAAAGAATGGAGCAAGCTTTCCGAAGTTTCTAACCCAATCACAGGCCGATTAGAAATTGACCATCTTTCGCAGTTGTTCATAACGTTCTTCTATTTCAAAAATAGTTAAATTGCGCAGACGATTAAGGCTAAAATCCCCAACGTTAAAAGAAGCAACGATTGTTCCATACCCAATAGCCTGTCGAATTGCTTCTTCATTGTCTGGCTGGTCTGTACTAGCCAGATGCCCCATAAAAGCACCGGCAAAACTGTCACCAGCACCGGTAGGATCAGAAACACTAGCCAAGGGGTACGCTGGCAATGCAAAAAATTCGGATTCCGTTAGGCTGAGAGCTCCATGCTCACCTTTCTTAATGATTACTCGGCTGGGACCATAAGTCAAAATTTGTCTACCAGCTCTAATCAGGTTACTTTCTTGGGTAAGTTGCTTGGCTTCACTGTCGTTGATAATCAGAATGTCAACTTGTTTCAGTGTTTCCATCAACGCCGGCTTACTAATATCGATCCAGAGGTTCATAGTGTCACAAACGACTAATTTCGATTGGCGAACTTGCTTCAAAACTTCAAGTTGTAACTCTGGGTTAATATTAGCAAGGAAGACATAAGGTGTATCGCGGTAAGAATTTGGCAATTTGGGAGCGAAATGACCAAAAACGTTCAATTCAGTGAAATGGGTCTGTGCAGAATTGAGGTCATCAATGTAGCTACCTCCCCAGCGAAAGGTTTTTCCACCTCTTATTTGATCTAATCCATCGAGGTTAATTCCTCGATTTTTTAAAAAATCTATATGCTCCTTGGGAAAGTCATCTCCGACCGCACCCACGAACCGGATAGTAGAAGGGAAAAAGCTCGCAGCTACAGAAAAGTAGGTAGCTGATCCGCCGAGTGAATCCACAACTTTACCGTTTGGCGTTTCTACTGTATCAAGTGCAACCGAACCAACAACTAAAATACTCATTTTTTACTTTTCTACTAACGCCGATTTTGTTCTTTGAAGGCCATCGTAATTCGATATAATCGACGAGCTAAAATTATTAATAAAACCAAAATTAACAAACCAAGGTAACGTCGATAAACTCCAACCCACCCACTATATGCTTCGAGTGGTTTATCTCTCAGTGCGATTGTCGGCCAAAGAGAAAAAACACCGATAATCAAAATGATATTTTCCCAGAGTTCAGACTTTTTAATCCAGTTCCACATATCCTCAATTTAGGACCGTTGACATTTGTATCTAGGTTCCCATAGTCCAAGAGTTCAGGTAGGTTTCTTGTTCTTCAGTTAACTCATCAATCTCAATACCCAATGCTGCTAATTTCAGACTAGCTATGGTTTGATCAATATCATTCGGTACAGAATAGACTTGTTTATCCATGTTTTGGTATTGTTGAACAATATATTCAGCAGACAAAGCTTGATTGGCAAAACTCATATCCATTACGCTAGCGGGGTGTCCTTCAGCCGCTGCCAAATTAATTAGCCGCCCTTGACCCAAGAGATAAATTTTCCTGCCATCTTTGAGTTTGTATTCTTCCACATACTCTCGAACGGTAACCTTACTTTGGCTTAAGGATTCAAGCGCAGGAATATCGATTTCAACGTTGAAATGGCCTGAGTTAGCCACCATACATCCATCTTTCATAACTTCGAAGTGTTCATGTCTCAAAACGTGAATGTCGCCGGTAACCGTACAAACAACGTTAGCCTCTTTAACAGCTTCAATCATCGGCATTACGCGAAAACCGTCCATCACTGCTTCTAAAGCAACCATTGGGTCAACCTCAGTCACAATTACTTCAGCTCCCAATCCNCTAGCNCGACTTGCNANGCCTCTGGCACACCAACCATACCCACCGACAACAAANGTAGTACCAGCTATAAGCAGGTTAGTAGCNCGAANAATNCCATCAAGTGTACTTTGTCCCGTNCCNTAACGGTTATCAAACAGNTGTTTNGTCTTTGCNTCGTTGACNGCAATGATAGGNTATNTCAATACNCCTTCCGAAGCCATNCTTTTCAAACGGATAACGCCNGTNGTNGTTTCNTCNGTNCCAGCAACNAAACCATCCACAATCTCACTTTTGACATCTCCACTATGTAATTTAGAAACCAAATCGGCACCATCATCCATAGTAATAGTGGGTTTGAAGTCAATCGCCGAGTCAATATGTTGATAATAAGTTTCAGTGTTTTCACCATTGATAGCAAAAACTGGAATCTCGTCGTTGACCACTAGGGATGCGGCTACATCATCTTGAGTTGACAAAGGATTAGACGCGCACAAAACCGTTTCAGCTCCACCAGCTTTTAAGGTTCTCATTAAGTTAGCAGTTTCNGTAGTCACATGCAGGCACGCAGCAATCCGAGTGCCTACTANTGGCTTTTCAATTTCAAATCTCTNTCGGATCTGACTGAGGACTGGCATGAACCGATCAGCCCAGTAAATTCGTTGTTTGCCAGTTTCAGATAGATTNGNATCTTTAATGTCGTACTTCACGTTAGTCTCNCTATTNTGNTAAAAGATNAAATATTGTATTATTTTGNTTGTTAGATATTCTAGACGTCAGCTCTTAACCGATCANCGTAGTTCGTCANTTCCCAAGTGAATCCTGGCTCNTCTCGACCAAANTGTCCATATGCGGCTGTCTGTCGGTAAATTGGCTGTCGTAACTNTAGCCCTTCGATTATACCCAATGGAGTCAAATCAAAATGGTGAGTCACCAATTGGGTCAANTTTTCATCTGACAGATTACTAGTACCGAAAGTTTCGACCATAATCGATGTCGGCTCAACTACACCAATNGCATAAGATAACTGAACTTCACATCGTTCAGCCAAGCCTGCGGCAACAATATTTTTTGCTACGTGCCGGGCAGCATAGGCTGCGCTTCGATCCACTTTGGTTGGATCTTTACCTGAAAAGGCTCCACCACCGTGACGCCCCATTCCACCATAAGTGTCAGCAATGATTTTGCGTCCTGTCAACCCAGTATCACCCTGTGGCCCTCCTGTCACAAAGCGACCTGTAGGGTTAATATGATAAACAATGTCTGGATGACGTAGTGTAATAGGAATTATGGGTTTTATAATCTCTTCTACTATGGCCTCACGTAAATCCACGGTGTCAATTTCAGGATCATGTTGTGTAGAAATTACAACGGCTCGGATGCTCGGTTGGCCGTCCGTGTATTGAACTGATACCTGCGATTTCCCGTCTGGCCTCAGAAAATCTAAAATTTTCTCCTTTCGTGCAATAGTTAGACGACGGGTTAACTGATGTGCTGTCATAATTGGCAAAGGCATCAGTTGTGGAGTCTCTTTGCATGCGTACCCAAACATCATACCTTGATCCCCAGCACCTAACTGATCAACACCCATGGCAATATCTGGTGATTGCTCATCGATNGAAGTAAGTACTGACGAATGGGTAGCATCAAACCCATATTCAGCCNTAGTATAACCAATTTGTNTNGCAACNTCNCGNACAACCCNCGGGATNTTNACAGAAGACGTTGTAGTGATTTCACCTGANACNAGAGCNAANCCAGTNGTAACTAAGGTTTCACAGGCAACACGTGCGACTGGNTCCTCAGATAAAATAGCATCCAGAATCGAGTCTGAGATNGAATCAGCCATTTTGTCAGGGTGCCCTTCAGTAATCGACTCNGANGTAAANACGAAATCAGANTTAGAAGCAGTATTCAACATATTCTCCANTAGATAACNGNNTGAGTATTATTATAATNTAATAATGTANGACNACNGNAANAAAAAAGGCCAGCTCAGTTGTATNAGCTAGCCTTTTGTTAGTCATTTTGTCAAAAAANGTNNGATTTAGTTATTCTTCTTCNTGGTTACTAGTCATTGTACGTCCCAGTGTCTGTTGCAAGAGAGACCCAAAGCTAGTTGGCTCATCGGATATATTAGGCTTCTCATCGGATACTAGAGCCGGCCTTGAACGCCGGCGGACAGGCGGCTCATACTGACGCTTGCTAGGTTCGCGATCTTTAGCCGGTTCACGAACCGCAGTTCCTCCTTCTTCAGCTTTAGCCCGACGAAGACTCAATCCGATGCGATGCTTNTCAGGGTTTATTTCTATCACCTTNAGGTCAAGNTGATCTCCAACACTAACTACTTCATTCGGACGATTGACCCGGTAGTCNGCCAATTCCGAAATATGAATCAGGCCTTCTACCCCTTCTTCAAGTTTGACGAAGGCTCCAAAATCAGTCAGATTGACTACTTGGCCTTGAACTGTTGANCCGCGCTTATATCTGGCTGTTACCTCTTCCCACGGATCCGGCACATTATGTTTAATACTGAGCGAAATTCGTTGTTCAGCAGAGTTGATTTCGAGTACCACTACATCGACCTCATCTCCCTTTTTCAAGATTTGGCTAGGAACTACGTTACGTTCAGTCCAGGAAAAGTCAGATGTATGGACCAGTCCGTCAATNCCAGGCTCAATTTCCACAAAGGCTCCGAACTTAGTTAGGTTCTTAACAACCCCTGATAAGCGAGTATCTTTNGGATATTTAGATTCCAAGAGTTCCCACGGGTTTGCTGCTAATTGCTTCAAACTCAGAGAAATTCGTCGACCAACGGAATCTAGAGACAATACGCGAGCTTCGACGGTATCTCCTTTGCCAACAATTTTGGACAAAGCTACGTTCCTTTGTGTCCACGACATTTCCGAAACATGAATCAACCCTTCAACGCCATCTTCAATTTCTACGAAAGCGCCATAACTGACAATGTTGACAACTTCACCCTTGACAATTGTNTCTACCGGATACTTATCAGGTACTGANAACCAAGGATCCGTTGTTTTCTGCTTTAAGCCGAGCGATATTCTCTCATTTTCTTGATCGACATCGATAACTAGTGTTTCGACCTCGTCTCCTATCGCTAACATNTCAGAAGGATGGTTCACTTTNCCCCAGGACATATCGCTCCGATGCAATAGACCATCGATTCCATCTAGATCAACGAAGACACCAAAAGGTGCAATACTCTTGACAATTCCTTTAATCAGTTTTCCCGTTTCGATTCGCCCTAACAGTTCAGTCTTCTTAACATCCTGTGCTTCTTCAAGGAGTATTCGTCTAGATAAGACGATATTGTCTCTCCGGCGGTTAAACTTAACCACTCGCATGTCAAGTGTTTTGCCGATATAGTCATCTAAATCGGGTACTGCACGCAACTCAATCTGAGAAGCTGGTAAGAAACCGCGCAATCCGTCAACCTCAACACTCATNCCGCCTTTGACACGCTCGTTGAGTGTNCCAGAGACTACCTCGTTTTCATTAAATGCTTGGGCAANCCTNTTCCAAGCCCTCTGAACATCAGCNTGNGATTTGGACAATTCTACNTGACCGTCGAGATTTTCCTTCCTAACNACGTAGACTTCAATTTCATCCCCAAGGCCAATTTTCAGCTTACCTTCATCATCAGTCTCAAACTCAGATGTGGAAATGATGCCCTCAGACTTGAAACCTATATCTACTAACACTTCATCTGAGCTGATGCTGACAATTATTCCCGGTACAATTTGCCCTTCTGAAACGGACTCAAACGAGCTATCAGTAGCAGACAAAAGGGCTTCCATATCCATTTCAGCCATGTTGTCTTCAACTACACCTTCAGTAACAGTGTCCTCTTCTTGCGCGTCTCCAGAAGCACCAGCATTCGATTCTCCGCCAGCAAGCGACTTCTCTTCNCCATCCACTACCAATTCCTCAATCTCATTTGAAACCGTCGTTTTTTCATCTATTGACGTCTCTTCTTTGTCGCCATCAATAGACACCTGACCCGCTTCCTCGCCGGTCATGTCAGGACTATTTTCTTGTTTCTGATCCTGGTTCATTCAACTCACTTTTAGGTTCAGCCAGTAAAAACTAAAACAACAATCGTTATTTGTTGACTAAGCCNGTGTCCTCCGTTAATGTTTATCGGTGTGCCAATCCGATTTTCCCGTCTGTAAGCAAAGTCAGNATTCTAACACAAAACCGCCCGTTTTGCAACAGAAATNCCAGNNNGACTTTGACTTTCCAAAATGCTGATAATTATGTTCACCAACATGCCAGAATTTTGGGGCTTACCTGAACAAAACGTCAAAAATCAACAATTGGTTGCAACTGTCGTTCCATAAAAAATAGAAAAAACTCCCTCACCTACCGAAATTTACTGTAACATTTAAATTAGTTTTGTGTAATTCAGAAAAGACGGAAGGTGAAAAGGCGTGTATAAAGAAAACAGGAACCGATTTATGGAAAGAATTGCCGACGGAGTGGCCATATTACCAGCTCATAGATTAGTAAAACGTTCGAANAATATGAGTTACAAATTTCGCCAAAACAGTAATTTATATTACCTAACGGGTTTTCCAGAACCAGAAGCGGTTTGTGTATTAGCCCCAAATCATAAGAAGTACCAGTTTATACTATTTGTTTTGCCTAAAGATAAGGGCGCTGAAACTTGGGATGGTAAGAGAATCGGTGTTGCGAATGCGGTAAGTGATTTTGGCGCAGACGTTGCCTTCCCGATTAACTCATTTGACGACGAAATCAATCAATTTGTTGAAGGATGTAGTAAAATNTACTATGCTCTTGGNGACTCTATTTACGACAATAANATAGTGAACTTTGTTACACNAAACCGCCGTGANCGGGCAAGTCAAGGNACTGGGCCAAAATCAATCGTCGATCCGACGGACATTTTTGCTGAAATGCGTTTGATAAAAAACGGNGAGGAGNTTAAACGAGTCCGACGAGCAGCCGAAATTACNGCTCAAGCACACATCAANGCAATGAGGTTAACAAAACCTGGGATTTATGAGTATCAGATTGAGGCTATGATAGATTCTGTTTTTCGGAAAGTAGATGACGGTTATTCCGCCTATAAT